>CAJLWO010000060.1 GCA_905210435.1 uncultured Bacteroidales bacterium
GGGCGCGCTCGGGACTTCCACCCGTTAGATTATGCCCATGTCGGGCAAACTAAAAAACGAAATCGGCGGCCATGACGGCTGTCGATTTCGTTGTAAGTCGGGGAGTGATAGTGTTAAAAAAGTGTGTATTATTTGTCCTGGACAAGTGATACCAACAGTTCTTTTTCGTCCTCGGGGTTATCCTGAATAGTGATTTTGTCTTCACGGCCAAGCCATCCGAGAGCGGCGTACAATTCTTTTTCTTTCAGTTTGGTAATCTTTTTAAGCTGTTTGATTCCCAAAACTTCGGCCTCGTTGAGTGCTTTCCACACAAGTCCGGCCCATGAACCAATGACTTCTACATTCATCGTTTTTTGAAATTTAAATTGTTTACACTTATAATAATTAATAATTGTATTTGGTTCAAACTTTTGCAAATTTAAACATTTTTATTTAAAATTCAGCATTTGGCAGAAGTTATTTATCAGTAAATCAGGGAGAAATAAAGTTGTCAAATCGTAAATACCTAATAATCAGTAAGTTGAAAAATCACTTAAAAAACTTTTTTATCTCAACCAAATTGCTTAATTTTGGTTTATTTTATAGAAAAGGGCATTTTAATGGAGGCATTAATCATAAAGAATACAGGAAGTTGGTATGTGGCACGCACTGCCGACGGCACCGAAATCGACTGCAAAATCAAAGGCAATTTCCGCCTTAAAGGTATCAGGTCGACCAACCCTATTGCCGTAGGCGACCGTGTGAACATTTCGGTTAACGAATCAGGCACGGCATTTATCACCGATATTCTTCCGCGCAAAAATTATATTATCCGCCGCGCGAGCAACCTCTCGAAAGAGTCGCACATTCTGGCGTCGAATCTCGACCAGGCACTCCTTATCGTAACGCTCTTCCACCCCACTACGTCGCTAACATTCATCGACCGTTTTCTTGCCACCGCCGAAGCCTACCGCGTGCCCGCTATTATAGTAATAAATAAAATCGACCTTCTCACCGAATCCGAGGATATCGAACTGCTGGATGCTGTCAGCTACCTGTACAAGTCGATAGGCTATAAAGTCGTGACCATATCGGCAAAGACCGGCGACGGCATCGACGCACTCCGCAGCCTCCTCCGGGGCAAGACAGCTCTTATTTCAGGCAACTCAGGCGTGGGCAAAACCACCCTCATCAACGACCTGATACCCGGGCTCGACCTGCGCACTGCCGCCATATCGGAGGTGCACGACACCGGTACTCACACCACTACCTTTTCCGAAATGTTCCAACTCCCGGGCGACGACGGAGGTTATCTTATCGATACCCCCGGAGTAAGAGGATTCGGCACTATCGAAATGGACGAATATGAAGCGTCGCACTTCTTTCCGGAGATATTCAAGATTGGAGCCGATTGCCGTTTCAACAACTGTACCCATACACACGAACCCCACTGTGCAGTAATCAAAGCCCTCGAAGATGGCCTGATAGCCCAATCGCGCTACACCTCCTATCTCAGCATCCTCGAAGACTCCAACCCCGACAAATACCGCAAACCCTACTGACACATCGACACCGCACCGCGCCAATGGCTTTGCTTAACGAATTTCTAACCGACATCGATTTTTCCGCCATTCGAGATTACTGCATGGCTAACGGTAAATCCGTGACATACCGCAAAGGTGAATATTTTGCAGCGGAAGGATGTCTGGGGCGCTATGCCGGAATAATAACGTCGGGCTATTTCAAGTATGCGGTTCTCAATACGAAAGGCGACTACAGTGTGACAGGATTCTCATTTGAAGGGGAATGTGTGATAGATTTCATCAAATCGTTCCTGTCCGGGCAACCTGCCGACATCTCAATCATTGCCGGAAGCGACGCCGAAGTCATACAATGCCCGATCGACAATCTGCGCGATTATATCCGGCAATCCAATCCCCGCCTGATTGACAGGGCTTCGGAAATACTACTCAATGAAGCATACGCACGCTATATCGACATTCACCGTAAATCGCCAACCGAAAGGTATCTTGCAATGATTAACACGTATCCCGACATTATCCGACAGGTCACAATGCGTGATATTGCCTCCTACCTTCTCGTCACGCCCGTTTATCTCAGCCGTATCCGCCGCAAAACGGGGAAATAACCTATATCATAAACTTAGTTTAACGCCGGTCTCAGTCCGCGTTCCTATCTTTGCTAAAAAAATAAGCAATAATGAACATATTTATCATCGGCGCGACATCCGGAATAGGTAACAGTCTGTGGCGTCATTACACTTCGGAAGGATATAATGTAGCAGTATTCGGCCGCCGCGAAGAATTGTTACAGGAAATGAAGAGTACGTGTCCGGACCACACGCATACCGAATGCTGCGACATGTCGGTAGCCATACAACTGGAAGCGGCCATTGCTTTCGCTCGCCACAGCCTTCACTCCATTGACATCGCCATCGTATGCGCCGGCACAGGCGAGCTAAACCCGAATCTTGACAATGCCGTCGAGCAAACTACGATAGCAACAAACATCGCCGGATGGACTCATGCCATGACAACACTATACCACATATTCGAGCAACAGGGCTATGGACATCTCGTGACAGTAACATCAGTCGGAGGACTGCAACCGACTCCCGGCGCCCCGTCATACAGCGCATCAAAGGCATATCAGATAAACTACACTAAATCACTTCGCCGAAAAGCGAAAGGCTCCGGCATCGTTATCACGGAAATACGTCCCGGTCTCGTCGGCACACGCATGGCAAAAGGCGAAGGCCTCTTTTGGGTAATGCCGCTTTCAAAAGTTACAAGACAAATAACCAAGGCCATATCCCGCAAATCAGAATGCGCGATAATAACCAAAAGATGGCGCATAATAAATTTTCTTCTCAGACATTTTGCGTGAACCGTTCCATTTGCAATAGCATTGTAGATAAAACGGATTCAAAAAACTAATAAGCTAAACGCGGGACAATTATTTTGCCAAAGTTTGAGGAAACGTTAAATTTGCAATAATACTTGTACTCCGGATTTCATAGCAATGAGACCAAACCCGGTATAAAAAACACTTTATTTATTATATCCGGATATAAACCCTCACTTCATAGTTACTTAAATATCCGCATAGATGACCACTTATGTTATGAAATCGGCAACTTTTTTTGTAACTTTGCGGGTGATAAAAAAGATTGTAGATGATTTCAATACAGAACCTGTCGGTGGAGTTCAGCGCCCGCCCGCTATTCGACAATATCAATTATGTGATCAACAAGCGCGACAAAATCGCGCTGGTCGGCAAAAACGGCGCCGGCAAGTCAACCATGCTCAAAATAATAGCCGGGCTGCAACACCCTACATCGGGGCAGGTGGTCGTACCCGAGGGAGTCACCATAGGATACCTGCCGCAGCAGATGGAGGTGAGCGACACGCTTACCGTGGTCGATGAAGTGCGCAAGGCTTTCGGTCACATCGATGCGTTGCAGCGTGAGCTCGATGAGGTCAACGAGCGCATTGCGGCCACTACCGATTTCGAGAGCGATACATATACCGACCTTATCGACCGGATGACATCGCTGTCGGAGCGTCTGGCCATCGAACAGAGCGAGAATGCCGACGCCGAAATCGAAAAGACACTCAAAGGTCTCGGATTCACAAGGGAAGACTTCAACCGCTCCACTTCAGAGTTTTCGGGCGGCTGGCGCATGCGTATCGAGCTTGCCAAGATATTGCTGCAGCGACCCGACGTGCTGCTGCTCGACGAGCCGACCAACCATCTTGACATCGAGTCAATACAGTGGCTCGAGCAATTCCTCGTGCAGAAAGCGAATATGGTGGTATTGGTGAGCCACGACCGCGCGTTCATCGACAATGTCACCAACCGCACGATTGAAATCACCCTCGGCAAGATTTACGACTACTCGGTCAATTACTCCAAATATGTGGTATTGCGTCAGGAACGCCTCGAACAGCAGATGCGTGCATTCCAGAACCAGCAGAAGCAGATCAAAGATACCGAAGAATTCATCGAACGTTTCCGCTACAAGGCCACCAAGGCCGTGCAGGTGCAGAGCCGCATGAAGCAGCTTGCCAAGATAGAGCGCATCGAAGTGGACGAAGTGGACACCTCGCACCTCAACCTGAAATTCCCGCCGGCACCGCGTTCGGGCGACTTCCCCGTCATCGCCGATAATGTAGGGAAACGCTATGGCAACCATCAGGTGTTTGACCACGCTACGTTTACAATAAAACGCGGTGAGAAAGTGGCTTTTGTGGGCAAAAACGGCGAGGGCAAATCGACCCTCGTGAAATGCATAATGAACGAAATCCCGTACACCGGCAACCTCAAAATCGGGCATAATGTAAAAATCGGATATTTCGCTCAGAATCAGGCATCGATGCTCGACGGAGAGATAAGCGTATTCGACACAATCGACCGCGTGGCAGTGGGCGACATACGCACCAAGATACGTGATATACTGGGGGCGTTCATGTTTGGCGGAGAGGCTTCCGACAAAAAGGTAAAAGTGCTGTCGGGCGGCGAGAAAACACGTCTGGCAATGATACGTCTGCTCCTCGAACCGGTCAACCTGCTCATACTCGACGAGCCCACCAACCACCTCGACATGAAGACCAAGGATATTCTGAAACAGGCCATCAAGGATTTCGACGGAACGGTGATTGTAGTGAGCCACGACCGCGAATTTCTTGACGGACTCGTGGAAAAGGTATATGAATTCGGAGGCGGCCAAGTGCGCGAATGTCTTGGTGGCATTTATGAATTTCTCGAAAAGAAGAAAATGGAATCCCTCCACGAGCTGGAGGCGAATGCCCCCCTGCGGCAACAGGAGAAAAAACAGGAATCAAAGCCTGCGCAAAAAGCAGTGGCACAACCGGCTCCCGAGCAGCCGCAGACGGCACGCCGCATCAGCTATGCCGAGCAGCGAGAAAAGCAGAAGCAACTGAAACGCCTGCAGAAGAAAGTGGAGGAAGCCGAAGCGGAAATCAGCCGCATCGAAGGGGAGATAGCTGAAATCGAGCAGAAATTAGCCGCCGGGGACACAAATCCAGAACTATACACACTGCACGCGCAACGCACCAAACAGCTTGAAAACGCAATGTCGCTGTGGGAGTTGGCATCAATGGACGTAGATGCTTTCAACAGTGAAGGGTAAAAAAGGTTTGATGGACTAAAACGGTAGGGACGCACGGTTCGTGCGTCCACAAATAGGCACTGATAATCAACCAATTATCAGACGCACGAGCCGTGCGTCCCCACATAGTCAACCAAAATTTCACAATTTTGTCGCGCCATAATTCAGGCAAAACAGCAAAATAATAAGGAGCGTGAGAGTTGCAAAAGCGATTTTTTTTTATTAAATTTGTAGGATAAACAGGCATTATTTCCATGCCTGAGAGACTACTATATTAATCCTTTGGTAAACAAACAAATACACTCCATATTATGAAATTTCAAATTCATAGCAAATCGCTTTACAACGCATTGTCGGCAGTAAGCAAGGTCATCAATTCGAAGAACGCGATGACAATATTGAACAACTTTTTGTTTGAAGTTGACAATGAGTCAGTAAAGATTACCGCATCTGACCTTGAAAATATACTTACTGCACGCGTAAAGATCGAAAACCTTGAGGGAGAGGGCGGAAAATTTTGCGTTGACGCCCGTCGCTGCGTGGAACTTTTCAAGGAGTTGCCCGAGCTCAATGTCGATTTCAGCGTCGACGACAACCTCGCCATCACGATAGAGTATCCCGGCGACAAATTCAATTTCGTCGGCATCAACGGCAACGAGTATCCTACACCCAAGCAGGAGGCACAGGAGATAGAGCCGCTGGTATTCGAGTGTCCGGTAGAGCAGCTTGTACTCGGCATCGACAACACACTGTTTGCAGTCGGCACCGACGACCTTCGTCCGCAGATGATGGGTATACTGTTTGACATCAAGCCCGACGGCATCACATTCGTAGCTACCGACACGCGCAAACTTGTGCGATACTCCAACAGCATGTCGGCTCCCGGCATAACCGCGTCGTGCATCATCCCGGTCAAACCGGCGACAATCATAAAGAACGCATTTGCCAAGGAGGAGAAAGTCAAGGTGAGCCTCGACACTAAGTCGGCCACGATAGAGAGCGGCACATATACGTTCAACTGCCGTTTCATCAAAGGAGTATTCCCCGACTATAACCGCGTGATTCCCGCCAACAATCCGTATTCGCTCACTATCGACCGCCACTCGATGCTCAATGCATTGCGCCGCGTAGGCGTATTCGTCGACCCCGGTCACGGTCTGGTGAAATTCCGCATCACTCCGGAGAATATCGAGATGAAAGCACAGGACAACAACTTCTGCACCTCCGGACGCGTGGAGCTCCCCTGCTCTTTCACAGGCAACGAGATGATTATCGGATTCAGCGCGCCTTACCTCATCGAGATATGCAATACGCTTTCCACCGAAAATATTGTAATCAAGCTCAGCGACCCGAGCCGGCCCGGAGTGTTTGTCCCCGAGGAGAATGACGATGACTCCGATTTGCTCATGCTGCTGATGCCGATGACTGTAAGCAACTTCTAAGAGCATATTTAAGTTTCAAAATATCTTACGGCCAAGAAATTTTCGGGAAATTATCACTAGAAAAATGATATTTCCGCCGAATGGTGTTGAAAAACTTATAAGATTTCCGGAATATGAGATTGTATGATGTAGGGCTGTTCCCCGGAACAGCCGCCGAGTGAATGATAATCAATCGCTACAACCGGCTGTTCCGGGGAACAGCCCTACACCATGCCAATAGTGAATATCAGTTTTGTAACATTTTCAGCGGAAAAGATTCAGACCGGTATCGGACGCACAGGCCGTGCGTCCCTACATGCAGAAACAAATTATATTCTCCGGGAACAATTCATATTATAAATTTCACATTGCAGATATGCAGCTTTCATTAAAGAAACCTATCATATTTTTTGACCTTGAAACTACGGGACTGTCGATTACCAGTGACCGTATAGTCGAAATGTCAATCATCAAAGTCAATCCAAACGGGGAGGAAGAGGAATACAATTTCCGGTTCAATCCAGAAATGGCGATTTCGGCAGAAGCCGAATCCGTGCACCATATTTCAAATGCCGATGTAAGCGACAAGCCCACATTCAAGTCGAGAGCACGGGAAATAGCACGGATAATAGAGGGGTGTGACATCGCAGGATTCGCGTCGAGCCGTTTCGATATACCGATGCTTGCCGAGGAGTTTGCCCGCGTCGGAGTGGATTTTGATTTCGGTAAAGCGCGTTTTGTCGACGTGCAGACCATATTCCACAAGAAGGAGCAGCGCACGCTCACGGCAGCCTACAGATTTTACTGTGGCAAAGACCTCAATGACGCACACTCGGCGTTGGCCGATACGCGTGCCACATATGAGGTGCTCAAAGCGCAGCTCGACTGTTACGACGACCTGCCGAACGATATCGAGAAGCTGTCGGCATATTCGTCGCAGCAGCGCAATGTCGACCTGATGGGACGAATCGTTTACAACGAACAGGGTGTGGAGACTATCAATTTCGGCAAGCACAAGGGAAAAGCCGTAATAGATGTGTTCAAGACCGACCCCGGCTATTTCAGCTGGATATTGCAGGGCGATTTTCCCCAGGACACAAAGAATGTGTTTACGAGGATAAAGCTGGCTTCGGGGAAGAAGTAGAGGGCGACGGTTGGGTTTGCGATAATGACTTTAAGGTCAGTAAGGAGAATTCATTAAGAGCATTAATGAGGACGGGGAGATTTGAGAGTTGGAAATATTTTTTTTTTTGGGGGGGGGGAAGATGGTGTTTTTGTGGGTGCGGACGCGATAAATCGCGTCCCTACAACAGGGGCACATCTGATGTGGTGGTGTGGGTGCGGACAATTTGATAAAGTAAAAAAGATAATGAGATGTCGTTGACAGGAAAACATATTATAGTGGGAATAACCGGCGGTATTGCAGCTTACAAGACTGCCACGCTGGTGCGTCTGCTCATCAAGAGCGGTGCGGAGGTACAGGTGGTCATGACACCCAATGCCAAGGAATTCATTTGTCCGGTCACGCTGTCGACTCTGTCGGGCAAACCTGTCATCAGCGAGTTTTTCACCGCCAACACCGGCCAATGGCATTCACATGTCGACCTGGGGCTATGGGCTGACGCAATGATAATAGCACCCGCCACGGCCTCAACCATTGGCAAGATGGCCAACGGAGTGGCCGACAACATGCTTGTCACGACCTATCTGTCGGCCAAGGCACCGGTATTCGTGGCTCCCGCGATGGACCTTGACATGATGGCACATCCGTCGACTACGCGAAACATCGCATTGCTCCGTTCGTACGGTAACCATATCATAGAGCCGGCTGAGGGTGAACTTGCGTCGCATCTCGTAGGGAAAGGCCGCATGGAGGAACCCGAAAACATACTGAAAGTGCTCGACCGCTTTTTCAGCAAGGACCTGCCGCTTGCCGGCAAACATGTCATGGTGACAGCCGGACCCACATATGAGCGCATTGATCCGGTGCGATTCATCGGCAATTACTCCACAGGTAAAATGGGTTATGCCATCGCCGACGAGGCAGCACGCCGCGGCGCGATAGTGACGCTAATATCCGGACCGACGGGCATAAAGCCGACGGTGCCGGAGGTCGAGGTTGTCAACGTGGAATCCGCACGCGAGATGTACGCGCAGTGTCAACGCTATTTCGGCGACAGCGACATTGCCATAATGTCGGCCGCAGTGGCCGATTACGCGCCGGCTGAAGTTGCTGACAAGAAAATCAAACGCGAAAAAGATGAGATACCACAAATCAGACTTGTGAAAAATCCGGATATAGCGGCTTCGCTCGGCAAAGAGAAACGTCCTGACCAGATACTCGTCGGTTTCGCTCTCGAGACAAATGACGAAGAGAGCAACGCGCTCGACAAACTCACGCGCAAGAATCTCGACATGATAGTGATGAACTCCCTTCGCGATGCCGGAGCAGGATTCGGTACGGACACCAACAAAATTACGGTATTCACACGCGACGGTGCTTCGAAAGAATTCCCTCTGAAAAGCAAAGCCGAAGTGGCATGCGACATTCTCGACTGCATTGCCGTACCGGCACAGGAAAAAGAGTAAACGCGTGTTTGAATTAAAAGCATACCTGACTTAAAAACATATCTGGTTTAAACAGGCGTTAAGAGACATAAGTTAACCACAGAAATATAATCCCTCTCCGTAAGATGTTGCGACGATTATTACTCATACTGGCATGTGCGACGGCGGTGGCGACAGTCAGCGCCCAGGAACTCAACTGCACGGTCGAAATCAATTCCGACCAGGTGCAGGGCTCCAACAAGAGCGTTTTCGAGACGCTTCAGTCAGCCATCAACGATTATTTCAACACAACGACATTCACCAACGCAAAATTCTCACCAAACGAGAAAATCGAATGCCGTTTTTTTCTGACTGTAAAGGAGGTAAACGACAATACGTTCACGGGCGACATACAGGTACAGTCGACACGTCCGGTATATAATTCGTCATACACCACAACCCTGATAAATTTCAAGGATTCCAAAGTAGAGTTCAGCTATCAGGAAGGCGAGCCTCTTATTTTCTCGGAAAACAGCATGGAGAGCCAGCTGACGGCGATACTCAATTTCTATGCTTATCTTTTCCTGGCAGTGGATTTCGATTCATTCTCCCCGCGCGGCGGACAACCGTTTTTCGACCGTCTGGCACAGATAGTGCAGATGGCGCAGTCGTCGGGAGAAACAGGATGGCGCCAGTTTGAGGACACAAAAAACCGTTCGGCAGTGCTCAGCGCATATACCGACCAGGCCACATCGGGACTGCGCGACATGCTCTATGACTACCACCGCAAGGGACTTGACGAGATGTCGGTATCACCCGACAAAGGAAGAGCAAACATCACGCAGTCGCTCGACTATCTGCAGAAAGTATATCAGGTGAACCCAATGTCGGTAGGGCTGTCGATGTTCAAGGACGCCAAACTCGACGAACTTGTCAATATATACTCCAAAGCGCCGCAGACCGAACGCGACCGTGTGTATGAACTGCTGAAAGACATCTTCCCTACCGAGCAGGAGCGCATCAACAAGATAAAGAATCCGCCGGTCAACAGATAGAAAGAGATGATTGTTACTATCTAACAATGCGAAACCGGACAAACATAAAAGAGACACAATGATAGAGACTCTTTCCATATCAAACTATGCTTTGATTGACAACATTGAGCTGACGTTCCGCCCGGGGCTCAATATCATCACGGGCGAGACCGGTGCCGGAAAATCGATAATGCTCGGTGCTCTGTCGATGCTTTTCGGCAACCGTGCCGACACAAAGGTGGTCAGCGACAAGAGCAAGAAATCGGTCGTAGAGGGTATTTTCGACATAACCGGATATGATGAGATAGGCCGTATACTGTCGGAAAACGACATCGACCCGATGGACAGCCAGCTTATACTCCGGAGGGAAATATCGCCGTCAGGGAGGTCGCGGTCATTTGTCAACGATGTGCCCGCTCCGTTATCACTGTTGCGCGAGATAGCGATACGCCTTGTCGACCTGCATTCGCAGCATCAGAATCTGCTTTTGGCCGACAACGACTATCAGCTGACCGTAATCGACACCATGCTCGATGACAAAGAGATCAAGAAAGAATATGCCGTGGCGTACGACGCATTCCGGTCGGCGCTGAAAAAATATCAGGTAGCTCGCCGTGCGTCGGAGACATCTAAAGCCGAAGAGGAATATATACGCTACCAGTTGCAGTTGCTCGAAGAGCTCAACCTGCAACCGGGAGAGCAGGAGGCACTTGAACAGGAACGCAACCTGCTGGCCAATGTCACTACCGTGAAAGAGTCGCTCGGACAGATTCTCGAAATGTTTGACGGAGGTGAATACAACATACTCGCCATGCTGCGTCAAAGCGAAGGATTGCTTGACGGGCTCGACGGACTTCAGGAATCGGAACAGCTTATAAGCCGTATGGAATCACTTCGTATCGAAGCCACTGACATCAAGGACACTGTCGAGACGCTTGACAGCCGGCTTGAAGCCGACCCCCGTCGTCTGGAATATGTCGAGGAACGCCTCAGCGACATCTACGACCTGCAGCGGAAACTGTCGGCCGACAGCGACGAGGCACTCATCGCATTGCAACAGGAGCTCAGCGAACGTATCGATTCAATCGACAATTCCGACGAACGGCTCAAGCAGTATGCCACAAAAGCGAAGATAGCGAAAAAGCATGCCATCGAACTGGCCGAACGGCTGACCGAGGCGCGCAGACATGTGGCCGCCCGTTTTGTGGAAGAGCTGCTGGAAAGCGCCACGCCGCTTGGCATGAAAAACCTGCGTGCCGAGATAGAAATAACGCCTGCCGAACTGACTCCGACCGGTGCCGACAAGGTGAATTTCCTGTTCGCATTCAACAAGAACCAGCCGCTGATGCCCGTCAAGGACACAGCCTCAGGAGGCGAGATTTCGCGTCTGATGTTGTCAATCAAGGCCCTTGTCGCCGACCATGTGCAGCTGCCGTCAATCATATTCGACGAGGTCGACACCGGCGTGTCGGGCGACGTGGCTGGACGTATGGGCAAGCTGATGAAGGACATATCGCGCCGCATACAGGTGATAGCAATCACCCATCTTCCGCCGGTAGCATCGAAAGGCGATGTGCACTTCAAGGTGTTCAAGGAGGATACAGATACCACCACCAATACAAGGGTAAAACAGCTCAGCGACGAGGAGCGCATCGGCGAACTCGCATTGATGCTTTCGGGCGATGCCGGCAACGAGGCGGCACGCCAGACCGCAAAAGGTATGATTGGAAATTTTGAATGTGGAACTTTGAATTTTGAAATATAAAAAATAGATGGAAACTTCTGACTACATATATGGCATACGTGCCGTCATCGAGGCGATTGAAGCCGGCAAGGAGATAGACAAGGTGATGATACGTAAGGAGCTGAACGGCGAACTTGCGGCTGAACTGTTCGCGCTGATAAAACGCGACCATATCTACTGCCAGCGTGTGCCGGTAGAGAAAATCAACAAGATAACGCGCAAGAACCATCAGGGAGTGGTGGCCATACTGTCATCGGTCACTTACCACCGGCTTGACCACCTGGTACCGGAACTTTATGAAGCCGGCGTGCAGCCGTTTATCGTAGTGCTTGACGGCATTACCGACGTAAGGAACTTCGGCGCGATAGCACGTACATGCGAATGCGCCGGTGTAAACGGCATCGTGATACCTTACCACGGCAGCGTGTCGGTGAGCGGCGACGCAATGAAGACATCGGCGGGCGCGCTTCACCATATACCGGTATGCCGCGAATACTCCATACAGGGCGCGGTGAGATTTCTCAAAGACAATGGCTATACCGTGGTAGCGGCAAGCGAGAAGGCCGACATCAACTATACATGCGTCGACTATGACAAGCCCCTGGCTATAGTCATGGGTGCGGAGGATAAAGGAATATCGCCTGAAGTAATACGGCTTTGCGACCGCTTCGTGTCAATTCCGCAGATGGGACATATCGGATCACTCAACGTGTCGGTAGCCGCCGGAGTGATGATATACGAGGTGGTCCGACAGCGTCTGAAAGCGGGCGACGAAATAATCTGACCCGCAAACTGCAAAACTCCGGTAAACGAAGTAGGGAGTTATGCAACGCCCTCTCAATATAATTCCGCATAAAACAAATACAATAATATAAATCAATCAAAATCACAAACGAAATGGTAAAGATAGGTTCGGTGATGACACCGATAGGCAAAAAAGCGATGTTGCTGGGAAGCGGAGAGCTCGGCAAGGAAGTGGCGATTGAACTGCAGCGCTACGGCGTTGAGGTGATAGCCTGCGACAAATATGCCAACGCTCCGGCCATGCAGATAGCACATCGCAGCTATGTGTTCAACATGCTTGACGGCACCGCATTGCGCGAGGTCATTGAAAAGGAGAAACCCGACCATATCATTCCCGAAGTGGAAGCGATAGCCACCGATGTGCTTGTAGAACTTGAAAAAGAGGGATACCATGTTACGCCTACGGCACGCGCGGCACGTCTGACCATGAACCGCGAGGGCATACGCCGTCTGGCCGCCGAGGAGCTCGGCATCAAGACATCGCCCTACAAGTTCGCCGAGACAGAGGAGGAATTCCGCAAGGCAATCGACGAAATAGGAATACCCTGCGTGGTAAAACCCATCATGAGTTCGTCGGGACACGGTCAGTCGACAGTAAAGAGCGCCGACCAGATAGATGCCGCCTGGCGCGAGGCGCAGGAAGGCGGACGAGCCGGAGCAGGCCGCGTAATCGTAGAGGGTTTTGTGAATTTCGATTATGAGATTACGATGCTGACGGTGCGTTCTGTGGCAGGAACGGTATGCTGTCAGCCCGTAGGCCATATACAGATCAACGGGGATTACCGCTATTCATGGCAACCGCAGCCCATGAGCGACAAGGCTCTCGAATCGGCCAAAGAGATAGCTAAGAAGGTGACCGACGCATTAGGCGGCTACGGCATATTCGGCGTGGAACTTTTCATCAAGGGTGACGAAGTAATCTTCTCGGAAGTGTCACCCCGTCCGCACGACACCGGTATGGTGACGATGATATCGCAGGATCTGAGCGAATTCGGGCTGCATGCACGCGCACTGCTCGGTCTGCCGGTAAGCGACGTCCGTTTTTACGGCCCGTCGGCCTCGCGTGCAATCGTAGTTGAGGGTGACACCGACAAAATCGAGATGTGCAACCTCGAGAAAGTGCTTGAGGAACCCGGAGTACAGATACGCATCTTCGGCAAGCCCGAAATCAAGGGACACCGCCGCATGGGAGTGATACTCGCTACGGCCGACAGTGTTGAGGAAGCCCGCGACAAGGCCGAACGCGCCTACAACAAGCTCGAAGTAAAAGTGCTCCCCAGAGGATAATCGCACGACACGATATAGGGTGCGGCCACGATACAGTCTTGATGCCGCACCCTTTTCATTTATATTTTACTACAAACCAGCCTGACATAACATGAATCTACTGAAAAACTATATTGTTGTCATCGCAGCAATATCTATCGGCACAGGGTTGTCGGCATCCGACAACCGTCCATTGCTACTAAAATATAACCGTCCCGCCCAATATTTTGAAGAGACTCTCGTATTGGGCAACGGCAATCTCGGAGCATCGGTATATGGAGGAGTCGAACATGAAAAAATTTCGCTCAACGACATCACTCTATGGACAGGAGAACCAGATACCGAAGTTGCAGAACCCGAAGCCTACAAATATATTCCTCTCGTAAGGGAACATCTCGCAAAAGAAGACTATACCGGAGCGGATGCGGCAAATCTCAAGATACAGGGCAACGGCAGCGAGATATACATGCCGCTCGGCGAACTCGCAATCGATTTCGAATATCCAAAAGAGAGTCCGACTTCAGACTATCACCGCACACTCAGCCTCAACACCGCGACTGCAGAAACCAGCTTCCGCAGAGGCGACACATACTATTCGCGCCAATATTTTGTATCGGCTCCCGACTCGATATTAGTACCGCCGTCTGCCGCAGTATGTCAGCCCCGACAATTACCAGGGCGATGACGCACGTCGCGGAGGGGGAACCTACCCCAACCTGCTCGGCGCGCATTCTCCGTTCCAAATCGACAGTAACTTCGGAGGATGCGCCGGAGTCGCGGAAATGCTACTGCAGTCGGCCGACAACGGCGATATCGCGCTGCTCCCCGCAGTACCCGAGCAATGGAATGACGGCAACGTGAAAGGCTTGTGTGCCCGCGGCGGTTTCATTGTCGACATGCAGTGGAACGACGGCAAAGTCAAAAGCTACACCCTGACCGCCCGCACCTCGGGCAAAGCCCGCGTAAAAGTCAACGGCAAAACACGCACACACAAACTCACCAAAGGCGAAAGCATCACAGTGGAACTATAAACAGCGTTCACTCCATCATGAATCAAGCCGTTGCAGAAACCGGTCAGGATTATCAAATCTTTTTAATATATTTGCGCCAATCGTTGATGTCTGGTCATTGTATGATAACAGTGACTCCATGCGGCCGATTGTTGAACGCAATAAAATTATTGACTCAATCAAACTATCTAAAATCAAACTATCATGTCAGAACAGGAAGGAATAAAACTCTTTAAGAATATAAATGACGGAATACTTGAAGCACAACGCAGATTGTTTGAGCGCAAAGCTAAACTTGGAGAAAGTGTCATTGTGGCAGACTCCAATGGAATGCCTGTTGAAATAACAGCAGAAGAAGCACTCAAGCGCATTAACCATGATAACTGTACAAAATAAATCTGGATTTTTATTTTATTACTGTCCGCTAAACTTTTTTTGAAGAAATAAACACATATCAAAAACTCCTGTCCAATTGTGCTCTTGCTAAAATAAAACAATTGCACAAATGAACAGGAGTTTTTTCTTATAAGGCAGTTTTTACAGCACTACCTTGGTGGCTTTGCCGTTGACGGTCACAATATAGACGCCGGGCTGCAGGCCGCCGATGCGCAGCACGCTGCCGTCAGCCTGCGCCGAAGCTACGGTTACGCCCATCAGGTTGTGGACCGTCACAATACCTGTCGCATTCTTCACAACAATAGCGCCATTTTCAACCGATACCTTGCAGTCATCAGTCTCGATGCCCTCCACGCCTGCGGCATTCGATATAACGCATGATGCCGAGAGTTTGCTGCCATCATTTGTAGTGACAGTTATTATCGCTGTACCTTCCTTAAGTTTCATCACTGTAGCTGAGCCGTCATTATTGACATTGAAATTTGCGACTGACGGATCGCTTGATGTCCATGTCACGCTCTTGTTAGTTGTATTTTCCGGCAATATTGAATAACTCAGCGATATGGATTCGTCGGGAGCCAGTAATGCTTCTGTCTGACTAAGAGTGATTGATTTTGCCTTTACCTCATCTGACACAATGCATGATGCCGAGAGATTGCTGCCGTCGTTGGTGACGGCTGTGATTGTCACTGTGCCTTTCTTAAGCATCAATACCGTGGCCGAGCCGTCATTATTGACCTTTAACGTCACTACCGACGGGTCGCTCGATGTCCATGTCACACTCTTGTCAGTCGTATTATACGGCAATATGGTGTAATCCAACACTATTGATTCATACGGCTGCAATTGCACAATCTCGTGATTCAATGTGATTGATTCCGCTCTCACGCTTTCGACAGTCACCTTGCATGAGGCTTTCAAATTTGTCCCGTCTACGGCCATCGCCGTGATTATAGTCTCACCCGGAACGACCCCATGCACCACACCCGTCCCGGAGACTGTGGCTATCTCCGGATTGCTGCTCGTCCATATCAGATTTTTGAACGTTGCATCATCAGGAGTTATCACGGCATTAAGCTGCAAGTCTTCATGGGTCTTAATTGCAATACTTTCGTCAGTGAACGACAAAGATTTCGTTTCTGTTAAAGGCTTTATCGAAGCAAAATCTTTCCAAACATCTGCATTCCAGTAATCTATATAGCTTGCTTCCGGAACATACAAAACGCATCTTGATTTATCAATCGAGCCGAATGCTTCCGCATCGCATACCGGCGGTGTCGGATTCTTGGACACCAAGGCTCCGACTCTATAGCATCCATTAAAAATACCTTTCGGAATGGATTCCACTTCTGCCCCGATGACAATATGGATTATTCTGTCATCATAACTATAAAAAATATTTGATACAGCACCACTTAAATTCTTTGCGTCATAATAAACATATTTTAAATTAGGGATATTCAGTTAATGGCTTGATTTTTCAATACGGGAAAGTCCCGTGTTTA
>CAJLWO010000061.1 GCA_905210435.1 uncultured Bacteroidales bacterium
AACCAAATTTTCTCATCAAAATATTTGCTCAGGTCAGAGTAAACTCCACTCAAGTTGCAAACCAACTATTTATATTACAGATGAAACTAATAACAAATCAGGAATTCGGGGGAGAACGACCTCTTTACGCGCTGCATGGCGCCCGGCTTGAGAATGTCACTATACACCCCGGGGAGTCAAGTATAAAGGAGGGCTCTGACATAGAGGCCGAGAACTGTGTGTTTGAAGGGAAATATGTCTTCTGGGAGGTAGACCGTTTTACGGTTAAGAACTGCTATTTTGCCGAGAGCGCACGTTCGAGCCTGTGGTACTCGCGCAACTGCCGCATGATTGACTGCAAGGTCGACGCGCCCAAACTGTTCCGCCGCATGCAAGGGATTTACGTGGAGAATACCGATTTCCCCAACGGCGAGCAATATCTTTGGGATTGCTCGGACATCGAGCTTAGGAATGTCGGCATAGCCAATTGCGACTATGCTTTCATGCACTGCGAAAATGTCAAAATCGACAAATACCGCCAAGACGGCAACTACAGCTTCCAGTATGCCAGAAACGTCGAGATACGCAATGCTGTAATCAATTCTAAGGATGCGTTCTGGGAAGCGGAAAACGTGACAGTATACGATTCGGAAATCAACGGGGAATATCTCGGCTGGTACGGGAAGAACCTCCGCTTCGTGCGCTGCCGCCTGACGGGCGAACAGCTGCTGTGCTACGTCGACGGCCTCGTGCTCGAGGACTGTACATTCGGCGAGGACGCCAACCTGCTCTTCGAGTACAGCACCGTGCAGGCGACAGTGAAAGGCGCACTCACCAGTGTCAAGAATCCCACAAGCGGCCACATTCATGCGGGCTCAATCGGCGAAATAATCATCGACGGGAACATAAAGCAGCCTGCCGACTGCGTGATAACGGTAACCGACAAATAATACATATCCCGGACTTCTTACAGGAACATATCCATAATAAAAAATCGCGGCTACCGAAGCAGTCGCGATTTTTTATTTTATGGATTGAGCTGGTGATTGCTCTTAGTTGACGCGGATTTTGCGTACTTTGTTACCCTGACGCTGGATGTAGATGCCGGGGGTAGGATTGATGACGCGTACACCCTGGAGGTTGTAGTATTCAACGGGTTCCTGCTCGGGAGCTGCCTCGATTGAGTCAACGGCTGACATGTATATGCCGCCGTCCTCAAACTGCTGGTTGCCGAGACCTTTGTAGATATGTCCGTGTTCGGGAGTGACATCTTTGGTCTGGTCGCCGCCGCCGTTGTTGAATACAACGCCGGTAGTACCGGTAGGACAAGTATACATATATACTGTCGAACTTACCAGCTTCATGTCGACACCGGGCCATGAAGTAGGCTCAACCGGCCAATGGTGAATCTTGACCGAGCTCCAGTTGGTGACAGAATTGTCGTAGTATACGGTGATTCCTTCGGGTTCGACAGGTTTTTCAATCTTGGTGTAAGTAGCCGAACCTGTCTTGGTCTCGGTACCCGAAGAAGCGCTCCAGGTTACGGTCACGCTTTCACCGATGGCCATATCGTCGCCGATGGTGAATGTAGCCGAACTTCCGTTGATGGCAGTCTGGCTTCCGTTACCGATCTTATACCATGCCGAAGTAGCATTGGATACTGTTGCGGTTACAGTCACATTGTCAACGAAAGTACCGCCGTTGGGCGAGAATTTCACTGAAGGAGTCTTGACTACGCTGACTTCGATTTTAGAAGCATTTGATCCTCCGTCATATTCGAAGAAAGTATCCTCGGAGATGCCTGTTATATCAGAAGTCTGAGCGCCGTTGCGGTTGAAAATCAGGCTGACGGGTTCAGAGTCGTCGATAGTGGCATAATAAAATTCGCGACCGTCGATTGTTGTGGTTTCAGTCAGGGTTTTGCCGGGCCATTCGCCAAACACTTTGCCTCCGTCGTTCCATGCATAGATGTTAGTACCGGAGATGTTGGCATTGTTCTTGCCGGTGACATAGATGGTTATAGTCGCGTTGGGATCAACTTTCTTATATACGGCATTGCCGTCAAAAGTTTCGCCTGAAGCTGAGGTAGCGCCCCATGAAACGGTCACTGATTCACCGTAACCCATGCCTTCGCCGATAGTGAGAGTCTGAGCCACGCCGGGGGTAAGGGTCTGCTGGGCATTGTTGCCGACTTTCACCCAGCCTGATACGGCGCTTTCGTTGAGAGCGGCAGTGACAGTGATGGTCTCGGTCTTGAACGAGCAGCCTGCAGGCGAGAGAGTCACGGCTGCAGAACCTACAGCATCGTCATAAGTATAATATTCGGTTGTGCCGGGGTCGGTGAACGAAGGATTGCCGCCGTGAGCCACGGGTGATGAGGTGTAGATGAACTTGCCGTCGACACCTACCTTACCGCCTTTCCAGTCTTTGACAAGCACGCGGAGCTGGCCCTGCGTACCGGGAGCGTCGACAGTGATTGAACCGCCGGCGGGAGTGTAGGACTGGCCTGTTACAAGGTCGACATAAGTGCCTGCGGGTACGTCGGAGAATGTTGCGCCGCCATTGAGAGCGACGAGAGCGTAAGAGTCCTTGTAGGCACGTTTGAAGGCATGGCCGCCGTTGGCCGAGCAGCCGTCCCATGAATACTGGCCCTTGCGGAGAGCGGGTACAGCGGCACGTATCTGGTTAAGACGTATGATATGCTGGGCGAGATCGCCGTCGAGAGTCTTGGCCACATTGCCCGATGCGGTGAATGTGCCGAAATCAGAAGCTGTGACATCACCTTCGAGGTATGCGCCGAAGTAAGCGCGGCCTGAGTTGGCGAGAGCCATTTGCGGGCCTTTGTCAATGGTTTTGCCTTTCTGGAATTCGACTTCCGAACCGTAATATATACAGGGGATACCGCGGAATGTGAACATCAGCGAAAGGTTTTCAGCCCATTGTGCCGTTCCGCCGTTGAAACGTACGCCGTCGTTGGGACCAGGGCAGTAGTCGTGAGAGTCGACATATACAACGTTCCACGAAGCGTCATTGTAATAGTGGTCGCCTTCCTGTGCAATGCGCACTGCCTGGTCGGCGCTGTTGAAGTTATAGTGCATCGGGAAGTCGATAACGTTGAAGCCCGAAGCCTGAGTGTAGTCTGGTTCATGCCAAGCGCCGTTTTTCATGAACACGTTGTCTGAATCGTGTACGGTGGCGGGGTCTTTCTCACAGGTAAGCATATTGCCCAGAGGCGAAGCACCTTCAGGTACTACCTGGTTGGCCCACCAGTCGGCGGTAAAAGTTTTCCACTCGGCTACCAGCGTTGGGTCTGATTTCCATGTGTAGTAGTGGCTTGAAAGCACATGCTGGCCGCGGTATATCACACCACCGTAGCGGGCGCAGCACTCGCCGAACATATAGAAAGGAGCCTGGTTGAGGCGCTTGCTCTTGTAGCGCTCACCCAACTCGATAAAGCGGGGAATGAATGCTGAGTTGAATGTAAGGGGAGCGATATGTCCGGTGGTATCGATACGGAAGCCGTCGACACCCATCTCTATGAATTTGCCGTAGCAGTCAACGATGTAGTCGACAACGGCGGGGTTTTCGGTGTTGAGGTCGACACAGTCGCCGGCTATCTGGCCCCACCAGCGGCTGGGGTCGTCCCAGTTCCATGCGGTAGACAAATGATGCCAGTAGTTTTTTGAGTCATGGTTTTGGCCGTCAGTATTTTTAAGATATTTGAAACGCTCTGAATATTGAGTCTTCTGGCCACTGTTGGGAAGATCCCAGTAGGCATCGCCACCGAGTTTCTCGGAATCCGGGATAAGACATGCCTCGATATTGGCCTGATTGCGGATTTCCTGCGAACGGTCGAAGAGATGGCAGAAATAGTTTTCGCCAAAGTTACCGGTGTGCTGGAGCACAATGTCAAGCACAATCTTTATGCCTTTGGCATGGGCGGCATCGATAAGGTCCTGGAAATCGACATCTTCAGCCGAGCCCCATTCGGTGCGGCTCTCATAGCGGAGATCCACTTTGGAGAAATCCATCGCGTGGTAACCGTGGTAGTCGAAGCCCGATGCGTTCTGCACCACGGGAGTAATCCAGATGGCGGTGAAACCGAGCGCCTTGATATAGTCAAGTTTCTCGATAAGGCCTTTGAAGTCGCCACGCCAGGCGGGGTCATTGTTTGCTTTCTGATGTTCTACACCGTCCCAGCACAATACATTGTTCTTTGGATCGCCGTCATAGAAACGCGTAGTCATGGCAAAATAGATTGTCTCATCGCGGAAGTCGGTTCGCTCGTCCATGAACGAGGCCGCATTCGACTGCATGACTGTCAGCAAAGCGACAGGCAAAAGCAGCCATTTCTTTAACTTTCTCATTGTCAATAGTTAAGTGAAATAATTAATTAAAAAAAATGTAAGTCGATATAATAAATATACTTAAAACTTCATGATATTTCAGGCATTGTAACGAAAGTTTGCAACAAAGATACATTTTTTATCTGAATTTATCAATAATTAAATTAATTAAATAATTTTTTTTCGTGAGTTCATGTCCGGCAATCAGGTTGACCTCGTGTTTCTCGACATACAGATGCCGGGTACTGACGGTCTGGAATTCGCACGCCGCATACCGGAAAAGACACTCGTGATATTCACTACCGCCTATCCGGAATATGCCGTCGACAGTTATTCGGTCGATGCCGTCGGCTACCTGGTCAAGCCCATCGACACCGTACTCTTTGACAAGGCCGTAGCCAAGGCTCTCGATTATAAGGCGCTTATGGCAAAAGCGACAGGCGAACAGGCCGATGCGCGTTCTGGCCGCGACTACATGATAGAGAAGGCCGACCGGCGTTTCCACCGTATACCTTACCGCGAGATTCTTTTTATAGAGGGACTGAAAGATTATGTCATTTTCCGCCTGACTGATGGTCGGCGACTCGTCACCCGGACAACGGTAAAAAGTCTTGAGGAAATGTTGCCCGGGGAGATGTTCGCACGGGTCAACAAATCAAATATTGTAAATCTTGATGCTGTGGAATCGTTTGACAGCAACGACGTAGTCATCGGCGATACCGAAATAGCCATAGGCGCGGCTACCGTGACGCGGTTATCAAACGGCTACTCGGGTAGACCGGCGGATGTATTCCTGTTGCGTAGAACCGAAGTTATTATTAAATTTGCAATAGAGTTTTTTCATGCGGTTAAAAACCGCGGCTACTATATATAAACATGGATATACGACAATATGCAATCTCGGTCGCACAACGCACCGATGCGGCGATAAATTCGGGCAATATAGAGGAAGCCGTGCGGCTTTCGGGCGAGGCTACAGCCACGCTTGACGCGGAGTGGACACAGCTCTACAACGCACACGACAACGGAAGCGACATGGCGCTCATCGCCGGTAATTTCGTCGCGGGCCGACATCTCAGCGCACTCATACAGGCCGGAGCTGCCGACGAGGCTTTTTCCACCGCGATGCTCCTGCTCTACCGCAGTACACTCGCCCGCAGCAAATCGGCCGAACTGGCACAATCGCAGCTCGACATACTGTATCTGTCGCTGTCGGCCGCGCTTGAATCGGGCAACATGCGCGGATACACCTCGGAGGAAGCAGACCCGGCCGACGTGGAGCACTTCGCACATATCGTGTCATACATCGCCTCCATGCTGTTTGCATTCTACAATGAGGTAGGCAACAGCCGTCCGGACTCTCCGATGCTTGAGGAAGCGTATGCATTGCTCGAACAGATGCAGGCAATCGGAGCGATACAACAGCCCTGCATACGCATAAAGGAATGCGATGTTGCAGCCGACGACATCGCGGGAGTACTCCCCGACCTGCTCGGCCGCAGCAAAGCACTCGGGATGCTTAAATCAGAATAAAACAACCTGTATTTGCCGAGATTCGACACAACTTGCTGATAATTGCGCAATCAGCCTATTATCGCTGCGACTGTCTTTATGGCTGATATATTTGTCTGGTCGGGAGTGACGGGGACTGCCGTTGCGTAATTGCGGCCGAGCCAGTAGAGGTCGGTGTCGGTGGCATCGGGTTCGTCGTTGATCTGCTTTCCTGTAAGCCAGTAGAAAGGACGCCCTGTAGGATCGGTGTATTCGCGGTATTCTTCGGTCCAGTGGCTCTCGGCTGAACGCACAACCTTTAGCCCTTCGATGGCCACTTTGGCCGGGAAATTGACATTGAGGCACACTCCTTCTGGAAGGCCGCCGGCCAGTACGGCTTTTGATATTTTTTCGATATACGGCAGTGTCTGCGAGAAGTCGGCCGCCATCGAATGGTGCATCAGTGAATATCCTATGGCGGGAATACCTATCATGCATGCTTCCATCACGGCACCCATCGTACCGGAATATATGAGATTGTTGCCGGCGTTTGAACCGTGGTTTATTCCGCACAGCATCATGTCAGGCTTACGCGGAAGGATATGATGCATGGCGAGTTTTATACAGTCGACGGGGGTGCCGGTTACACTGAATATCCTTACATTGTCGCTGTAGTCGGTATTGTCGTGCTGCTTTATGCGCAACGGCACATTGACCGACATTGCCGAAGACATGCCCGACTGCGGAGTGGCTGGCGCGACTATATAAACGTCGCCGAGATGCCGGGCAATACCGGTCAGCACATGTATTCCGGGCGCGGCGATGCCGTCGTCATTACTTATAAGTATAAGAGGTCTGTCCATAAGTGAAATTTGTTTTTATATTTTTCCTTTCCGTAACAAAGATACTCAATTGCGGCGAGAAAGTCAAATTGGCGAATGTTCCACGGGGACTTATCTACAATCATCAACAGTTATCAACATATTTGGTTCTTTGAGGATTATTAACTTTGTTTTGACGGTAAAATATTGTTTATTTGCACCGTGAAACATTTTTCAATCTTATTTGCATTATGGGAAAAATTATCGCAATTGCCAACCAGAAAGGAGGCGTCGGCAAGACGACTACAACTATCAATCTCGGGGCATCACTGGCATCGGCAGGGAAACGCACACTTATCATCGACGCCGATCCGCAGGCCAACGCAACCTCAGGCTACGGCATAGAGCCGCGTTCAATGACATCGTCAATATATGAATGTCTCGTCGACGGCTATCCCATAGACGGCTCCCAGGTGAAGACATGCGTCGACAATCTCGATCTTGTCGGCTCGCGCATCGACCTTGCCGGAGCGGAGATAGAACTCATCAACAAGCCGAACCGCGAACGAGTGCTCGCCAATCTGCTTGAGCCTCTTAAATCGGTCTACGATTACATACTCATCGACTGCTCCCCGTCGCTCGGTCTCATCACCGTCAACGCGCTCACCGCAGCCAATTCAGTAATAATCCCCATGCAGGCCGAATACTTCGCTCTCGAAGGCATATCGAAACTGCTCAATACCATACGCATAATAAAGTCGAAGCTCAATCCCGCGCTTGAAATCGAAGGCTTCCTGCTCACGATGTATGACGCGCGCCTGCGCCTGGCCAACCAGATTTACGAAGAGCTCAAGGGGCATTTCGCCGATATGGTATTCGACACCGTAATACCGCGCAACATACGTCTGAGCGAGGCTCCCTCCCACGGACTGCCCGCCATACTCTACGACCCCGAAAGCCGCGGAGCCACCTCCCACATCATGCTCGCACGGGAGATTATAAGCAAGAACCGGATGGCATGACCATATCAGGCCGCCATGACAACAATGCGCCAATCATTCCACATATAACACATTAATAAATAAAATGTCATTACCCAAACGCAATGCATTAGGCCGCGGACTCGACTCTCTCATAGCCATGGACGATGTTCCCGCACGCGGCTCATCAGTAATCAACGAGATAGCCCTCGATGCCATAACCCCCAACCCGAGCCAGCCACGTACGACATTCGACGAGGAAGCGCTCAACGACCTCGCCGTATCAATACGTGAAATCGGTATAATCCAGCCGCTTTCGCTGCGCAAGATAGGCCCTGACCAGTACCAGATTATAGCCGGTGAACGCCGCTACCGCGCCGCAATCAAGGCCGGACTTGCCACCGTGCCGGCATATATCCGTTCGGCCAACGATACGGAGCTTACCGAGATGGCCCTCATCGAGAATATACAGCGCGAGGACCTCAATGCGATAGAAATCGCGCTCACGTTCAAGAAACTTATCGACCAGTACAGCCTCACACAGGAACGTCTGAGCGAACGTATCGGAAAAAAGCGCGCTACCATCGCCAATTTCCTGCGTCTGCTCCGTCTGCCTGCCGAAGTACAGCTCGGACTGCGCGACAAGCGTCTCGACATGGGGCATGCACGCGCGTTGCTTTCTATCGACAATCCGGCTCTCCAGCTGAAACTATACAACGAGATTATACGTCAGGGGCTGTCTGTACGCCGCGTGGAAGAACTCGCCAAAGCCTATCAGCTGGCCGACAGCGCCCCAAAAAAGGATAAGGCCAAACCCGCGTCCAACCGCGATTTCGAGATGCTACGGCGTCAGCTCTCATCGACATTCAATACCCCCGTACAGTTTGCTTGCGACAACTCGGGCAAAGGCAAAATAACATTCCCGTTCAAAAATCAGGATGAACTTGCCAAATTAATTACTATCTTTGATAGTCTGAAATCAAAAGAACAATAGGCCTGAGTTGTCCGGAATGCCGTTTTTTCGCTGCATTCCATCTATCCCTCAGCCGTTTACGCAATGAGAAAAGATAAAGCCACAACAAAAGAATTGACAGTTACCGGCTGCCGGAAAGCGCTATTGTCGCTTCTGGCGGCCTTGATGCTGTTCCCGTTTAACCTTTTTTCAAATTCTTTTGCATTTGCTTCGGCCGACGATGACGATACCCCGCTGCCGCAGGATATTCCCGTCGGCGAGACTCCGCTGCCGGCCGGCTCGGAAATAGAGGGTGAACGTATAATCACGACTAACGACCGCGTAAAGTTTGTCCCGGTCGATACCGTAGAAGTGGTAAACGCGGCGCTCCCCGATTCACTTACCGAAATGACCGACGAATGGGTGCCGAGGCAGATTGAGTTCAACCCAAACCCGACCAAGGCAGTCTGGCTTGCGGCTCTTTTCCCCGGACTCGGGCAAGTGTACAACCGTCGCTACTGGAAACTTCCGCTCATAGTCGGCGGATACCTCGGCCTCGGCTACGCCACAAGTTGGAACAACGGCATGCTAACCGACTATACGAAAGCATACGCCGATATTATGGACAACGACCCCACCACACGCAGTTACATGGATTTCTTTCCATCGACCGTAAAGGAGGAGGACCTTGACAAGACATGGCTCACAAATATATTGCGCTCGCGCAAAAACTACTTCCGCCGCAACCGCGATCTTTGTATCATAGGCATGGTGGCGGTGTATCTGGTTGCAATCGTCGACGCATACGTCGATGCTTCACTGGCCCATTTCGACATATCGCCCGACCTGTCGATGGAGGTATATCCATCACTGATACAGGACGGACGCACACGGTTGCCGTCAATGGGACTGCAATGGGCGATAACTTTCTGATATGCCTTGAACCATACGCATAAACAATACTACCACTCATGATAAACAAGATATTACGGAACATAACCTCGGCAATGCTTGTAGCATTCACCGCCGCAGCAGCTACAGGAGCCGACATCCTGTCGGTGAGAGACACCATCACCGACCCGCATATTGTCTACCCCCACAGTTTCGAGGCAGACACACACCTGATGATGCAGAACTGGTACATGCAGAACTATACCGAACTGGCAAAAAACGATTACGGCACTGACTCGCCGGTGACGCCTACCGACGAAGAGTTCGTGCAGCGACTGATGGCAATGCCCACGGTGATAGAGATGCCGTTCAATTCCGTAGTAAAATCATACATCAAAATGTATGTGGACCGGCGGCGTTCGCTGGTTGAAAGCATGCTCGGCATGTCGACATATTATATGCCCATATTCGAGCAGGCGCTTGAACAGGAAGGTGTGCCTCTGGAGCTGAAATATCTGCCAATAGTGGAATCGGCGCTCAACCCTAATGCCGTATCTCCCGTAGGAGCGACCGGTCTGTGGCAGTTCATGCTGCCGACAGCCCGCGGACTGGGTATGGAAATAAATTCGCTTGTCGACGAGCGCCGCGACCCGATATGCTCGTCGCGCATGGCCGCCCGCTATCTCAAACAACTTCACGACATCTACAACGACTGGTCGCTCGCCATAGCTGCATACAACTGCGGTCCGGGCAATGTAAATAAGGCACTCCGAAGAGCCGGTGAAGGCACAAAAAAAGATTTTTGGGAAATCTACCCATTCCTGCCACCTGAAACCCGCGGCTATGTCCCTTGTTTCATCGCCGCAAATTATGCGATGAATTACTACGACAAGCACAATATTTCACCAATGCTTGCACGTCGTCCGATACTTACCGACTCGGTATATGTCAAAAAGCGAGTATATTTCCAGCAGATTGCCGATGTGCTCAATATTCCTATCGAGGAAATACGCACTCTCAACCCGCAGTACCGGCAGGATGTGATTCCGGGCGACATCAAGGCTTATCCCCTCGTGCTTCCATCACATCAGGCACTGTGCTACATAATTTCGGAAGACAGCATTGTGGCCCATGACGCTGAAAAATATACACGGCGCGGCGTTGTCGAGCCATCGACCGGGGCATCGAAAGTAAGCGATGACGGGAAATACATAATAACAGAAGAAATCAAATTCCATAAAGTAAAGAAAGGCGATACATTCATCAAGCTCGCAAAACGATATGGCGTGACCGTTTCGTCAATCAAAAAAGCCAACGGCATCAAGACTCTGCGCCGTGGACGCACCATAAAAATCGTCACGACCAAAAAGACTTTGCGACCGGAGGAACCGAAAGAAACCGACACTACGACCGAAGTCGCAGACACAAAAGAAAACACCGTAAACGAAACGACAGCCTCCGCACCTGCGCTCCCCGCTGCCGATACTGATGAAAACGGACTTTCCGCAGATGATGACCCGACTGCATCCGACGACAGGCAGGAAAACAATGCAGACTCGCCCGACGAAGATGTAGATGTAGACTTAGAGGATGAGGCTGTGGAAATATCTGCTGCAGCGACTGAAGTCAACGATGACACTACCGTATCTCCCGACACGGTGAGAGCTACCGACGACAGCCCTGAGGCTCTTGAAGTACGCCATCGCATACAATCCACTTTCAATTCACGCAAACCGACAGCCACACAGCCTGCCAAAGTTGAGGAAAAGAAAGAGGAGCCGGCGGTAAAACCCGCCGGGAAAACTCCGGAGCAAAAAACCGGCCGCAACACCGGCAGCACCACCAAACCGGTATACCATAAAGTAAAGAAAGGCGAGACTTTGTCAAAAATAGCCCGACGCTACAGAACGACAGTAAAGAAGCTGCAACAGCTCAACGGCATTGACGGTTCGAAGCTCAAAATCGGACAACGTATCAAAGTAAAATAACAAAGACCGCCTCAACAGGACAATGATGGACAACAAGGTAAAAGAGATAAATATCGAGGAATACGACTATCCGCTCCCCGACGAGCGGATAGCCCGCCACCCGCTGGAACAGCGCGATGCGTGCAAGCTGCTTGTACGCCGTGGCGACGGCTCCGTCTCCGACCATATATTCTCGGAGCTCGACAGCCTGCTTCCGGCTGACTCGATGCTGATATACAACAACACCCGCGTAATCAACGCCCGCCTGCGCTTCCATAAAGGCGCCGACAGCACCGGGGCGCTTATCGAGATATTCTGCCTCGAACCGCACACGCCCGCCGACTACGCATGCAATTTCGCCTCTACAGCCGAATGTTCATGGATATGCTTCGTAGGCAATTCCAAGAGATGGAAAGCCGGAACGCTCTCGGCTCGTATAATCATAGACGGAGCTGCTGTCACCCTAACTGCCGAACGGATGTCGCGCCACGACAATACGTCGGTGGTAAAATTCAGCTGGGACAACAGCGACGTCACATTCTCGCAAATCATCTCCTCGGCCGGCGAGATACCTATCCCGCCCTATCTCAACCGCTCAACCGAAGCAACCGACAGCACCGACTATCAGACCGTATACAGCCATATCGAAGGCTCCGTGGCCGCTCCCACCGCCGGACTGCATTTCACCGACGAACTGCTCGACCGTATATCGCGACGCGGCATACCACGGCGCGAACTGACGCTGCACGTCGGCGCCGGCACGTTCCAGCCGGTCAAAAGCGATACCATCGGCGAGCACGTGATGCACAGCGAATGGATTGCCGTGGACCGTTCCCTCATAGCCGAACTCGCCGCCACCGACCGTAAAATCATTGCCGTAGGCACGACTTCGGTGCGTACGCTCGAAAGCCTCTACCATATAGGCTGCCTTATAAGCGAGGGCAAGACTCCCGGAGAGGTGCCGCAATGGTATCCGTATTCCGACACCCACCCCGCTCTGTCGCGCAGTGAAGCGTTCAGGCAGATATTGAAGTGGCTCGACGACAACGGGCTTGACGTGCTCATTTCGGCCACACGCATCATCATCGCTCCGGGCTACACCTATCGCGTGGTCGACGGCATGGTCACGAATTTCCATCAGCCACGCTCCACGTTGCTGCTTCTCGTATCGGCATTCACAGGCGGCGACTGGCGCCCGATGTATGATTTCGCTTTGGGTCACGGCTACCGGTTCCTGAGCTACGGTGACGGCTCCCTGCTTCTGAAATAACAGTTAAACAACATTTATCATGCATCTGATAAACACCTCCTTTCATGCCGCCAAGCCGATTGCCAACGCTATAATCGGCGATGTGCGCACTATCCTTATGCCATTGATGACCGGATCATCGCTTTTCACCGACATCGTGATGGCGGAAATACTTGTGGAAGTCGACCCTGACTGCATGAGCTTCACGCTGCAGGGCAAAGCCGACGACCTCGACAAGGCAATGGAATGGTTTCAGCATGAGGGTCAGGAATTTTTCAACGGACTTCACAGGCGCTACGGGCACAATGTGGTGTACTTCACCACTCCGATGCGCATAATTCAATAACGCATAAGCAAACACGCGACACACGGCTATGGACATCAGCCTCAAGGAATGGGACAGGATAATAATCGGCATCGACCCGGGCACCAACGTGATGGGTTATGCCATACTCGGTATCAAGGGGAAGAAACCGGCCCTGATAGCGATGGGTGTCATCGAGCTGAACAAGTTCGAAAGCCACTACCTGCGCCTGCGCCGCATATACGACCGCGTGCTCGGTCTCGTTGAGCAGTACCTCCCCGACGAGATGGCCATCGAGGCCCCGTTCTTCGGCAAGAACGTACAGTCCATGCTCAAGCTCGGACGCGCGCAGGGGGTGGCTATGGCAGCGGCCCTGTCGCGCGACGTGCCCATAACCGAATACGAGCCGCGCAAAATCAAGATGGCCATAACGGGCAACGGCGCAGCGTCAAAGGAGCAGGTCAGGGAGATGCTCCGGCGCATACTCGACATACCCGACGCAAGCCTCCTCCCGCAGCTCGACGCTACCGACGCTCTCGGCGCCGCGCTATGCCATTTCTACGAATCGGCAAAACCTGCTGTAGCACGCGGAGCTTCGTCGTGGAAATCGTTCATAGCATCGCACCCCGACAGGGTCAAGATGTAGGTATAAACACATTGAGATTAAAGAAATTTGTAATAAAATGGCAAAAGTAGGCGATACAGTAAGATTTCTCAACAGCACCGGCGGAGGCCGAATTGTGCGTATCGAAAACGGCATAGCCCATGTGGAGGACCAGGACGGATTTGAGGTGCCGGCATTGCTCCGCGAGTGCGTCGTGGTGATGGAGGCATCGGCCGCACCAAAAGGAAATGCCGCGCAGGCAACCAAAAGCGCGCCGCAGTCAACCCCTGCAGTCAAGGAAACCCCCGAACCGGAATTGCCGAGGATAGAGACTCCCGACGGCGACAGAATAAATCTCGTCATGGCTTTCGAGGCAACGAATCCCAAATCGTTGTCCAACTCGGAGTTTGACGCCGTGCTCGTCAACGACTCCAACTATTTCATCAGCTTCACGTTCGCCACACGCGCCGAGAATGAAAGCGGTTGGACTCTACGCCGTGCCGGCATCGTGGAACCTAACATCGTACTGACGATGTGCACCTTCGCATCATCACAGCTCAACACCATAGACCGTGCGCTTATCCAGTTCATCGCCTACAAGGACAACAAGGCATACGAGTGCAAGGCTCCGGTATCGTTAGAAACCAAGATTGACAATACTAAATTCTTCAAGCTGCACTGCTTCAAGAGCAATCCATATTTTGACGAGCCGGTGATTGCGGTCGACATAATGAAAGATGACCGCACTCCGTCGGTGATAACAGTTGACCCCAAGGAGCTGCAAAGTGCCATGCGCGAGAAAAACAATAATGCCGACAACTCACGGCGCAACATTTCAAAATCGTCACGGCCACCCAAAAACGACATACTAGAAGTCGACCTCCACATCACCGAACTGCTTGACAACACCAACGGACTGAGCCGCGCCGACATGCTCAACCGCCAGATTGACGAATTCCGCAAGGTGATGGACGCCAATCTGCGCAACCACGGACGAAAAATAGTATTTATCCACGGCAAAGGCGAGGGCGTATTGCGTCAGGCATTGCTCAAGGAACTGACACACAGATACAAGGGGCACGACGTCAGCGACGCCTCGTTCCGTGAATACGGCTTCGGCGCCACGCAGGTCGTCATACGATAATTTTATTCTATACACCGGGAAAATGATAATATATTTTACGGGTACGGGCAACAGCCGCGATGTTGCCGTGCGACTGTCATCGCTGCTTGGCGACGAAGATGTCGTGGAGATGTGCGGCGAAGTGCTTAAAAAGAAAGAAATCAAGGCAAAACAGCCATGCAAGGCCGTAGTATGGGTATTTCCCGTATACAGCTGGGGAATACCTCCCGTAGTTACGAAGTTCATCAGGGAAGCCAAATTGAACGGCATACTGGCGGCGAAACATCACATGGTTGCCACATGCGGTGACGATGCCGGGCTGACAGCACGACAATGGCGGAAGCTGACAGGCCGTCGGGGTTGGACTGCGGCATCGGCCTCGACAGTCATAATGCCTAACACCTACACGCTGATGAAAGGATTTGACGTCGACCCCGAAGCATTGGCGCGGGAAAAACTCGAAGCGTCGAAGCAACGTGTCGAGGAAATTGCACGGCGTATCAAGAACGGCGATACCGACGACGATGTCATCAAAGGGCGCTTCGCATGGTTCAAAAGCAATGTGATATATCCGTGGTTCACACGTTTTGCAATGAGCGCCAAGCCATTCCACACCACTGCCGACTGTACAGGCTGCGGACTATGCTCACGGCGCTGTCCGCTCGGCAACATCAACATGGACGACAGCCGGCGCCCCTGCTGGAGCAATGACTGCGCTCTGTGCCTGCGCTGCTACCACGTATGCCCCGTCGCCGCCGTGCAATACGGCAAAGCCACCCGCGGCAAGGGACGATACCTGAATAAGAATTAAGAGCTTGTCTCATACCCAAAATGCAAAGTAATATGCCACGGCTCTTTCATTTAAGACAAAAATAGAGACATAGCCCCCCCTTACCCGGTTC
>CAJLWO010000062.1 GCA_905210435.1 uncultured Bacteroidales bacterium
TACCAACTGGAAGTTCGGGGATTTCAACATCAACATACTGATGCTGGGCGTGACAGATGTCAAGATGACAGTCATCAGAAAAATAAACAGTTTTTTCATACTAAGTAATTAATTAGACAATAAAATATAATAATGATTTAATAATCAACTGTTTATGTTAATAACTTGTGCCCGTTTCTTGGTAAGAAACGGGCATGGCGAGTTATTGCACTGGCAATCAGTGCAATAACTCGCCTCGAATACACATTAATTATATATGGAATTTGCGATGCGATGTGACGGTGTTTTTTGAGGTATGACCTCAGGGAAGCAACTTTGCCGCAGCCACGGGACCATCTGATTTAGGGCATTATGGGGGTGAAATCAAAATGTAAATGCTGATAAGAATTTTTTGGATATGCAAAATGAATAAATTCGGTATATCGGTCATTTTCTAATGTTTGATTATCAAAACATTACAAATAAATATTAAAAAATCCAATATTTATGGATTAGTTATCAAAATGTTAACACCTAAAAAAATATGCTTACATTTGTTTAAAATTCAGGTATTTTTGCTATCTTTGCGAACTATCCGTCTGTTTCTTGGTAAGAGGCGGATGCGAGCTACCAATATAATTAGTTGATTATCAAATCATTATTATATTTTATTGTCTAATTAATTACTTAGTATGAAAAAACTGTTTTTACTTCTCATGACAGTTGTGCTTACATCGGCTGTTGCGCTTGCGCAGAACCGTACGATAAGCGGTACTGTCATGTCGGCAGCCGACGATGAGCCGCTCCCAGGAGCAGCCGTTCAGCCCGTTGGCGGAGGTGTCGGCGTCGCAACCGATGTCGACGGTAATTTCACCATCTCAGTGCCGAAGAATGTCACCAAACTGACAGTATCCTACATCGGTATGATTGCACAGACAGTTGACATTACCTCCGACAAACTGGTAATCAAACTGCAGAACGCAGCCAACGTACTCGACGACGTCATCGTCACTGCCTACGGCCAGTCCACGCGCCAGGCCTTTACCGGTACTGCCGCTGTGGTTTCGGCTGCGGAAATCGAAAAGACCCAGGTATCAAACGTGCTCAATGCACTCACCGGTAAAGCTCCCGGTCTGCAGGTGTTCAACAGTTCGGGTCAGCCCGGCAGCGGCCCCTCGCAGATGCGTATCCGCGGTGTGTCATCAGTTATGAGCAGTGTGGACAATGAGCCTCTTATCGTGCTCGACGGCGTGCCTTTCGCAGGTGTCATATCAGCCATCAACCCCAACGACGTTGAGTCGCTCACAGTATCGACCGACGCTGCCGCAAACGCCCTCTACGGTGCACGCGGTGCCAACGGTGTAATCTTCATCACTACCAAGAAAGGTAAAGCCGGACAGCAGGCTACCGTCACTCTCGATGCCAAATGGGGTGCCAATACCCGCGCAACACAGGATTACAACACAATAAAGAATCCTGCCCTTTACTACGAGACTTACTACAACTCTCTGAGCAACTACTACCAGTCGCTCGGCATGAGCCCCGAGACAGCATGCCGTCAGGCCAACGCCCAGATGATCTACGGCAACGGTACCGGTCTGGGCTACCAGGTGTACAACGTACCCGACGGCGAGCTCTTCATCGGCATGAACGGACGCATGAACCCCAACGCTACCCTCGGACGCCTCGTCAACTACAACGGCCAGGATTATTACCTCACTCCCGACAACTGGCTTGACAACACTTATTCTTCAAGCCTGCGCCAGGAATACAACCTGTCGGTAAGCAGCGCTACCGATAAGGGCGATTTCTATGCTTCATTCGGCTACCTGAAGAACGAGGGTATCATCAAAAACACCAGCTTCGAGCGTTTCGCAGGCCGTTTGGCTGCAAACTCGCAGGTTAAATCATGGTTGAAAGTGGGCGCCGACATGTCGTACACGCACTATGAGAACAAAGCGATGTCGGGCGACGGTAGCACCACGCTCTCGTCCAACCCCCTCGCCATGGCAGTAGGCATCGCTCCGATCTACCCGATGTTCCTCCGCGACGGCAAAGGCCAGATCATGACCAACCAGGTAGGAATGATTCTCTATGACTACGGTAATGGCGAGAATGCAGGCATGAGCCGTCCTTCGGGCGCATCGGCCGGCAGCAACGGTATGTCATACACCCGCTACAACACCAACCTCACTACCGGCAACTCCGTCAATGCTACCGGTATCATCGAAATCCGTTTCCTCAAAGACTTCAAGTTCACTTCGAAGAACAACGTATACCTCGATGAGAAACGAGGCCAGAGCCTGACCAACCCGTATGTAGGTTCAGGTGTAGCCACCGGCGGCGCAGTGAGCGTATCTCACAGCCGCTTCACCCTCGCTACCTACCAGCAACTCTTGAACTGGAACCATACTTTCGGCGAGCACAATGTATCGGCCCTCTTCGGTCACGAAAACTCTTATCAGCGCAAATCAGCTCTTGCAGCTGACCGCACACAGCTCTTCATCCCCGACATCGCCGAGCTCGACAACGCAGTAGTCGACGGCACCATGGAGTCGTACACATCTTCCTACAACAACGAGGGATGGCTCTTCCAGGGTCAGTACGACTATATGTCGAAATACTTCGGTAACGTTTCGTTCCGTCGCGACGCTTCTTCGAAATTCCACCCCAAACACCGCTGGGGCAATTTTTGGTCGATCGGCGGCGCCTGGATTCTTTCAAAGGAAGACTTCCTGCACGTTGACTGGATCAACGAACTCAAGTACAAGATTTCTTACGGCGAACAGGGCAACGACGGTATCGGTTCATACCTCTACACCAACCGCTACACAGTGGTCAACGTAGGCGACAAACCCGCCATCTCCCCCTCTACTGTAAAGGGCAACCCCAACATCACCTGGGAAAAGAACGGCAACTTCAACACCGGTATCGAATTTTCACTTTTCAACTACCGACTGACCGGTGAAATAGACTACTACTTCCGCAAGACCACCGGCATGCTCTACAGCAAGCCGCTCGCAGCCTCTACCGGCTATTCCAACATCTACGAGAACTTCGGTAACATGACCAACCAGGGTATCGAGCTGCAGTTGAACGGCACTCCCATCTCTACCCGCGACTGGACATGGGATATCCACATGAACCTCACCTACCTGCGCAACCGCGTCACCAAACTTCCCGATACCAACAAGAAGATGGAAGTCGAAGGCTATCAGGGTTCGGCATCAGCCGGCAAGTTCATCGGCGAAGGACTTCCGATGTACACATGGTACTGCTACGACTGGGCAGGCGTTGACCCCAATACGGGTGAAGGCCTCTACTGGAAAGACGTGGTTGAAAACGGCAAGGTCGTAGGCCGCGAGAAAGTGACCTACAAGGGTGACCCGACACAATACCTCAACGGCTCGGCTCTCAACGACGTGTACGGCGGTTTCGGAACCACTCTCAGCTGGAAAGACATCGACTTCTCGGTTGACTTCGCTTACGGCCTGGGCGGCAAGGTAATGGACTCAAGCTACAAGGGCTACATGATGACTCCGAACGCATCGGGCGTCGGTGGCGCATTCCATGCCGACGTGCTCAACTCATGGTCGCCTGCCAACCCCAATTCCGACATACCCCGCTGGCAGTTCGGCGACGAGGATATCTCTACCTCCAACCGCTTCCTCACCAGCGCTTCCTACCTGAGCCTGCAGAACATCAACCTCGGCTACACCCTTCCGCGCAACATCACGAAGAAATTCTTCGTTGAGAAACTCCGCGTATACTTCGCCGCCGAGAACGTATGGCTGTGGTCAAAACGTCAGGGTCTCGACCCGCGCCAGGACATCTCAGGCGCCACCACCAACGCCTACTATTCACCCATCCGCACACTCACCGGCGGTTTAACTCTTACTTTCTAACCAACTTACAGAGTAAATACAATTATGAAAAATATATTGAAATCGGCTCTTCTCTGCACAGTCGCCGCCTCGTTGCCGCTGACCTCGTGTATTGACGAAACTGAGCCTACAAGCGGAGTGACCGAGGAGCAGCTCCAAGGCTCGGACAAAGGTCTTGAAGCCATGGTATCGGCAATGCCGGCCTACATGAAGACCTACCACGTATGGTCGACTCAGGCGTGCGACTTCGGTTACCCCTCAATCATGATTGCCCGCAACTTCATGACCGGCGACTGCTTCCAGCCTTACAACGGCTACCAGCACTTCTATTCATATCAGAGCGTCAGCAAGAACCTTGACGACGAGTATCTGATGTCGCAGATCAACTGGTACTTCTACAACTTCGCCGTGCGTACCTGCGAGTCACTCATCAACACAATCGACCCGAACACCGATGTCGCCTACCAGCAGAGCTATCTCGCCCAGGGTATCGCCTATCGTGCGGCACTCCTTCTTGACATGGCGCGCACCTACGAGTACCTGCCGAGCGAAATCAGCCCGATCAACAAGAGCGGCAACGATATTTCCGGCCTGACAGTGCCCGTGACTATTCCCGGCGTCACCGACCCCGACAACAACCCGCGTATGCCCCACAACGATATGCGCGACTATCTCCTCTCCGAGCTCGACAAAGCCATCGAACTCTTCACCAAATCAAACATTGCTCCCTCAAGCAAACTGCAGCCGTCGCTCGGCGTGGTACACGGTCTGAAAGCACGCGTGTACATGTGGGACGAAAATTATCCCAAAGCAGCTGAAGAAGCTGATCTCGCCATCGCCGCCAGCGGTGCCAAACCTCTCACCCGCGACCAGTTCCTCGACCCGAAATCCGGCTTCAACGACATGTCGCAGTCGGCATGGATGTGGGCTCTCCAGCTTGAGGCCAACGACGACGGCATCTACTGGAGCAGCTGGGGCTCGTTCATGGTATCGGAAGCCACAATCGGCTATGCCGGCCAGCACAACACCACACCTATGGTCGACAAGGCATTCTATGAATCAATACCTGACGACGACTGGCGCAAGCTCGCCTTCAAGGCTCCCGCAGGCTCGGCCCTTTCAGGTCAGGAACCTTTCCTCAACGCAAGCAAAGGCGCCACTATCCCCGCCTACTCTTCAATCAAATTCCGTCCCGGACAGGGCAACGTGAACGACTGGACAGTGACCAATGCCATCTCAATCCCCCTGATGCGCGTCGAGGAAATGTACCTCATCAAGGCCGAGGCTCTCGCCCACACCAGCTTCGCACAGGGCAAGAACGCACTCGACGGCTTCGTCCAGACCTACCGCTACGCCGACTACATCAACCCGGCTACCGACCAGGAATCGCTCATCAAAGAGTGCTTCAAGCAGAAGAGCATCGAGCTTTGGGGCGAAGGACAGATATTCTTCGACATCAAGCGCCTCAACGTATCGGTGACCCGCGCTTACGCCGGCACCAACTGGCCTCAGGGCTGCCGCTTCAACACCGTCGGCCGTCCCGGCTGGACCACATGGCCTTTCGTCGACTACGAGGCTAACTTCAACAAAGGCGTTGAAGGCTGGCTCAACCCCAACATCGGCAATATGTTCACTTCACTTGACAACATTTAGACCATAGCAAGAAAATGAAAAATATAACAAAACTTTTCGCAATAGCGGCTTTGGCTTTCACATTGGGGGCATGCTCCGATGACGAGCCGAAATTCAACCCCGCTCCGGCTGTTCCCGAGCTTCCGGTTTTCTTCTCGCTTGAGAACGAGACCAATCTCGAAATCTACGAGAACACCACATCGCTCGAAGTGCCCGTCTACCGCAAATCGACCGAAGGCGCCCTGACAGTGCCCGTCACTGTGACTGTCACTCCCGATGCCGACGGCTTCAGCATCCCCGCATCAGTTGAATTTGCCGACGGCGAAGCGGAAGCCATATTTGACATCGCCCTCGACATGGCTACCATCAAAGCCCGCACCGACTACAATGTGACACTGTCGATTGCCGACGGAGTCGAGACTCCCTACTACGCCGACAAAGTCACATACAAGCTCAACTATTCACCCTGGGAACTCGTGACCGGCACTGACAAGAACGGCAACGAGGTGACCAAAGCGCTCTTCCGCGACGACATCATAGCGCCTCTGTACGGACTTGATCCCGTAGAATACGAGGTAGAGATGCAAGCCAACCCGGTCAACACGAATATCATCCGCATCGTTGACCCCTACGGCGAAGCATGGCCCTATCTCCCCGCCGGAGCATACGATGACAGCGAGCACCACTACATGTACTTCAACATCAGCAACCCCAACGCTGTATTCCTCTGCGACAAGGATGGTATAGCCCTCGGAACTGACGGCTCGGACTTCGAATTCCATACAGGTCTTACACTTGATGCCGACGGCGAGATTCTCATCACCTCATATTACAACTACTACGTGTACAACGACCGTAAACCGACGGCCGAGATGGGCGGCAAGCTCCAGCAGGGCAACCTGACTTACGGTAAAGACCAGCTGCTCGTAGCATTTGCCAGCGACCCCGAAGGACTCTATTACGGCAACCGCAACGAAATGTTCCGCATCATCTGGCCGGGCGCGGAGGAATATGTCGACCCGTCGACAATCTGGAACCCGATCGGTACCGGACAATTCACCGACGGTATCCTCTTCCCGCTCGCAGTAATGGAAGATGAGAACGAAGAACTTCCCACCTACGGTGTCGAGGTACGTCAATACGCCGGCGACCCCAACATGTTCCGCATCATGAACCCGTGGAAGGCAGGCGTTTGCCCCTACGGCGTCGACTACACCGGCGACCTCTACATCGAGCTTGACACCACCAACCCCGACTGCGTGGTAATGCCGCGTCAGTCCACAGGTCTGACATTCGGCTCCAACGGCACGCTCTATATCATGAACTATGCCGCCTATCTGCTTAACCAGGGCGGTACGGCCAATGATGTAATCAGCCAGGGCGTCAACGACACCTACAAGGACGGCGTAATCTACTCCGCACCGGGCAATCTCCTGTGGGGATTCGCGGTCAACGGTTCTATCCGCCTGAACCAGGGTGAATATGAGTGGCAGCTCGTAATGCCGAGCGCACCCGCCGAACCTACCGCCAAGAATGCTCCCGCACGTACATTCAACGGCAACGGTCCGCTCGCCCTCACCCCCCGCGCAAAGCAGCAGGCACGCGCAGCATGGGCCACGACAGAACCCGCGTTCTCCTACGCGACTAAATCGCTCTGATAACCAACCGGATATAGGAGCAAATCCCCTATAAACACTGACAATAAGCGAGTCGTCACGGCAACAAAGCCGTCGACTCGCTGATTGTCGTTTAATAACCATAACCGATATGTTAAAAAAAGTATTTGGATTAACTTTGATTTTGACGCCTGTAATCGGCGTGTGCCAGTCGAAATACGACATGGGCGCGGCATTGCTTGTGGAGAACTACCGCCAGGCAGCCACGCTGGGCAGCGGAGCGACTTCCACAGCCGATGTCAAAGCGACACTGATAGTAAGCGTTGACGGCGACGCGACAATCGACGCTATCCGTCGGCTCGGCATCGAAGTAAAAAGCGTGAGAAACAATGTGGCAATTGTGACAGCCGATGTGAAAGACATCGACGCGATGGCGCAACTCCCCGGCGTGATAAGCATCGAGACCGGACGCGAGCAGCGCCCGATGATGTATTTCGCCCGCACCTCGGGCAATGCCGAGAGCGTGCTCGACGGCTCGGGTTCCGGACTCACGCAAGCCTATACGGGCAAAGGCGTGGTGACCGGCCTCATGGACCAGGGCATCGACCCCAACCATGTGGTGTTCCGCAACGCCGACCTGACTGAGAACCGCGTAAAAGCCGTGTATACCTACATGCGCACCACAAGCGCGGGCTCGCCCAACGCATCATACCTCACCCCCGACGCCATCGCCGGATTCAAATGTGACAACAGCGGCTGGACCCACGGCACCCACGTTGCCTCCATCATGGCCGGCGGATACAACGGAACCGGCAACTACGGTCTTTCAGGGCGCGTCTATAACGGCTCGCCGATGCCCTACTACGGACTTGCAAGCGGATCGGACATAGTGATGTGCGGCGGCTATTTCTTCGACGACAACATACTCGACGGCGTGGAGAAGGTGATTGACTACGCAAAGTCGGTCAACAAGCCTGCGGTGGTCAACCTGTCGCTCGGCTCGGTAGCCGGTCCGCACGACGGCACATCGTCGTTCAGCCGCTATCTTGCCGGACTGGGTGAAGATGCGATAATCGTACTGGCCGCAGGCAACGACGGCGACACACGATGCGCCCTCAACGCCACCTTCAACCGTCTGGCGCCCTCGACACTTACGGGCATATCGGTCACCGACCCCGAGGAGCGCTCGGTAGCCGAATTCTGGTACAACACCTCCGATTCGTTCAAATTCGAGTTCCTTCTCTACAATACCGGCAACGGACAGTCTACCTCCTACCAGATTGCAGAACCCGGAAAGACATATACCGTCAACACCACCGACTCCAAGTTTGCATCGGCATTCGCAAGCGGTTCGTCAGTAAAGATGTATGCCAATGTCGACCCCAACAACAACCGCTATTACGTACGCATGGAGATGGCATTGCAGCGTGGCGCATCGTCAAACCTTTCGCTCGTACCCGCAGTCCGCATCACCGGTTCGACGGGCAAGAAACTTGCCGCCACAATCAATAACGGTGAATTTATCTCCACGGGCATAAGCGGCGCAGTGCAGGGCACGTCAAACGGCTCCATCTCCGACATGGCTACGGGCGATAACATCATAGCGATTGGCGCCTACACCTCGGCTTCGTCATTTACCACCATGGCGGGCAGCCAGCTGTCATTCCAGGGCGCGACCGGCAACGGGCAGCTGTGCGCATTCTCATCCTACGGCACCACATATCAGGGTGACCGTCTTCCCGACCTGTGTGCCCCCGGCTCGGCAATCGTGGCGGCTGTCAACAGCTATGCCTACGTGTCGCCCGACAAACGCAACTACTCGGCCGAAGCCACTTTCAACAACCGCAAGAACTACTGGGCGGTGATGCAGGGCACATCGATGGCATGCCCGTTCGTATCGGGCGCAGTCGCGCTGATGCTTGAGGCCGACCCGACGCTCGACGTCGACAAGGTCCGCACTATCCTCATGGAGACCGCCATTGCACCCTCGGCATCGGCTACTTCCGACGAGAAGCTGCAATGGGGCGCAGGCCGTATCGACGTTCTTGCCGCCGTCAAGCGCGTACTCGACGAGAAAGCGGGCGTAGGCTCAATCATAACCGACGACAGCCGCAACTTCATCCTGACGGCCACCGACGGCGGCTACAATGTCTACGTAGCCGGCGAATCGGCTCTCACCGTGACGATCTATGACGCCGCCGGCAGCACCGTTGCCTCCGTATCGGCCGGGGGCAACACCGCCGACATCGACACCTCCGCCCTCCGTCCCGGCATCTACATCATCTCCGCGCATGGCAACACACAGCGACACACAGCCAAAATCGCAGTGAAATAACCCGCTGCGACCACCCTACCGCTTGTAGGGACGCGATTTATCGCGTCCGCATCAGGCAACCGCACAAAACAAAGGCACAACAGCCTTGACAAATGAACAAAATTTTTATTGTACTACTGTTAATACTGTTGTGCCATTGTTAAAACGGAATATCCAACACACATTTCAACTCAACTATCAATATACTCACCTTAAATCATCAAATCACCCAATTAAAAACCAAATGATTATGAAAAAACATGTTAGGATTATGCTTTTCGGAGCAACATTGTGCCTTAGTGCTATAAGCTGCTCGGACGATGATAACGATGGTGGCGGTCAGAATGACAAGCCGGGAAAGATTGAAATGACGCAATCGCAGCTGACAACGGTTGAAAAATGCAATGAATTTGGGTTCAAATTACTGAAAGAGGTCAGCCAATCAGATGAATTTGTAGGTGAAAACCTGATACTTTCCCCCATCAGTTTCAACTATGCTTTTTCAATGTTGGCTAACGGAGCAAACGGCGATACCCGCGCCCAAATTATTGATGCGCTCGGATATGATGCAGTCGGCATTGACGATGTGAATGAAATGAATAGAAAACTGACGGAACAGCTTTCCCGTTTGGACCCGAAAGTGACATTGAATTTCGCCAACTCGATGTGGGCTAAAGCAGATATTCCTGTAAAGCCCGATTTTATTTCAAATTTATCGGCAAATTATGATGCAGATGTCAGGACAATCGCCGAAGAAACATTTGTCAATGACGTAAACAGCTGGTGTTCCGACAAAACGAATGGTAAAATCACGGAATTCATGCACGAAGGAGATGAATTGCCCGATTTTGCACTTTTCAATGCGGTTTACTTCAAAGGAATATGGAGTTCATCTGACAAATTTAACAGTAAAAATACTGCTGAAAGAGCATTTAATGACGTAAACGGCACTCGTTCTATGGCACGTTTTATGAATCAGAAAGGAATATTGCCATACAATGAAACTCCATCTATGCAAAAGTGTGAGCTACGTTTTGGAAACACTTCTTTCCGCGCCGCCTTTATATTGCCCAAAGAGGGTGTGACGTTAGCGCAAGCCATTGACATGCTTGCCGACGGAGAGTGGAAACAGCTGCAAGAATCGTATCCTGACATTACTGTTACCCTTTCTTTACCGAAATATAAAATCGAAAACGAAATTGATTTCAAAGAATTGCTTGGCAACTTAGGTATGGAGGGTATTCTGAATAAAGGTGCCGACTTTACCAATATCACTTCAGATAAATTAAAAATCAACTTTGTCAAACAGAAGGCAACATTTGAAATCAACGAGGAAGGCGCAGAAGCTGCTGCCGTAACAGGAATCGGTGGGTATACAACTGATATACCGCCGACACCCCCTATGGAGGTGACAATGACGTTCGACCGTCCGTTTATCTACGTGGTTTACGAGCAATCGACCGGCGCAATCCTTTTTGCCGGCTGCATCAATACTTTTGCTAAATAACGTCAACAATTTAATCAACAAAGGCACAACAGCCCTGACAAATGAACAAAATTTTATTGTACTCCGGTTAATGCTGTTGTGCTGTTGTTAATACAGAATCAACAAATGAACAAATGCTCTAATATAGTTCAGGAGTGAATGCGCTTTTGTTTCCTTTGTCGGGGCTTTTGTGATTTTGTTTAAAAAATATACACTTTCCGCGGTTGAAACGCGGCTACTAAGTCTGAATCAAGCATAGTAGCCGCGTTTCAACCGCGGAAAGTATTTTTAGAGGGCTGCTATTTTATCGGTGTGGCTATATGGGCGCCGGTCAGCAGTATTTGCTGAAGTCGGCGTTGCGCATGTCGCCTGTCTCGTTGAAGGCGTTGTGGAATGCGAACGATGCAGTGAGCGCATGGGGTGTCTGGCCGCCCTTGCCGAGCTTCATGTAGTCGCGCAACAGGCCTTTGTAGTCGGGATGCGCACAGTTTTCTATGATGCTTTCGGCACGCTGCACGGGGTCGAGGCCGCGGAGGTCGGCTATACCCTGGTCGGTCACGATGATGTCGACCGAGTGCTCCGAATGGTCGGCATGCGCTACCATCGGCACGATGTTGGAGATCAAGCCGCCTTTGGTGACTGAAGGGCATGAGAAGATGGAGATATAGGCGTTGCGGGTGAAGTCGCCCGAACCGCCGACACCGTTCATCATCTTGGTGCCGAGCACGTGGGTGGAGTTGATGCCGCCGAATATGTCGGCCTCGAGGGCTGTGTTCATCGATATGACACCGATACGGCGTATGACCTCAGGATTGTTTGACAGCTCGGCGGGACGCATGAGTATCTTGTCGGCGAACTCTTTCATGTCGGGGAAGAATTCCTTTTCGGTGTCGTCGCTGAATGTCATGGAGCAGGTAGAGGCGAATTTACATTTGCCTTTGCGCATGAGGGCGAGCACGGCGTCCTGCATAACTTCGGTGTACATCATGAACGGGGGTATCTCCTTGTTCTCGCCGAGGTCGTAGAGCACGGCGTTGGCTACGTTGCCCACACCCGACTGCAGCGGGAGGAACTCCTTGGGAATGCCGCCGCGGCGGTACTCGCGAAGGAGGAATGCCACGACGTTGGCGCCGATCTGCTTCGATACTTCGTCGGGAGCGGTGAACGGCTTCACACCGTCGTAGGAGTTGGTGCGCACGATACCGACCACTTTGGCGGGGTCGATTTTCAACACCGGCGAACCGATGCGGGCATTTGCGGCATAGATGGGTATTTCGCGACGGTAAGGAGGATCGGCGGGAAGATATATGTCGTGCATGCCGTAGAGTGCCTTGGGGAGCGCTTCGTTAAGCTCGATGAAGATTTTGTCGGCAAGCTTGGCATAGGTGGGGATATTGCCGACACCGGTGCCGAGGATGACCTCGCCGTCGGGCGTTATGTCGGCCGCTTCGATGATGGCCCAGTCTACTTTGCCATAAAATCCGTAACGCACTTCCTGCGCCATCTCCGAGAGGTGACGGTCGTTGTAATGGCAGTCGTGGGAGTTGATGCGCTTGCGGAGGTCGGGCACATTCTGGTAGGGCGCGCGGAAATTGAGCGCATTCGCACGTGAGAGCGCTCCGTCGACATGGTCGGAAGTAGAGGCTCCGGAAAGGAGATTGATTTTGAACGGACGTCCTTCGGCATGCTCACGCTCAGCCTTTGCGGCTATTGCCTCCGGGATGAATTTGGGAGTACCGGGAGCAGTAAATCCGGATAAGCCTACCGTGTCGCCGTTTTTGAAATGCTCGGCTGCCTCGGCAGCTGTCATGTAATCAAATGCCATAATGATTCTGCGGTTTATAATTTTCTAATTATGGGAGAAACAGAAATGCGTCTATGCACATTTTTTAGAATATTGCGCAAATTTACACAATTATTTGGTTAAAGACAAAGTTTTTACCGATTTAGGCAATATTTAGGACATTTTGGCCCACACACAGCGCTCACCGGGTGCGATTTGCGATTTCCTATTTTCAAAAAAATACCTACCTTTGCATAAAATAAATACCGCGCATGAACAACAACGCCAACTATTCCGACCGGAAATTATATATCGAGACTTACGGCTGCCAGATGAATGTGGCCGATACCGAGGTAGTGGCCTCGGTGATGAATACCGTGGGCTACGAGATAGCCGACACCGTCGACGACGCCGACGCCATCCTGCTCAACACATGCTCCATACGTGACAACGCCGAGCAGAAAATCATCAGCCGCCTGCAGGCACTGCGGTCGTTGCGCCGCAAGTCGGGACGGCTCATAATAGGTGTAATAGGCTGCATGGCCGAACGTCTGCGCGACGACCTCATCGACAACCACGGCGTCGACATCGTGGGGGGTCCCGACTCATATCTCGACCTCCCCAACCTCTTCGCCTCGGTGGAAGCCGGACAGAAGGCCATCAACGTGGAGCTGTCGACTACGGAGACCTACCGCGACATCATCCCGGCCCGCATCACGGGCAACCGCGTCAGCGGCTACATCAGCATCATGCGCGGCTGCAACAATTTCTGCTCCTACTGCATCGTGCCCTATACACGCGGACGCGAACGCTCGCGTCCCGTCGACAGCATACTACATGAACTCGACGACCTCCGCGCCAAGGGATTCAAGGAGATAACACTGCTCGGGCAGAACGTCAATTCCTACCGCTATGCCGACCCGTCGACAGGCACGGAAGTGACATTCGACCGGCTGCTCGCCATCGTGGCCGAAGCCGCTCCCGACATGCGCATACGCTTCACGACATCGCACCCCAAGGATATGACCGACGCCACAATCGACGTCATCGCCTCCTACCCCAACATCTGCCGCCATATACATCTGCCGGTGCAGTCAGGCTCCGACAAGGTGCTCAAACTGATGAACCGCAAATACACCCGCGCATGGTATCTCGACCGCGTCCGCGCCATACGCCGCCGCATACCCGACTGCGGCATATCCACCGACATGTTCACCGGATTTCACGACGAGACCGAGGAGGATTTCCTCGAAACGCTCTCGCTGATGCGCGAAGTGGGATTTGACGCCGCGTTCATGTTCAAATACTCCGAACGCCCCGGCACTCTCGCCGCACGCACTATGCCCGACAACGTGCCCGAAGATGTCAAGATAGAGCGCCTCAACCGCATGATAGCGCTGCAAAACGAGCTGTCGGCCGAGTCAAACCGCCGCGACATAGGCCGCGAATTCGAAGTGCTCGTAGAGGGCGTGTCGAAACGCAGCACCGACCAGTTCGTAGGCCGCACCTCGCAAAACAAAACCGCTGTCTTCCCCCGCGGCACCCACCGCGTAGGCGACATCGTCCGTGTACGCGTCACCGACACCACCTCCGCCACCCTCATCTGCGAATTAGCGGATGAACATGTATTGTAATAACCATGCATACGTGTAAATAAGCATGTATATCATTTCATTTGTTACTTATATGTGTCAATTAAAAACTTCATTTTTTCATGACACTCTTCATTCCCAAGATTTATAACCACAAGATTGGAGCGCGTTCTGGTAATACCAGTATATAAAAGTTCATTAAATGTCGAATCTCCGTCAAAATGTTTCTGTAATATTAGAAAAACAGTTTCACTTTCCCATCCTTTAAAACTATGAATTGTTGAAATTTTAATGTTTCCAGAGTTCATCCAAAAATTGAATTTTTTGTTATCTCGGATATATTTATAGTTTGTAGAGAACACTGCATCTCTAAATTTTGTAAAGTCATTTTCAAAGCGTTGCATTACAATAATAAAGTCATTGAGAGATGTTTTATATTCTATACATTTTGCCTCCAATCGAGTTTTGAAAACATCAGGGAAACGGTTATACATTTCGTACGCAGAAAATAGCACAGCAATCTGGCGTTCTCCCGTATCTGAATTTTTATCTTTGTTGCGTTTGATTAATTCAATCAAACATTCACGTAATTTGACAGGAGTTATCTCCGATTTATATCGGATTCCTTGCAGATACATCTGTTCATAAGTCTCGAACATGGTTGATGTCCTAAGCCCGGTTTTATATCGATAATATGTTTCTAAAAGTTGCAGAAATTTCATCTCTGCCCCAAGCACTGTAATGTCGTTAATTGCAACGTCATTAACACGGTTCTTGATATTTCCTTCAATAATATTAAAGACAGCCTTAATCGGGTCACCGCCTTGAAGATATATATAATTTAAATAGCCTTGTTGAAGGTTCTGCCCAAAGAACAGCGAGTCTTGGTCTGCTGTCAAAGTTTCATCGATTTCATATTTATTACCAAAAAAATTACGTTGAAAGCCCAGCGCAAGATCTTTAATTTTCATTTCAGAACGGAAACAAGTATCAAGTGTATTAACACCTCTTACATTTGTTGATACATCCTTGTCTTCCGTCCTCCTATTATAGATAGTCAGCCCTTAAAAAGAAGCATTGGGCAGACTTCCTGATTGACGACTGTTCC
>CAJLWO010000063.1 GCA_905210435.1 uncultured Bacteroidales bacterium
ATGCAGATTCTTTTCGCTTCTGTATCATATTAGGCGCGTAGTTGCGGATTTGAGGTTGCTTTCATATCTAATTGCTAATTTTGCGTATGTAGACCATTTCACGCAGAACGCCGCAGGGCAATATGTCCAATTTTGTGGCACACCACGGTCAAGGGTATAGCGGGAATAGGGTTACACGACATTTTAGTTAGAAAGCGTTTATCAGCGCTCTTTCTTGACGCATAGAAATCTGGTAAATTTCAATCACTGTCAGGAATGGGACAACGATAGATGCCTTATGGATATGTATATTTCACCAATGGCAAATGCTATGCAGGCGCCATTGGATGATGCTCATATTCTGCGTGAGGCTTCTGCGTTGTCCGTTCGACAGTGATGGGCAATACCAGAGCCTCTATGCGTGGGACGGACAGCAGGTACGGCTCTCACGCTTTTCTTTTTTAAACCAATCTAATGCCAATGAGGTGAGCCCTGAGGCAATATTTTTGAAAATATGGAAATCTCTAAAATTCATGTTGACAAATTAAATGCCGGAATCGGTTCTACCTACGAATACCTTTGGAGTGGTATAATCTGTGGTATTATTGCCGGCATAGTTGGTGCGTTAGGCAAATTTGGCATACTTGGTGCGAAATTCACGGCCGATATATTGATAGTTCTTACATTAATATCATGTGTGATGTGGTTCTGCTTCTATCGTTATTTTGGAGTCGGATGCAAAGGGCTTAAACACGGGATAAGCAATAAAGTCATGTCGATAGCGTATCTGATTTTATCAATGGGAATACTAAACGCCGTCGCATTGCTCCTCGGGGATGCATCATCTTTATTTATTGTCCTGTCTGCCGCATCCACAATATTAGGGATAATCTGCACAATTATTTATGTAAAATTAGGGCTTGTATTAAGACAACGATATGAAGGCGAACTCGGTGTACTGGGGGATAATATTATCAAAAGTTTCTTATATACCTTAGGTCTTATTGCAATTTCCATTGTCGCTCTATTACTTTCAGTTCTCGTTCTTTCAATGGGAAGTTCGTTTCTTACCGTAATATTGACGATCTTACTCATGCTTACATCTTTAGTAGCTCCCATCGTGGCTCTTATATTGATCTATAAGATGGTATGGGAACGGATGGTAGATATTATAGAAACCGGTTATTTCGACATGGACTGATTTATCTTTGTTGATAAGACATCCTCCCATACAATATAATAAAATCATAATATGCCGCAGGATTAATCTTTATATTTACAACATAACAACAGCGCCATTCAGAATACTCTCTTCAAAAGTATCACGGGTGGCGTTGATGCTACATGCCTCCGAAGTCTCTTTACGAAATTTAAAACAAAGTAAACTTAGCAGGTTTTCAGAATGTTATAATTTTGATTTTTAATTTATAATGATTATTTTTGTTGCGACACCTGTAATATTTCATAATGTCGGTTGCAGGCATGCAATATAGAAAATACCATGAAACGACTATTTATAAGTATAATAGCAGCCGGAGCGGCAATAGCAGCCTTTTCAGATGCGCAATTCTGTGAGGTAATCCAAGACAATGGCGTCAGAAAAGGGCTTTGCACAAGCGTACTGGATAGAGACGAAGAACGGTCTGCGCAACTAAATGAAAGTATTACCTCCGAATTTTGCAATACCGCTCTTTATAGAAACTATATAGGCTACTGGAAAATTCAAAATGACTCATTGTTCCTTGACAGCCTCCTGATACACCGGAAACGAGGTGACGAACTTTCTAAAATGGAGTTAGGCAGTCTCTATGCATCCCTCAAGACGCCTTCCGGATATTTTGTCGACTGGATATCGGATACCATCAGAATAGTATCAGGCAAAATTGTCAGATACGAACATATGTCGTGGCATTCAACGTGGGAGACTGAAGAGTTTGTCACCGTAGACAAAGGAATTATAACAGGTCGCGAGGCCAAATATAGCAAGCTTATCAATCCGCGGATGCACGAATCCGATCAACTGAAAATCATAAAGGAACTCGACCTGGGAGTAATTCCGAATCGCATAGTTTTAACACTTCGGTACTCAGGGTTTGACGAAGAAGGCCAACCTACCGGTTTGGATATAAGCGTAAGAAAGGGATGCGGTGACAGTGCGATAGATGAACGCGTAGTAAATGCTGTCGATTCAGCATTTATGATTCACAAGCCTTTCCCAATTTATTGCATAAACGGAATATACGAGACAGAGACATGGATGTTACCCATAGCCAAGAGAGAATAAATAATTTGCTACGGTCATAAAATATTTGGCCGTATTAAGAAATTTCAATATATTTGCAGCACAGTTGTTTTTTCATCATACTTACTTAAGCTTAAATCATTATCATACTTAAATCAATCATCTCACCAATGAAATCAAGGTTTCTTTATGCGCTGATGGCATTAATGCTGCCTGCGCTGACGGCTATTGCCGACAACTACACAATCTATTACGACAACTCGGAGACGCAGTGGGAAAGCGTGGGTATCCATTACTGGAGCAATCCCGGTACTGACTGGCCCGGTGTGGAAATCGACCACATCGAAGGCAATATCTGGTCATATACCTTCCCGTCCGATCCCTCGACCGTGAGCGGTTTCCTGTTCAAACACGCTACACAAACCGGTGATGCCTATCAGACGGCCGACGTCAAAAGCGCACCCCTCGTAGGACATATCTATAAAGGCGCCGGCGGTGAGAAAGGCAAGGTGACCGACGAAGGTCTTTACAGCGGTCTTCCCGCCCCGACCACCGCTACCGTGACCGCTTCGCCCAGAACCGGCACCCGCTTCTCCGACGAAGTGACGGTAACGCTTACGGTCAATCCCCAGGTCGCCATCTACTACACCACCGACGGCACGGCTCCCACCAAAACATCGGCCGTGTATTCAGCTCCCCTTACTTTCAAGAACACTACCGAACTCCGCACCCTGACGGTGACCGACGAGGGCGTTGAAAAAACTCAGACTTTCGTCTACACCAAACGTCAGACAATACCGGCGGTCGACGGTGTGCTCACCACTGACTATTACCGCGTGAACCCCGACGGCAAGAACGGCAGCAACCGCACGGTCAACACCAAGTTCACCAAACACCCCAACACCAACTACCAGTGCACGGCCGACAACGCCTTCTCCAACTGGACCGAGGACGACCTCATCTGCCAGGGTGTGGCTCGCGACATCGCATCAGCATTCAGAGGCCGACATGAATATCCCGTAATCGACTCATACGCCATCTATGCCGCTTACGATGCCGACAACCTCTACCTCGGCGTACAATATGTATATGCCGTATGGGATGAGGGTGGCGACGGCAAATCAGACAACGACCGCCACCGTCCCTGGATGATGGACGGCCGCATCATGCTTGCGTTTGACCTCTACGCAGACAAAGAATTCGAAGGGCTGCTCGACAACGGCAATACAATCTGGGACGCCGACGGAAAATACAACGTGATGCGCAACGGCACAGACTGCATTTGGCTCGGAAACACCAAGCCAATGGTCGGCAAACCCGCACTCTTCTTCCCCGGAACCAACGGCACCGTAGACTATGAAAACCCGGCCACATGTCTGCAGTTAGGCAGCGAACCTTACTATGGCGTGGCCGACGGACTCCTCCCCTGCATCGAGCATATCTGGGGACAGGGCGAATTAGGCTACGACCCTGAAGAACTGCGCACCAACGACGGATTCGTAGACCTCATCAACGAAGTGGCCCGCGAAAAACATTCATTCTACGAATGGAAATTCCCGCTGTCGAAACTCGGCATCACCGAACAGCATATCAAAGAGAACGGCATAGGCGTGATGGTAATCGACACCTACGGACAGGGCGCAATCGGCTCCACTCCCTACGACCCCACCGTGTTTGACAACGCATCCGTACCCTACTCCAAAGACCCCTCGTCAAGCGCTGAAAAAGAGGATATGGACATCTTCACCTCCAAGCACGCCCGCATCGGCGGCAAACTGACCGGTGCCGTAATCGAAGTACCGGCCGACGAAGCCGACAACGCCCCCGCCGAATACTACACCATCGAGGGTATCCGCGTAGCCAATCCCGGCCACGGTCTCTACATCGTGCGCAAAGGCAACAAAGTAAGCAAAGTGATACTGTAAGTCCCGACAGAGGAATATTATAAGACTTATAAATCTTATAAATCTTTTATGACTTATGAGTTATAAGCCCCATAATCAAAGATAACGCATCAATCGTAATGCGCGTCAAAACACAGCGTCTGCTGCCCGGCAAAGATTGCCGACAGCAGACGCTGTCGCATATTGATGGTATTTTTCTACATGAATCTTTCCAACGCGGGGCAACAAAATTTAGCGGGATGAAAAGTTGGATAATTGGAAGAAAATCACTACCTTTGCAGTCCGATTATATCCAAAAATCAGGAAAGCCGCATGTCGGGGAGCGTCTTTGGCCGGACGCAACGCGATAATGAGCTATGTGTAATTAATTAATTTTTAAACATTTAAAGAGTGGATACTTTAAGTTACAAAACCTCAATGCCTAACGCACAGAGCGTCGAAAAAGAATGGGTAGTGGTAGATGCCACCGACCAGGTACTCGGCCGCCTTTGCGCGAAAGTCGCCAAATTGCTCCGTGGCAAGTACAAACCTTGCTACACTCCGTTCGTAGAATGCGGCGACAATGTAATCATCATCAACGCCGACAAGGTGAAACTTACCGGCAGCAAGTGGACAGACCGCGAATACCTCAACTACACCGGTTATCCCGGCGGACAGCGTGTCGCATCTCCCGAAGTGCTGATGAAGAAATCATTCAACAAGCACCTCAAAGCCGGCATGCACCCCCTTTACATCCGAGTAATGAAAGGTATGCTTCCCAAAAACCGTCTTGGCCGTCGCATCATTGAGAACATGCACGTCTACAATGGTCCGAACCATCCGCACGAAGCGCAGAATCCCAAAGTCATCGACATCAACAAACTGAAATAATCTCAAAGTATGGAAACAGTTAATGCAGTAGGCCGTCGTAAAGCCGCCATCGCGCGCGTAATCCTCACAGAAGGAAACGGAGCCATCACTATCAACAAGCGCCCCATTGAGGTTTATTTCCCCTCGTCAATCCTCCAGTACATCGTACGCCAGCCCCTGTCGCTCCTCGATGTCGCAGAAAAATATGACATCAAGGTAAATCTTGACGGCGGCGGTTACAAAGGCCAGGCCGAGGCTCTCCGTCTCGCTATCGCCCGCGCCCTCGTAAAAATCAACCCCGAGGACAAATCAGCCCTCCGCAAAGAAGGCTTCATGACCCGCGACCCGCGTTCGGTAGAGCGTAAGAAACCGGGCCAGCCCAAGGCACGCAAACGCTTCCAGTTCTCAAAACGTTAATCGACCTTACGTTTTACAGTTCGGGCAGCCTGAGGGCGTGACCACCGCGCCACGTCCCGCAGCGTGAACAAAGCAAAAAATACACTCTCCCTCCTGAATGTTTAGTATCTAAACTCCCCGGATGGACACGTTCCCTACCGGGTGGTTAAATTTCACAGAACGTAAACAAAACAAAAAAACAAAATGTCAGCAACATTTGATCAACTTTTAGAAGCAGGTTGCCATTTCGGTCACCTCAAACGTAAATGGAATCCTGCCATGGCGCCCTACATCTTCATGGAGCGCAACGGTATCCACATCATAGACCTCTACAAGACTGCAGCCAAGCTCGACGAAGCCGCCGCAGCCCTCAAGAGCATAGCAAAAGGTGGCAAGAAAATCCTTTTCGTAGCCACCAAAAAACAGGCCAAACAAGTGATTGCAGAGAAGGCTCAGTCAGTAGGCATGCCCTACGTGATCGAGCGCTGGCCGGGCGGTATGCTCACCAACTTCCCCACAATCCGCAAGGCTGTCAAGAAGATGGCCGCTATCGACAAAATGTCGAAAGACGGTACTTTTGACAACCTTTCAAAACGCGAGAAACTCCAGATTTCACGTCAGCGTGCAAAACTCGAGAAGACTCTCGGCTCAATCGCCGACCTCAACCGTCTTCCCTCGGCTCTCTTCGTAGTAGACGTGATGAAAGAGCACATCGCAGTAGCAGAGGCAGTGCGTCTCGGTATCCCCGTATTCGCTATCGTCGACACCAACTCCGACCCCTCCGACATCGACTTCGTAATCCCCGCCAACGATGACGCAAGCAAGTCAATCGACCTGATTCTGTCAAACGTATGCGCAGCCATCAGCGAAGGCATCCAGGAGCACAAGGCAGAAAAGGTTGACAACGCTGCAGCTGAAGCAGAAGGCGCGCCCAAGCGTGAGCGTCGCCGCGTAAGCCGCAAGGACGAAGCCGCCGAAGCAACAGAAGCTGAGGCTGAGGCATCTGAAGCCGCCGAAGCAACAGAAGAATAATCACCTATCCGGTATATTCATCTAATAGACCGGCACTCAAACATTTGAATGTCGGTCTATATTTTATCAACTACAATCATATTTAAAACTTTTTTAATACCAGATATTATGGCAGTAACAATGGCTGAAATCACCAAGCTCCGCGCTCTTACCAGCGCCGGCCTGATGGATTGTAAAAAAGCCCTCGCCGAGACTAACGGCGACATCGAAGCAGCAGTTGAAATCCTCCGTAAAAAAGGACAGGCTGTAGCAGCCAAGCGCGAAGACCGTCAGGCTTCGGAAGGTTGCGTCATCGCCAAGAACGAAGGCAACTTCGCCGCCGTTCTCGCCCTCAACTGCGAGACTGACTTCGTAGCCAAAAACGCCGGCTTCGTCGAACTCACCAACAAAATCCTCGATGCCGCTATCGCCAACCGCGTGCCCAACATCGAAGCCCTCAAGGCTCTCGAAATCGACGGCCGCACCGTTGCCGACCTCGTTGTAGAGGAAACCGGCAAAACAGGCGAAAAAACCGAAATCTCAGCATACGAAGTAGTAGAGGCTCCCTCGACCACATCATACACCCACTTCGGCAACAAGCTCGCCACCATCGTAGGTTTCAACCTCGAAAACGTTGACTATCAGGCAGGCCGCAACGTGGCTATGCAGGTAGCTTCAATGAACCCCCTCGCCGTTGACCGTGACAGCGTGCCCGCATCGGTACTCGAGTCAGAAAAAGCAATCGCTATCGAGAAGACCAAGGACGAGCAGGTTCGCAAAGCCGTAGAGGCAGCCCTCAAGAAAGCCGGCCTCAACCCCAACCACTTCGACTCAGAGGATCACATCGAATCAAACATGTCGAAAGGCTGGATCACCGAGGAAGAGGCAGCCAAGGGCCGCGCCATCATGGCAGAAGTAGCCGAGCAGAAACGAGCCAACCTCCCCGCAGCCATGATTGAGAACATCGCCATCGGCCGTGTCAACAAGTTCTGCAAGGAATCATGCCTTATGGAACAGGAGTTCATCAACGACGCCAAGATGACTATCGGTCAGTATCTTGAAAGCACTGCAAAAGGCCTCGTAGCCGTTGCCTTCAAGCGCGTAAACCTCAACCAGGACTAATCCCTGCCACGCAAATAAATAAAAACGCCCTGCGCTGTTTGGCGCAGGGCGTTTTTTTATTTTCAAACTGCCCGCTGTGTAACTTTTTGACGCATCATACGAAGACAGATAATATAATTTTGCAGTATCGGAAACAGGTAACTATTCCACAGATATATACGATATAAAGTACTAATTATCTGCGCATGACAGCACTCCGATACAGTAACAATAGTTACGGGAACAGGGCTTACATTCATAAAAAATCGCAAAAATATTGTTTTGTAAATAAAAATACGCTAAAACGACAATATAAATACATAAAAAATAGCAAAAATATCAAATTTCACAAAAATTTATATATATTTGCCATCTGAATCTCAATCAGTAACAAACCGTAATTACCAGCATTATCTTACAACCCGTTTAATATCAACATTTATGAAAAAGTATTTACTCCTGACTATGGCTATTGCCGGCTCGCTTATTGCCGGAGCGGCCAATCCCGACCGTCACGGCGGGATGCGTGCGCCAAGCGGACTTAAGGAAATCAACCGCCAGCATCACGCCGCGACACCACGTATTGAAAAGGTAAAGCAACTGCGCGTAGCCGGGGAAGCTCCCGCAAACAGTGTAGAGGTTCCGTTCACACATGTTCTTGGAAAAGCAGGGACTGAAGTAAAGAATTATACCGCACTCAATGTCAACAATGACAACCGTAAATGGCTATATGACACTCCCAACGGATATGCCGGGTGCATGGTGCCTAATGCCGATGACATTGATGCAAACGATGACTGGCTGTTTACGGTGCCTATCCATCTGACACCCGGCGATTATGTCGTATCGTTTGAAGTCGGATTTATGGGCACAGGAGCAACCGCCGTGGAAATGAATGTGGCGCTCGGCACAGCCCCTACCGTCGAAGCCGCGACAACGGTCATCTCGCCGACCACAGTGTATACGGAGAAGAGTATGGCCAAATATGAGCACAATTGCAACATCACCGAAGAGGGTTACTATTATCTCGGATTCCACTGCACTACGACAAAAGCGATGAAAGGTACGCTCAAACTTACAAATGTAGGTATGCGCACAGGCAAAGTCGAGCCTCCGGTCGTAGTCGACCCGCCGGCAGCCGGCGAACTCACATGGGAACTCGCGCCCAAGGGTGAACTTAGGGCAACTGTCCACTACACCGCTCCGACCAAGACAAAGGCCGGCAAAGACCTGACCGAAATCACCAAGGTTGAAATCACCTCGCGCTGGACTGTCGACAAATTCACTTACGAGAATGTGAAGCCAGGCGAAACCATCACAATCGAGAATGTAGAAATGTACCAGGGCATCAACAACCGCTTCTCGGGCGTGGCCTACGTCGGTGACGTGGCAGGCGAAATGGTAGAGTACAAAAATATATGGTGCGGCACGGACACTCCGCTTGCTCCCGAAAATATACGTCTGGCGGTCAACGACGACTATACCACCGCCACGCTGTCATGGGACGCAGTCCCGGAAACCGGCGAGCACGGCGGATATGTCGACCCGGAGAAAGTCACCTACTATATCTTCGATGCGTTCGGCACATATTATGACCCGGCTCTCGCGACTACCACGCAGACATCATGCACGCTCGACTACGGCGAAATCGAAGGACAGGATTTCTACGCATACCAAGTGACCGCCGGTGTCGACGATTACTATTCGCTTGACGGCGTTTCCAACATAATAACCGCCGGCAAACCGGACGCCCTGCCCAAAACAGAATCGTTTACCGCCGGCAATTATGACGACATCTGGCTCGGCAACACCGCCACTGACGGCAACATGCAGTACGGCACCATCACCGACGAATACTTCGCATCGCTCATCGACCCCGAAGATCCGGACGCTATCAACCCCCTTGCCTCGCAGGACGGCGACGGCGGTTTCTATTTCTGGATGCCGATTGACAAGGATGCCGCCTACGGACTCATCTCGACACGTGCCGACATATCCAAGGCTTCGGCTCCCGTACTCGAATTCTGGTATCAGGGCCAGGGCAGCATAATCGAGGTATATGCCGGCCACGAAATCAACGAGATGGAGCAGATAGCCTCAATCGACCTCAAGGAGAATCCCACCGAAGCATGGACGCAGGCACGTATAGCCCTCGACGCATTCAAGGCCGACGGCGCGGTGATGTTCGAACTGCGTTTCGTAGCCGCACATAATGACGACGAACATATATGGAGCGTACCTGTCGACAATATCCGCATACGCAACCTCGATCCCATCGACGCCCGCATAGTCACCTTTGAAGGTAAACAGACCGCGAAGCCCGGCGAAGAGGTGACTTTCACCGCCCATATAGAGAATCTCGGCACCACTCCTGCGACACCCACCGCCATCTGGACAGTCAACGGCAAAACCGTTGCCACTGAAGAGCTTGCGGAGATGGCTCCCAATGCATTCGCAGATGTGACACTGAAGCATACTGTCGCCTACAACGCGCCGGCCGAACTCGAAGTAGCGCTTACTGTCGAACTCGAAGGCGACGCAGTGGCAGCCAACAACAGCGCATCGGCCAAAGTAGCCGTAAAGCATGCGCCCTACACTACAGTCAACGACCTTCAGGCTACACTTGACGGCACGAACGTAGTCCTTATGTGGAGCCACCCCGAAATCGGCGAGGCAGCTCCCGAAACCGTCACCGATGATTTCGAAAGCGACGAGTACACTCCTATGGCCATCAACGGAGCCGGAGCATGGACAGTGCACGACGGCGACGGCGTGAAGACCTACAACATATTCCGCGAACTCTACAATCCCTATCAGACGCAGCCTATCGGATTCCAGCTCTTTGACAATATCGTGGCACAGGTGCCCGACACGTATGCCGCCGATGCCGAAGCATACAGCGGACAACGCTTCATGATGGCGCCGAGCGCGCAGAGCGCCGACAACGACAACTGGCTCATATCGCCCGAGCTGTCGGGAAACAGCCAGACCGTCAGCTTCTACGCCAAGAGCTTCTCTTTGGCATGGCCTGAATCATTCGAGATACTTTATTCTACAAGCGACAACCAGGTAGCATCGCTGACCGAAACCGTAACCGATGTAACCGGCTTCGCAACCGACGGAACAGTGCCCGAAAGGTGGACATTGTTCACATTCACCCTCCCCGAAGGAGCCAAGCATTTCGCCATACACCACAACTGCTATGACACAGTGGCGCTCCTCATCGACGATGTGACGTACGAGGCAGCACCTTCGCAGCCTGCCGACCTCGCCATCGACGGATACTACGTATTCCGCGACGGCGAACCTGTCAATGCCGCCCTGCACAACGACGTGCTGTACACCGACGCGCCTCTCACTCCCGAGCATCCCGAAGGCGAGTATGAGTTCAATTATACGGTAGTACCCGTCTACAACTACGGAGCCGCGGCAGAGAGCAACGTAGCCACTGTAAGAATGACCCAAAGCGGCGTGACGGAAATAGCAGCCGATACCGCTGCCGACACCGTTTACTATAACCTCCAGGGGGTACGCGTGGACGGAATGTCGCTTACACCGGGGGTATATATCCGCGTCGCCGGCGACAAAGCCGAAAAGGTAAGCGTGAAATAACCGCAATGCGCGACCGCGGTTGCAGACCGCGGCTACTATAATGACAAAGCCGACCGCTTGATGCGGCCGGCTTTGGTTGTATTATCTGCTTGTATTCTCTATGCGGAGTGTTATTCAGCGGGGACGAAGATTACGATACGGTTCCAGTCGTTTGACTTGTAGATCTGGGTGTCGCTGCCTTCAGCCTGCATTGCGAGACGATCCTTGTCGATGCCGTAGGTCTTGGTGAGAAGGTCGTAGACGGCCTGTGCGCGGCGCTGTGAGAGATCCATGTTGTAAGCTGCAGTACCGGTGTCCTTGTCGGCATATCCGCAGATGATTACATTGACTGAAGGATTGGCCTTGAGGTATTCGGCTACGTTGTATACGTTGACCATCTCCTCGTCGGAAACCTTAGCCGAGTTGATGCTGAAGCGTACGGTTGTCAATAACGGGCCGTTGACTACAGTCTGCTGTTCCACTACCTGCGCTTCGGGGCAAGGAAGCTGTGACTCTGCTGCCGCGAGAGCGGTTGCGGTGGCTGCGAGGTCGCCGCGGAGCGAGTTAATCTGGCCGTTGAGCGAGTTTATGTAAGCCTGATCCTTGCAGGGGTTGTAGGTCTTGAAATCAGAACCGCCGATGTTGATGTTGAAACCGCCGATTGCGGTGATGTCAACGTCAACGGGGTCGCCGAATGCTGCGAGGTTGAAGTTGTCGCCGTAGAATGAAGCGCGTCCTTCAAGGAAGAAGTCAACATATTCGCACAGACGGAAACGGACCTGGATACCGGCTGATACGGGGAGTGTCCACGCATTGTGTTTGAGTTTCATGCCATCCTTATAGATGACCGATGACGGAGCTTTGAAATCCCATGTGAAAGTACCGCCGAGACCTACGAACGGGATGACTGAAACGGGACGGTTGGGGTTGGCGCCTGCGATTGAGTTGCACATATCCCACATAAGGTCGAAGTTGGCATTGGCCATTTTGGCTTTGGAGAATACTTCGTTATCCCAGTGGATTGAGCCGTAGTACATCGAGATACGCCATCCCAGATAAGGAGACATCCACTTGCCGAAGCCGAGGTTGTAGGTGGCGGTGAAGTGGTGTTTGGGATCGCCGTTCTGCTTTGCATACTCTACAAATGGAACGTTTACACCGGCACCGAGCTGAATGAACCAATTGTCGTGCCAGGTAGAATAGTAGTTGTCCTTGCAATCGGCAGCATCGTCGGGAACCGCGTATGTCACACTCTCTTCCTCTACTACGACTGCATCTTGTGCGTTGGCGCTATTGGTTGCCATTCCGAAACAACCTAAACCGGCCATGACTAAAAGTAGATTCTTTTTCATTGTTGTAAATTTTAATTCGTGTAAATAATTTATCTCATAAAACTTTTTAGTTGAGGACGAAACACACTTATTATCTCGTTGGGTTTCCCTCGGTATTCTTTAAATTTTCGAGTTTGCAATTATAACATTGCTCTCGAAAATAATGTTCGGCAACATTTTTTATTTTTCATTTACCGGCCCAATCGCCATACAGAAGAAAATCTTACGGCATACAGCATAATACATTGTTTTATAATATATTGAGCAGTAGTAGCGCTTGAGGGCGGCATATCACAGGACTGATTTTTGCGTTTTTTACCTCGAATGCGACAGCTGTTGCAGGCAGATATTTGTTTCATTTACATTATTTTTTGTTATCTTTGTGAATAGTAACCATAATCAAACGCGATGAGTAAGATTGCCGTCATAGCAGGCGCAGGTCCCGCGGGATTGACCGCGGCATACGAGTTATTAAAACGCAGCAACGGTTGTGTGCGTCCCTTTGTCTACGAGCAATCGGAACAGGTTGGAGGCATATCGAGAACCGTAAATCACAACGGCAACCGAATCGACATAGGCGGTCACCGTTTTTTCAGCAAAAACGAGCAAATCATGCAATGGTGGCGCGACATCACCCCTATGCAGGGCCATCCGGCAAAAGATGACCGTATGCTCGGCAAAGTGAGGGCGCTGACTCAGGAAGGACCCGACCCAGACACTGATGACCGCGTGATGCTCACCCGCGACCGCGTGAGCCGCATATTCTATCTCCGTAAATTTTTCGACTACCCCATATCGCTCAAATGGCGCACGTTCGCCAACATGGGGCTGGGACGTACACTCAAAGCAGGATGCGGTTACATAGCTGCGTCGCTTCACAAACGCAAGGAGGATTCTCTCGAAAATTTCTATATAAACCGTTTCGGCAAACCGCTCTACTCGATGTTTTTCGAGGACTATACCGAAAAGGTATGGGGACTTCACCCCTCGAAACTCGGCGCCGACTGGGGTTCGCAACGGGTCAAGGGATTGTCGCTGTCTGGAATAATCAAGGAGGTGCTGACGCGTCCGTTCCGCACCGACAGGTCGAAAGTGGAAACATCGCTCATCGAGGAATTCATATACCCCAAATACGGCCCCGGGCAATTATGGGAGTATGTGGCCGACGACATCGACCGGCTCGCCGGCGAACGGGCAGTCATCACCGGACAACGCGTCACTGCCGTGAACATCGGTCCGGACCGCAAAGTAGTGTCGGTGGAATTGACCAACGCCTCCGGCAACGTCAGCACGACGCCGTGCGACTGCTTTATATCCACGATGCCGCTTGCCGAGCTTCTTCCCGCACTGAGAGGAATAGATGTGCCTGAGGAGGTGATGAATACGGCAGTCACACTCCCCTACCGCGACTTTATCACCGTAGGGCTGCTGCTCGACAAGCTGCAGATTGTCAACGAGACGAAACTCCGCACGTATGCCGCCCGCGTGCCCGACACATGGATTTATATCCAGGAACGCGACGTCAGGATAGGACGCCTGCAGGTGTTCAACAACTGGTCGCCCTATATGGTGAAGGATTACGAAAATACCGTATGGATCGGGCTTGAATACTTCTGCAGCGAGGGCGACGAACTGTGGGAGATGACCGACGACGACTTCATAGCGATGGCGACGCGCGAACTCGAGCATATAGGCATCATCAAGGCCGAGGGCGTGAAGGATGCCGTAAGGATTAAAGTCAAAAAGGCTTATCCGGCCTATTACGGCAGCTATTACAGCCTCGACAAGGTGCGCCGCTTCCTCGACACCATCCCCAATCTCTACTGCATCGGACGCAACGGGCAGCACCGTTACAACAATATGGACCACTCCATGCTGACGGCCATGGAGGCGGTCGGCAACATAGTCAGCGGCACCGACTCGAAGGAAAATATCTGGAAAGTCAACACCGAGGACAATTATCACGAAAGCAAATAGCCGCCGTGAAGGCGCAGGGCATAGGCCTGACAAACCATAACATAACGTTCCAACAACGAACACGACATGAATATAACAATCTTATCACTGTTTGCCGTAGCGGCATGCTCGGAAGCCTCCCGCCCCTACTCCTTCCCAACGAAAAAGCACTTCCCTCCACAAAAAAGAAAAAATAACCGCCAGCTCAGCTAATGTAGCTATAATAGCTAAGATAGCTACAATAGCTACCTATCACGATAAATCGAGTAGGAGGTAAACACTAATTGCAGGTGTTTATCTCCTACTTTCGTG
>CAJLWO010000064.1 GCA_905210435.1 uncultured Bacteroidales bacterium
GGCGGCCTTCGGGCGCCGTCACCGTGTATCGGCCTACCGGGCACACCGAAGCATAGCGGAGGTGTGCCCGGTTACTGATAAATCGGTATCCTGTCGGATACCAGCCGATATTGACGCCCTTAAGTAAACTGCATTGAATCGCGTCCGCACAATTCCGTATATTTTGAGTTTTGCAAATTCCTCTTGAATTATAGCTTGTGTAGGTCGTGGCCCATGAGGTTCTTTTTGGCCGTCATGTAGTCGCGGTTGTAGGTGTTGGGCTCAATTTCTATCGGTACGTTTTCAACTACCGTCAGTCCGTAGCCTTCCAGACCTATGCGTTTCACGGGATTGTTGGTGAGCAGGCGCATGTCGGTGATGCCGAGACTGCGTAGTATCTGCGCGCCTACGCCATAGTCGCGTTCGTCGGCTTTGTGTCCGAGCAGAATGTTGGCTTCCACGGTGTCGTGACCCTCTTCCTGAAGTTTGTAGGCATGGATTTTGTCCATCAGTCCGATGCCTCGGCCTTCCTGGTTGAGATATACGACGGCTCCGCGTCCCTCCTTTTCTATCAGCTCAAGCGCTTTGTGGAGCTGCTCGCCGCAGTCACAGCGTTTTGAACCGAAAATATCGCCTGTGGCGCACGACGAATGTACGCGCACAAGTACCGGCCCGGGAGTGGTGACATCGCCTTTGATGATGGCGATATGCTCCAGTCCGTTGTTTTTCTGACGGAAGGGGATAAGACGGAAATGGCCGTAGCGTGTGGGCATGTCGACCTCCACACCTCTTTCCACAAGGCTCTCGCGGGCGTTGCGGTAGGCGATAAGGTCCTTGATGGATATAAGTTTCAGACCCCACTCCTTTGCGCGGCGGCGCAGTTCGGGCAGACGTGCCATTGTGCCGTCGTCGCTCATGATTTCCATAAGGGCAGCCACGGGCTGGAGACCGGCGAGACGTGCGAGGTCGACAGCAGCCTCGGTGTGGCCCGAACGACGCAATACGCCGGCGTCCTGAGCAAAAAGCGGATTGATATGGCCGGGGCGTCCGAATGTGGCGGCTGTAGATGCCGGGTCGGCGAGGGCGCGGATTGTAGCGCAACGGTCGTTGATGGATACGCCGGTGCTGCATCCTTCGAGCTTGTCGACAGTGATGGTGAACGGTGTGCCGAGTACTGATGTGTTTACGTCGACCTGATGCGGCAGTTCAAGCTCCCTGCAGCGCGATATTGTCATCGGCACGCAAAGTACGCCGCGGGCGTTCTTGAGCATGAAATTGACCTGCTCGGGAGTTATTTTTTCAGCTGCGACAATGAGGTCACCCTCATTCTCGCGGTCCTCGTCGTCGACAACAATCACCATTTTACCTTCGGCGAAGTCAGCGATGGCATCTTCAATCTTATCTAATTTTATATCTTCTTTAATATCTTCCATATCGGTTGTATTGAGTAATGTAGTCTTACATTGTCATTCATTATCTGCTGAATCCTGTTCCTTCTGCGCTTCTGCTACAAACCATTGCCGGAGCAGTTCGTTATTCTCGACGAGCAGATTAAAGTCGCGCGGATTAATCTTATAGGGATATTTATTCAATATCAATATTACCTGATAGCTTCGCGAGTTGGCCAGATAGTCAATCAGTATGTTCATTGAACGCATACATTCAGTCGATTGTTTTGTGCCGAACAGTCTGACTGCCAGTTTGCGCAACGGCAACATACGGCGGTAGGTGTCGCGGAATGATTTGAGGTCACTGTCGAAATTGCCGATGACCTTGAGCGCACCCTGTGGCGTGACCTCATTGAGTGTAAACTCTTTAGGCTCGAGTGTGCGTTTGTGCTTGCCCCGCAGTTTTGTCCATAATGCCTTGTAGGCATCGATGTTGAATACGCCGGAATCATGCACGGCCTTGTAGGTGAAGAATATGCCGAGCGGCAGAAGAACTGCCGAACTGAGCCACATGCCTTCGACGATGCTTACACGGCCATCCTTTGCCATCTTATAGCCTGTATTGTCAATTATATAGTAGATGATGAACAGGATGACTGACACCACGAGCGGCAGACCGATACCACCTTTGCGTATGATGGCGCCGAGCGGAGCTCCGATGAAGAAGAATATTATGCAGGCGAATGACAGCGTGAATTTCTTCTGAAGCTCGATGCCGTGGCGGCGTATCTGCTTGCGGTCTTCCTCCATGAGTTTGCTTTTGTACTCATAGTCCATCTTGACGCTGCGGGCTTTGTAGAGCGCCTGGTTTATGATGGTGGCTTCGTCGAGTCCCGAATTGTTATGGAAAAGGGAGTCGATATCAAGTGGCTTGTCAAGCGATATTTCCTTCTGTGGTGCACGCGTTGTCCCTTCGGAAGTGGTGTAGGTCGTATAATATGGCAATGCAAAATATGGCTTTTCCTTTATTTCGCCGGCATATACATGGCCTACGCTGTCGACTCGCGCCTGAACGGAGTCAATTGTTGCATGCAGTTCCGTAATGTTTTTGCCGACATACTGTTTGCGCATGGCCGATTCGTCCATGCGGTTGAAATTGGCGTCAAACGGGATGATGATGTCTTTCTGCGCGAAAGTCTCGCGGCGGTAGGGGAGATTGTTGGACTGCACTCCGGCCGTGGTGGAGCGCAGGTTCTCGAACTGTTCGCCCTGATATATGTTGAGCAGCAGTCTTGTCTTGTCGGGCGTGAGGGATATTTTGCCTGAATCGGCCACGATGATGCGGGTATTGTCAGTGCCTCCGCTCATGTCGTATATCATGAGTTCGTGGAGCGTGCCGCTGATTTTATCCTTCTCTTCCACGTAGATGTTGATACCCGGTATCTGGTCGTAGAACGCTTTTTCCGGAATCTCCATTTCGGGCGATTTCTGCTTCATGGAGTAGAGCAGGGTGTACATCTTCACCTGAGCTACAGGCAGTACGTTGTTCTGGAAGAAGAATGCACTGCCGGCTATTAGAAGAATGAGAATAATAAGCGGACGCATTGTCTTGAGGAGCGACACTCCGGATGCCTTCATGGCAGTAAGCTCGAATTTCTCACCGAGATTGCCGAACGTCATGAGCGAGGCAAGGAGTATGGCAAGGGGGAGAGCCATCGGCACCATGGTCAATGCCGCATAGAAGAAGAGTTCGCCGATGGCGGTAATCTCAAGTCCTTTTCCCACGAGGTCGTCGATATAACGCCACAGGAACTGCATCAGGACTATGAACAAGCAGATGAAAAACGTCATTACAAACACCGGAAGGAATGTCTGCAACATGAACGTATATAGTCGCTTGGGTCGGTACATCTATTGAAAACTAAGAGGTCTCTAAAAAAATCCGAATGCAAATTTACGCATTTTAAGCAGGTATACAAAATTAATCGTGATGAAATTGGAGCATAATAAAAACGGGGAGACCGTGAAAGTCTCCCCGTAGGTTGAAATATATCGGCAGGATTGCCGGCGTATTAATAGACGAGTTCGAAATCGTCAATCCACATTTTTGAATCGCCTCCGCAGAAGTAGTCGCCGTAGCGCGATGCGGAGCAGGTGATGGCGATATTGGTGCCTTTGACGTCGGTCTTGAAGTATTCAATCGGAATATTGAATTCAATCATGCCGTCGCCTTGGGTGGCGTCTACGATGAGCTGTCCGTAGCCGATGACGTTGGGACGGTTGACATCGAATACCTGTCCTGATTTCGTCTCGACAACAATAGGCCATGTCTTTTCCTTTCCATTATCAGTGCTGCTCGCAGTCATCTTGTTGCTGTCGTCAAGGATTGCAATATAGATGATGCCCTGGTCCATCTGACCTTTATGAGCCTCCATTTCCTGGTATTTCTCGGGAAGATTTTTTTTGTCGCAGTCATTATAGCTGATTGTACCGGGTTCGTAGCGCACGTAGCCTTTAAGAACTTTCGGTCGTGAGGCGAACGGTCGTCCCCAGCCGAGGATACCGTCAGTACCGTCGGTTTTGAGATACTGACCGATGAATATATTTCCGGCGGCAAAACGTCCGATGCCAAATAATGCTACTTTTTGCGATGTCAGCAGGGCGGAATACTGTCCGGAGTGTGTGTAGGTACCGTCGGGGGTAGTCACTTGCTTGGAGAGCGAGGCAGAACCGTGGTTGCCCGAATCCCAAAACATCTCGTCGCCTTCGGCGTAGATAAGGTTGCCGTTTTTGCCTGACTTAATCTGCCAGTCTTCAAAACTTGTATTGGGAAGCTGGAGATTGGCTTCGGTGGTGATAGTCTTCGGCGCACTTTCAAATCCGGTGCATACCACGCGGTATTCGTAAGTAGTGCCGGGCGTAAGACCGGTAATCTCGGCTGAAAGATTTACGCCATCAAGAGTTGTGTCGGCAGCTGTCCAGGCTGAGTCACCGGCTTTGCGGTATTCGAGACGACCGTCGGTAGCCGTTGCGTCGAGCAGACGGCCATAAATCATAGCTGATGTAGCCCAAGTGGTGGGAGCCGCTGCGCTTACCTCGACTGCTTCAGCCTTGGCGTTGGTGACGGTTATCGGCATTGCGACCACAGATTTCTTGCCGAGCGCATCGGTTGCCGTGACGTTCATCTGATACTCGCCGGCGGGGATTGCATTGAGCCACTCCTCGTTGAAGTTGATTTTCATGTTGGAGATGTCGTCAGCCTCGTTGTATACATAGTTCCATTCGATACCGGCCGCATTGAGCGAGGCGCATACGCTTGCGTCGGCGGTCATCAGGTCGATGTCGTTGCCTCCGATGGTCGTTGCAAGAAGGGGGGAGTCGAGAACTACATTCTTAAGAGCTGAAGAGGCTGTGATGTAGAGCGATTTTTTATCAAACATGCCCGGTTGACCGGTAATGCCCTGCTTGATGTCGAAAGATGTACCGACAATTTTTGGCGCTACCGTTATCAGAATCTCATCCTCGGAGTCGATTGTGCTCTCGTCAATGACGATATTGATGAATGCGCCGCCGTTGTCGCTTGAAGATGGTGTGTAGGTGACGTGGAGCACATACTCGGTAGCGGACTGGACATTTTCGATCACACCTTCCTTGGTGAAAGCGGAGCCGTCGGCCAGTTTGCCTTTGAGCGACCATGTCAGATTTTTCGAGCCGGAGGGCATCATAAAGTAGCCTTTGCGTGTCTCTTTGCCTACGAAGTCAAGCGAACCACGGCTGTGGCCTACGGTAATGGTATAGTCGGTGAGCACGCCGTCGATATTGTCGGAATAATCGACCGATGCCACGACATTGGCGATGCGGCAGGGGAGTTCCACGCGGGTGGTACCCGATGTGATGGTGAAGGGAGCGCGGCCTTTATAGTACTTCGCATCAAATGAGGCCGAGAGGCTGTCGCCGGCCCATGCTTCGGCCACATAGTTTCCGCCAAGCAGTTTTATGCCGTCGGCAGGAAGGTTCTGCAGCCCTTCGTATTTGCGTACAAGGCCTTTTGAGCCTGAAATCCAGATGATGGTCGATGAGGACAGTTCCTCCTCGAGTGTGGCGCGGGACGCCACTTTGACATCATTGCTGAACGATGCCGTAAGCATCACTTTCCCTTCTCCCTCAAGAGCGTAATCATGATTGTCGGAGCATGCCGAGGCCAGAGTCAGTCCGGCGGCAAGTACTCCTGCGATATATATTTTTCTCATCGTTATTCTACTCCTGAAATAAAGGTTAATACTACTGTTTTCTCATTTCCCTTATCGTCAACGGCTGTCAGATGGAATTTATGAATATCATTCGGGGTGGTGCTGAGGTTGAGCAAGGGGATGAACGGGGTGAGGTTGAATGTAACCTCGGTCTGACCTTTGACATTGTCGCCGACGGGGAAGTTGAAGCCTTCGGGGTCGCCGAGAGTCTGCTCAAGGTCTGCGGGAAGGTTGGCGAGGTCGAATTTGGTGACCAGACCCACGCTGCCGAGGAACTCGTCGGTCAGGTAGCCTGACTCAATTTCCACCTTGAGGTTGGTCAACGGATTGACCGATTTGATCACGACGCTGTAGTCATTGCCTTCAACCGCCGGATTGACCTCAGTGAGCGAGATGCTTGTATCGAATGTGAAGTATTCATCCTTGGGGTCATCGGGATTGTCAGGATTATCGGGGTTATCCGGGTCTTCGGGGTCTTCGTGACCGGGACGGTCGCCGTCAATCACATCTTCATCGGGCGCTACATTGCCTTCGATGCTTTCGTCGATTGTCGACATGTCGATGGTGATGCCGTCGGTGATGTCGATGTTGCCTGATTCGTCGGGTATAGTCGGGTCGCCGCCTTTCACGCTATAAGTGATGATGCGGTGCTGGCCGGCTTCAACATCGGTGTATACTTTGCGTATCTCCTCGTAGTTGCCGTAGATTGTGCCTGAGAAGGTTGCAATCAGTGTCGAACTGCCTTCGATGGCCTGGAAATAGCCTGAGCGGGTTTCTTCGGGTCCGAATTCGAGACGTCCTTCATCGTTGGCAATTACGGTCACTTTGCAGTCGTCTTCCATGATTTTTTTCAAATCTTCGGAAAATCTGATTGAGACTTTGATGTTGGAGAGTTTGCATGTCACTGTGCCGGCATTTGTGAGCTGGTTTTTGGCGATGTTGAATTTTTGGGATGAGCCTTTGAAGAAAGGAGCGTCCCACGCAGCTTTTTCCTGATTGTGGGAGATGACGTCGATTGTGTAGCCTTCGCCCACGGGCAGGGTAATTATTTCAGGCATCTCGGCAAACTTCCACTGCTGCATCTGTTTGCCTTCGGCATCGTTGACGGTGACGATAAAGTTGCTTACGTCGACTCCGGCCCGTTTGATTACATTTTCGGCGTTGGTTACGTCGATAGCTTCCATTCGCAATTGCCCTTCGCCCTCATCTTCGGGCGCGGGTGTCCAGTTGTCATGGCATGATGACATCATGAACGTCGCGATTGCTAAAGCTGAAAATATTTTATATTTCATGTTCAGTAATTTCTATTAGTAGTTTAACTTGATGTCATCAATATAGAGCTGTCCGCCGACTGACTCGGTTTTTGCATTTGCCCCAAATCCGGGTAGTTTGAGATAGCTACGAGTGGCGCCGTTACTATGACCTGTGGATTTGAATATGATTACCAATGATGCCGCTTTATCTGCATTGGCACTATAAGTGAAAGGTAAAGTAAATTGTTCCCAATTACTATAAGCTGTGCCTATCTCGATGGCATAAGAGCAAAGGATATTGCCGGAAGCGTCAAGGACACTCGCTTCGGCTACTCCGAAATCATCGGATTTTTGAGCGCTATATTTTGCATAAAATGTTACGGATGCGGGTCGTGAATTGAATTTGTATCCATAGGCCGGTGTCTGTCCGACACCGGAGAATTTACCTAAATATAATTGTCCGGCAGAAACATTGTTGACGATGCTTATACTTCCGCCTGCAGTGTTACCTGCACCCCATCCTACGGTACGGATGACAGCACATTGTCCGCTGACGCCTTCTGCAGGCTTGGTTCCCGAAGTTGTGGTATATGCTGCAGCTACACCTATGCTTGATGTAGTCTCTTCATTCATTGTGTCCCATACTTGTTGAGCGCCTTCTGCATATGCGTAATAGAAGTCCCAGTTGCTGCCGCCATGTTCCCTCCACCAACCTTCCATGTCTGAATTGGGAAGTTGAGCAGCTTCTTCGGTGGTGATTTCAGTTTTTGCAATTTTACCGTTGATTGTCGCTTTGACGGTAAGTTTTTTGCCTGAGGGGAGGCCGGTGAGCCATGACGAACCGTCGCTCTCCATTGTGTGGCTTACCGGCGTGAAATTGGAGCCGTCTTCCGAAATTTCGTATTTTACTGACGAGGCTGCTGCTTCGAGTTCATTTTCGAAATATGTAGGAACGATACGTGCGCGTGTCGCGAACATGTCGTTGGCTTTAGATGCGATGGTGAATCCGCCTTTGGCAATAGTGACCTCATCGCTTTCTTTTCCGGCAGCGACGGCACGAAGTGTAACTGTCGTGTCATCGGCGGGAATGCCGTCGATTTCCACTATATAATTGTTGTCGGATACTTCAGTAACTTTTGTGATTGTGGCGTCGCTCCATGTGCCGCGGAGATTTTTGTATTGTATTTTTACATTTCGGGCTACATCTGTGCCGTTGTAGGTAAGAGCCACAGTCATTGTGGTGGCGCCGACACTGGGCGTGACATCTTCCGACAGGCCAATCACTATTGGCTCGACTTTCACTGAGAATGTCAACGGGTCGCTAACCTTGCTGTAGTTGTCCTTGGCTACGACTGTGAATTCAGACACATTGTCGCTTCCTTCAAGGTACCTGATGTGTGACAGCACGCCTGAGAGGTCGATTTGCGCCATTTGGCCGATATTGCCGAAAAGGCCTTTGACGTCGAGACCGAGCGATTTCAGTTTAGACTGCTGGGCCGGAGTGGCGGCGGCAAGGTCAATCTCGTTATACCAGCCCTGCTCGATGAGAGATGTGGACTTGGTCGAGAGCACTACGGACTTGATACCGCCTTCGGCATTGATGAAGAAAGCGGGGGCTGCAGCGTCAGATGAGCCTTCGATGACGGTGGCGGTGGTGCCTGCCTCAAAGCCCTGCGCGATGACCGCGGGAGCCGGTGCACTGAGTATTTCATCGCTAAGGTCGATGTAGACATCTTCCTGACTGAGCATGTCGTCGTAGGTGATGACGAGCTGTGCGTCGCCGGCCTGTCCGTTGTTGACATCAACAGTTACGGTGTAATGATGTTTCGGCTCGGCAACGAAAACAGCAGCTTCGAGGGTAGCGCTCAATCCGTTGGGCTTGGTGACATCGGCCGTGACCGTTACTTTGCCCGGACGAAGGTAACCGGGACGCGTCTCGGTGCTTGTGAAGTTGACATAATCGCCACCTTCGGCATGAGCCTGAAATGAATAATTGGTGAAATAGGAACGGAATGCTTCGGTCGTGGCTATGCTGACCATCGAGTTGGTGAGCTGTGCGTTCATCGACACCTGTGTCACTTTGTTTTCTTTCACCGTGAGCTGTGTGGAGGCATAGTAATAAGGCTTTTCAAAACCTTCGTCCTCTACGTCGCCGTAAATTGCCTCAAGGGTGTAGGTGCCGACCTTGAACAATTCGTTGTTGTCAAAGTCGGCGATGGAATTCCATTCCTTGACAAATGAACCATCGGTTGAACTGAGCCGCAGCTTCAAATCATTGACCGATACGGGAGATGCATCGCGGCCGGCCGATGTGGAACGCGATGTTATCGCATTCACATCAAGGTCGAGCTGCGGGTTGATCTTACCGGATGTACCCCCGCCCGGATTGTAGTCGTCGCTACAGCTACTGCCTGCGGCAATCAGCAATGCTGACGACAACACACCATAAATTAACTTCATAACTGTTTATTTAAATGTTACTATATCTGCTTAATTCCTAAATTCTTACCTGAGAAATTACATTATAAGTGATTAAATATAAATAAGCACAAAATCGCTTCAAAAGTATGAAATTTTCTTAAATATTACAATATTTTTCTACGCTTTTATATTAATTCGTCTAATAATAACGACAATTTTCCAAATATGCTTAATAATAAATCCGGGAAGAATGCAACGCTGTCATATGCTGTATTCTTCCCGGATTTTGTGTGCGTACAATTTTTTGTCAAAGCGATAGAAGCTCTTCTATCTTGCTCTTCATTAAATCTTTGGTTTGGGAACCTACAAGGCGGATTGATGTTTTTTCTCCGTTTTTGTAGAAGAGGAATGTCGGGATTGACATTACTCGGTTGGCGGCGGCGAATTCGCCTTCTTCGTCAACGTTGTATTTGCCTATTACAACTCTGTCGGCGTATTCTTCGGCCAGTTCGTCGATAATAGGTGACATGCCTACACAGGGACCACACCATGTAGCCCAGAAATCGATAACTACGGGCTTGCCCGATGCTATCGTCTCATTGACATTGCTGTCTGTAAATTTAAATGCCATAATTGTTTATTGTTTTTATTTAGTTAAACTTATATTCGAGATTCATGTCGTCGAGAAGAGTGGCGAGTTTGCGGTTGATAGGGATGCGCAAATCGGAGGTCATCAGGATCGTACGGTTGGCTTCGCCGTCGAATATCTTGAAGTTGAGAGTGCCGCGGTTGGTTGTCGAGCCGTTGATGTGCTCCATGAGAGTATCTATGAGCGCGTCGTTGACATCGGTTTTGTCAAGCGTTATCGTCACGGAGTTGATGAGGTGTCCGCTCATTTCCGACAGGAGTTTGATGTCAGAAATCATGAAGCGCAACTCGCCGTTATAGGCTTTTGCATATCGGCCGGTGACGTATATGGGAGTGCCGATTTTACCGAAATTGGCGAATTTGATGTAGTCGTTTCTGAACAGCATCAATTCGGCCGAGCCGGTGTAATCTTCAATTTTCATGCGGCCATACATGTCTCCCTTTTTTGTCGGTCGTTCTTCAAATGATATTACCATTCCGCCGAAAGAGATGTCGCGGTCTTCCACTATATCGTTTTTCTCGGCGAAATCTTTCAACGTCGTGTTGCAGCCGTGGGTCAGCTCCATGTAGTACGGATCAAGCGGGTGGGCTGACAGATACATGCCGACGAGGTCGCGCTCTTTTTCGAGCCGGACAACGTCAAACCAGGGTACTGCGGGGTGGATGGCAGGACGACCTGCCGTATTGAGCGATATGTCTTCGTCGCCGAAAAGGGATGCTGTCTGTTCCTGGCTCGCTTTCTGGAATAACTGTCCGTAGCGCAGGAGCTGCTCGGAAAGGCTCTCGTCGCGGTTGTTTTTTTCGAAAAAATCCTCGCGCTGGAGGCCGTCGAAGCAGTCGAATGCTCCGGCAAGCGCAAGCGATTCGAATGTGCGGCGGTTGAGTGTGGCGAGAGGCACGCGCTCCACAAAGTCGTAGATTGAGGTGAACGGGCCTCCTTTTGCTCGCGTCTCGATTATTACGTCGGCTACGTTTTCGCCCACGCCCTTGATGGCGGCGAGACCGAATCGGATGTCGCCCTTGGCGTTGACACCAAAATCGCCGAAACTTTCATTTACGTCGGGTCCTTTTACCTGAATGTGCAGGGATTTGCATTCGTCCATGAAGTTGGTGAGCTTCGTGATGTCGTTGCGGTTGCGGCTGAGCACGGCTGCCATGTATTCGGCAGGGTAGTTGGCTTTGAGGTATGCGGTCTGGAACGCTACCCAGCTGTAGCAGGTGGCGTGGCTCTTGTTGAACGCATACGACGCGAATTTTTCCCAGTCGGCCCATATCTTTTTAAGGACATCCTCGTTGTGGCCGTTGGCTTTTCCTCCTTCGAGGAATTTGCCTTTGAGTTCGTTCATCTTGTCGATTAGCTTTTTACCCATTGCCTTACGCAGTGTATCGCTCTGGCCTCGGGTAAAGTTGGCGAGAAGACGCGACAGAAGCATGACTTGCTCCTGGTAGACAGTGACGCCATACGTGTCCTTGAGGTATTTCTCCATCACGGGTATGTCGTAAGTGATGGGCGATTTTCCGTGCTTGCGTGCGATGAAGTCGGGGATGTAGTCCATAGGCCCGGGACGGTAGAGGGCGTTCATTGCTATGAGGTCCTCGAAGGTGGAGGGCTGCAATTCGCGCAGGTATTTCTGCATGCCGGCCGACTCGAACTGGAACGTGCCTGTTGTGCGCCCCTCGCAATAAAGTTGGTAGGTTTTGGGGTCGTCGATGGGCACATTGTCGATGTCGAGGTCGATACCGCGAGTGAGTTTGACATTTTTGACGGCTTCCTTGATGATTGAAAGGGTTTTCAATCCGAGGAAGTCCATTTTGATAAGGCCGGTTTCCTCGATGACGCGGCCTTCGTATTGTGTGACGAGCACGCGTCCGTCGGTCTTGTCTATCGCCGTGCTCACCGGCACCCAGTCGGTGACATCGTCACGGCATATTATCACGCCGCAGGCATGGACACCTGTGTTGCGCACGTTGCCTTCGAGCTGCTCGGCATACATTAGTGTCTCCTTTATGGTTTCATTGCCGTTTTGCAGTTCGGTTTTGAATTCCGGCACATGTTCGTAGCAGTTTTTGAGGGTGGCGGAGAGCTCCTTGCCGTTGACTTCGGGCATGTGGCGCGGTATGAGTTTGGTCAGTCGGTCGCTTTCGGAGAGCGGGAGGTCTTCCACGCGTGCCACATCCTTGATTGCCGATTTGGCTGCCATCGTACCGTAGGTGATGATGTGCGCCACTTTTTCTTCGCCATATTTTTCGGTCACATATTTTAATACGCGTGCGCGGCCGTCGTCGTCGAAGTCGATATCGATATCGGGGAGTGAGATACGGTCGGGATTGAGGAAACGCTCAAAAAGCAGGTCGTATTTCACTGGGTCGATCTGCGTTATGCCGAGACAGTAGGCTACCGCTGAACCTGCGGCCGAACCACGGCCGGGGCCGACACTGACGTCGAGTTTCTGGCGCGCCACGTTGATGAAGTCCTGCACGATCAGGAAGTAGCCGGGGAAACCCATGGTCTTCATGATGTGCAGTTCGAACTTGATGCGTTCGCGTAGCTCGTCGCTAAGGTCTTTTCCATAGCGGCGTTCGGCTCCTTCGTAGGCCAGTTTGGCAAGATAGTCGGCTTCAAATTTAATTCGGTAGAGCTTGTCGTAGCCCCCGAGCTTCTTTATTTTCTTTTCTGCCTCTTCCTGCGAGAGTATGACATTGCCGTTTTCATCGCGCGTGAATTCATCGAAGAGGTCTTGTTCGGTGAGCCGCTGTCGGTATTCTTCTTCTGTGCCGAATTCTTCGGGGATTTCGAAGAAGGGCATTATCGGTGCGTGATCGATGTCATAGGTCTCAACTTTGTCCAGAATCTCGATGGTGTTGGACAAGGATTCGGGAATATCTTTGAACAACTCGTTCATTTCGGCCTGTGTTTTCATCCATTCCTGTTTGGAATAGAGCATTCGGCCTTCGTCGGAAAGCTTTTTGCCTGTCGACACGCATATTAGACGTTCGTGGGCTTCGGCATCGTTTTCGTTGACGAAATGCACGTCGTTGGTGCATACGAGTTTTATATCGTATTTGCGTGCTATGCGTATCAGTTCGGGGTTGACGCGTTCCTGTATTTCGAATACGGCATGGTTTGCCCGCAGCACTGTAGCTTTGTGTCGCTGTAATTCTATATAATAGTCGTTTCCGAAGATGCTTTTGAACCATTCGGCCTGACGTTCGGCCTCTTCGATTTCTCCTGCCTGTATGAGACGCGGCAGTTCCCCGCCGAGGCAGGCTGAACAAACGATGAGACCTTCGTGATATTTCTCCAGCTCGAATTTGTCGGTACGCGGGTGGGAATAAAATCCCTCTGTCCAGGCTTTTGATACGAGTTTTATGAGATTGTGGTAGCCGACGGCGTTTTTTGCAAGTACAACGAGGTGCCGACCGGTATCGCGTTTGTCGGTATGCTCCGTAAGGCGTGAATTAGCGACGTACATCTCGCATCCGAATATCGGTTTGAAATTTAGTTTCTTTTTGACTTTGGCGATGTCTTTTTCCAAAGCAGCAGTTTTATCCGAGTCACCGGCTTCTCCGGCTTCGGTAAGCTGTTGCTCGAGCTTTTCGATTTCTCCTTTCAGTTTGCCTTTTTTCTTCTTTATATAATTGAACATTTCCTTGACGCCAAACATGTTGCCGTGGTCGGTGAGTGCCAATCCCGGCATTCCGTCGCCCATGGCTTTGTCAACAAGCGCGTTGATTGATGCCTGGCCGTCAAGTACCGAGTACTGGGAGTGTACGTGCAGATGTATGAATGATTCCATATATGAATTTCCTTGCTATAATCAAAAGTGTGCCTGTGGTATTTGGCGATACTGAGATGAAGTATCTGTCTCAATCCGTGGGAGAGCGGAGTTTTTGTTTGCTAAATTATTATATTAATAATGTGCATTCGCAATCCGTCAAAATCAGTGTTGCCGGAAGTGACTTCAAATAGTTCCCAAAATTACAAATTAAATTTCATTGTCCCAATATAGGAGAAATATTATTTATCAACAAAAAGGGGAATTAATGCCGCGCCATTTTTATTGTGAGCTTGTCTTTGGATAAACGTTATGAAAATATTGTACGAAAATCCATGCTGATTTATGATTTGATAATCAGCGTTTTCGGGCTTTTGATTAAATTTTCATGAAAAAAAGTTGCAAAAATATTTGGCGGGAAAGGAAAAAGTGCATACCTTTGCACTCGCTTTCGGGAAGCAAGCGAGCTTCCGCGGACGGAAGGCAGGCCGGGAACGAAGCCGGCGGATGCTGCGACGCAGCTGACACGAGGCTGGACACCGACACTGACGGAAACTCCGGAACGAAAGCGATGCAAAAAAAGTCGAAGAAAAATTTGGAAGTTACAAATTTCCTTCTTACCTTTGCAAAGTTTTTCCGCCTCACGAAAACCGACGGTCAACGGACCACGGGAAGCGGGGCAGGGAAATCCCCGAGGACATTGAAAGACTTACAATAGACAAAGACAAGAAAGTACAAGAGCTAAAAATAATGAGGCCGGCTCTTCAGCAATGAAGGCAAGCCGGTGTCAGTTCCTGAAACCGACCCCGACGGAGGATACTCCGGCGGAGGGAATAGTCCGGGACGAACGTCGCGGTTGCGTCATGTTTTGAAACAGAAAAAAACAAGAAACAAGATAACAACAACGAAGAGTTTGATCCTGGCTC
>CAJLWO010000065.1 GCA_905210435.1 uncultured Bacteroidales bacterium
AACACTTGGCTCCTCGGAGCCGTTAACAAACTCTCAAAAAATAACCGAAGTATTGATATAAGTACTTTTACAAAAATAAGAAAAAACTTTGATAATTCAATATGTCAGCCTTTAGTGTATGATAACGGGTATTTTATGAAATTGTGGAAGAGAGGTGTAATAATAGCGGAAGAGTGACGTTTATTATGAGGGAGGGATGAGGGAGACGGGTGAGTCTAAGCCTCAGATAAGATTCCGACGCCGTAATGATTTAACTTTGCCTTAACGAAACAAAGGGGCTATATTTGGAATTTTCCGCAGCTGAAAATTGCGGTTACCATGTGTTTGATTATCAGATGCGATAAAGGTGGTAGCCGGGATTTACGTTTGCGGAAATTTTTAAATTTACGGGATGGTGGTGTAACGTTGGGGGGGATGTTTACGTCTTATTGGTAAAAAGGTTCCTTTTAAAAAGTTTCTATCAATCGAAATGAACAAATATTACCAGTCAAGATGAAACATATGTTATCAGTGGTCGTCGCGTTGCCTTGCGCATTGCTGGCCGGTGCCCAGACGGAAAGCCCGGATTCAATTCCGGTCAAGGAACTTGAGGAGATTGTAGTGGAAGCCCCAAAAGTGATACGCAAGGCGGATATGGAGGTATATCATCCTTCGCAAAGCGCTGTGGAGGCTTCAAAAAACGGATTGCAGCTGCTCGGCAATCTGATGATACCTACGCTTACGGTGAGCGATGTGCTCGGCACGGTACAGGCTGCCGGAGAGTCGGTGCAGTTGCGCATAAACGGTCGGCCGTCGACCATAGAGCAGGTGCGTGCGTTGTTGCCGGAAACAATCAAGCGCGTGGAGTGGATTGACAATCCGGGACTGAGATATAACGGGGCAACCTATGTGCTCAATTTCATCGTCACAAATCCGACGGTGGGCGGCTCGCTCCAGACGCAGGCTCGTCCGGCACTTAACCAGGCGTGGGGCTTTTATATGGCCGACGCCAAATTCAATACCGGGCGCTCGCAGTGGCAGGTCGGCGCAAATTACAAGCTGACCAATAAGTTAAAGACACACCGTGACTATGACGAAACGTTCACATATCCCGACGGAACATCGCTGTCACGTCACGAGACATCGCGCGGGGGAGTGCTTGACAACACGTTCGGCAACGCGTGGGCGGCATACAACTACATCAAACCGGATACAACCGTATTTATAGCCGAGCTTGGATTCTCTCGCGATTTTGCCAACAAAACCGGCTACAGCGGATTGCTTTCGCTCAGCGACGGTTCGGATGATATACTCCTGTCTGATATTCAGGGGTCGAAAGGTTCGACGCCGGCGTTGTCGCTATATCTTCAGCAGAATTTCAGCCGCAACCAGATGCTTATCGTCGACTTCAAAAGTTCGTTCTATTTCGGAAAATCATATTCAGACTATATAGAGCAAGTTGCCGGAGCATATTCACCTCGAACCGACATACATACCGACATACGCGACCGCAATCAGGCGTATGCCATCGAGGCCGACTATGTGAAGAACTGGAGCAAGTCGCGTTTTACGGCCGGGGTGTCGTTACTGCCAACCGTAACCGGTCGGAATATATGTCGCTCGGAGGAGAGATTTTCCATCAGCGTCAGGATAAGGTGTATTTCTTTGCGGAATATTTCCGCCGTTTCGGCAAATGGACCGCTACCGCAGGCATAGGCGCTCAGTATACCGATTTCCTTTTCAAGGAATCGAACCGGGGAAACCATACGTGGAGCGCACGTCCGCAGGCCACGCTTACATATTCGATTAATCCCAACCATAACCTACGGCTCAATTTCACCTCGTGGCAGTCGACACCATCGCTTGCCGAGACCAATGTCGTGCCGCAGCAGCTTGACGGTTTTCAATGGAGAGTCGGCAATCCGAACCTCAAGGCTGCCAATTCGTATATGCTGACATTGCGTTACGGGTTCAGTCTGCCGCAGGTAGACGGGTCGTTCGGCATCAGGGCATTTACGTCGCCAAACGCCATTACCCCGTTGCTGCAGTGGGACGACGAAAAGCTTGTCACTACATACGAAAACAGCCGTGGGCTGCAAAACCTGTCGTTTTTCCTTGCTCCGCAGATAGAAATCATACCTGACTGGCTCACTGCAAGCGGCTACGTGCAGTTCCGCATGGAACGTATGCGTGGTGTGGGGTATGATATGCGCAACAACGGCTGGAGCGGCAACGCGAGTGTCCAGCTCTCGCACTGGGGATTTGTTCTGACCGGCCAGTACGTGCGCTCCCAGCGCGATTTATGGGGCGAAAAAATAAGTTGGGGTGAGGACCTTAATATCATTGATTTGAGTTATAACTGGAAGCAGTGGCAGTTTGGCGCCGGCATAATCATGCCGTTCGGCAAGTATGACCAGGGCTCGAAGATGATGAGCAAGTGGAATACCAACGAGCAGCATATGCGTCTGGACATGCGTATGCCATACGTCACGGTGAACTACAATGTGCAGTGGGGACGACAGAAACGCGGAGCGCAGAAACTTGTCGAAGTAAACGCCGATGCCGACCGCTCTACTACGGGAGGAAGGTAAAGAGAGCAATTATAACCACAACGATAATACAGACATATAAAGTACAGACAGTTTTTTCATTCAATCACACACGACCCGCGACAGTGATGCCGCGGGTCGTGTGTGATAAAAAATGGTTATTTATAACTATTGCATTCCATTGGGTTAAAGATTACTTTTGCAATAGTTCCGAACAGGTACTTATGTGCTTAATTTAGATTTTAATTTTATATTGTTGTATGACAATGACAGAAAAGGAGAAGATGCTGAAAGGCATGTTATATGATGCCAATTATGATCCGCAATTGATTGAGGAACGGCTTGAGTGCAAGGAGTTGTGCCGGGATTACAATGAGCTGCGACCCAAGGATATTGCAGGGCGAAATGCGTTGTTGCGAAAGATACTCGGTGCAGCGGGTGACGGGTTGCTTGTCGAGCAGCCGTTTTACTGCGATTACGGGTATAATATACGTGTGGGAAAAAATTTTTTTGCCAATTTCAATCTGGTTATACTTGACGAGGCGCCGGTCACGTTCGGCGACAATGTGTTCGTCGCGCCTAATTGCGGATTTTATACGGCCGGGCATCCGGTTGATGCCCCGGAGCGTAATATCGGGCTTGAATACGCACGGCCTATAACGGTTGGCAACGATGTCTGGATCGGCGCGGGAGTCTCGGTGCTTCCCGGAGTCACAATCGGCAGTAACTGTGTGATAGGCGCGGGTAGTGTTGTCTCGAGAGATATTCCGTCAAACAGTATCGCGGTAGGGAACCCATGCCGTGTAATCAAAACGATAGCTGACGTGAACCAAAAACAATGAAAGCAATACGTTATCTGGCGTGATGTCCCTGCTCCGTTAGCCAAAATTCTGAGTTTTGCAACCCCCTCGGTATTTCCGAACAAAAGAGTGTGTCGGGTGTTATATAGGCAAAGTGTAACTATAAAATGTTTTAGCTATGTCAACATCTGTAAAGGATATTCGCGGCACAAAAACCGAACGCTGCCTTGTGGCGGCATATTTGAGTGAGTCAACAGCCTATACGCGTTATACGTTCTATGCACAGCAGGCCGATAAAGAGAATTATTTTCCTATCGGACAGATATTTCGCGAAACGGCTGACAATGAGTTGCGCCATGCAAAAGTGTTTTTCAAAATGTTGCAGGGTGGCTCGGTAAATGTAGATCTTGATGTGGACTCTGGTGTAATCGGTGATACCGCCACCAATCTTGCCATAGCTTCGGAAGAGGAGCGGGTAGAGGGAGTTGAACAATATGAGTCATCAGCCAAAATAGCCGATGAGGAGGGATTTCCTGAAATCGCCGAACATTTCCGTGCTATTGCCAAGGTTGAGGAATCGCATCGTCGCCGCTTTGACATCTACTTAAAGCAAGTGAAGGATGGCACTGTGTGGAAACGAGAAAAACCGATAAAATGGAAATGTCTGGTATGCGGATACATCTATGAGGGCACTACGCCTCCCGACCCGTGTCCGGCTTGCGACCATCCCTACCAGCACTACATGGCACTTGATGTAGCTCTCGACTGATTGGGCGACAATTAAAAGAATACAGCGGCGGCATATCAATCGGTAGGCCGCCGTTTCCATATGGCTCGGTATAACGGGCGATGGCTCCATAAAGAGAAAGCAGGGGCAAAAAAAAACAAAAACTACACGGATTACTGCACGGATTGCCGTGCAAAAAATAAGCATTTTATACCAAAAAAATGGCATTTTGGGCATAAAAAAGAGATTCAGCTGATTGTGCAATCGGCTGAATCTCTTTGCTTTAGCTTTGAGCCGCGAGTGGGACTCGAACCCACGACCTTTTCGTTACGAATGAAATGCTCTACCGACTGAGCTATTGCGGCTTGTGGATATGTTTAGTTTCTTTTTGCGTTATTGAAGCTGCAGTTGCAGTTGCTTCGTTATTAAATTGAGTGTCTGTTTCGATTCTTTTTTGCTTTTGCGATTGCAAAGATAGTGGTTTTGGTTGAAATATGGAAGTGTTGAGGCGTTTTTTTTGTGTTGTGGAGGGTAATTTTTTTTGATTTTTTATGGTTGGCGGAATTTGTGTTTAATGCAGTTGGGAATTTAGGGTATTGTGTGTTTAAAAATCAGGCGCGACAATATTTTGCCACGCCTGATTTTTTTGCTATGTTGGTTGGATATGATTCGTCTGCCTATTGTTGGGAGAGCCAGTGGGCGGGCCAGTGGAGTTGTCAGTTTACGGACTGGTTGGTGAATGTCAGTTCCACTTTGGCGTCGTTGAGTCGGAGGGCGGCCATGGCGGGCTGCTGGACGTAGGGCACGATGGATTTGACATAGACTTTGTTGGAGCCTGTATATGGGTCGTAGACTGTCTCGGCATCGACGGTGACTGGTGTCAGGATAAATGTGAAGTCGTCGGGTGTGAGTGATTCTTCGCGCTGAAGTGCGTCGAGGAGGTAGCTGCGCAGCGATGAGAAGTCGTAGGTGTCGGTGTCGTCGGAGAATGTGGCGTAGAATGACGTGACTCCGTCGGTGACTTTGCCTTCCTCAAAGAATTTTTCTTTGTCTTTTTTCAGTACCATCAACAATTGTGACGGTGGACGGATGCCGTAGGTGTTGGAAATATTGGTGGCCGGTATGGAGAGTGTGAGGTTGTTGACGACGGCAAGACGTCCTGACTTTTCGCGATAGTAGTCGATGATGTCGAGAAGCGGGAATGTCATTTCCACTTCGAGTCCGGCGGGCGCTATGATGAGCGACTGGCCCTGTGCCACGCGGTCATTGAGCTGGGGAGCCATAGCGTATGCTATGTTGTTGTTGGAGAGGACTTCGGGTGTGGCGGAGTAGAAACTTCCCACGTAGTTATAGGTTGTGTCGCGTCCGGCTGAGTTTTTGGTGTCACGGTGATAGTAGAGCTGGAGCAGGGTAGCACCAATCTGGGTGACACGTCCGGAGCCGTAGCTGTTGCGCACGTAGATGCCGGGGAAGTGGGCGGCAAAGGCTTCGGGGTTGTTGTATACCTCGGGGTTGGTTTGGTAGAGGTCGTAAAGTTCCACTCCGAGTTCGCGGGGCAGGTTGACGTAGATGTCGCGGTGGTCGAGCTTTTTGAGTGAGTCGGAGAGTTCGAAGTTGCTGGCGGCATAGATGGCGGAGCCGATAGGCTGTGCGGGGTCGTAGTAGTCGGCCGGGTCGAAATCGGAGAATATTGGCGCTTTCAGCCCTTTGTCGAGGCGGAAAACTTCAAGTCCCATCGGTATGACGGAGTCGCCTACGAAACTGCCCGGTGCGAACATCATCTTCAGTTTGACCGAGTCGATTGCCGCAGCTGATGTCAACGTGGTGTCAAGCTGTGCCACGGGCATGAACTGGGTGACGAAATCGGATGCGAAATGCCCGTATTCGTCGGCGTCGATTGATCCGAGAAGGAGCATTGCCGTGCGCGACTGCACTTTGTCGTTTTCGACGGAGTGGCCGGTGACGGTGAAGTCGTCTTCAATGATGATATTGTTTTCGGACTGGATGAGGGATGATCCGATGCCGTCGGTATCGCCGCAACCGGATAAGGTGGCGGCAGCAACAAATGATGCGGCTATGATGGGGAAATGATTTAATCTCATAAGTTGTTGTAGAAATCGAGATAGTTTTGAGCGAGGTTTTCCTCGTCCTGATATTCCAGGAATGGAATACCGAGGCTTTTCGCATAATCAACAAGCTCGGGATTGACGTCGGGCATGAGCTGGACGATGCCGTCGGCATAACGCATGGCGAGGCGGTTGAGGGCGAGATAGTCGACCGGGCCGTCGGCGATTTCCGTCAGGCCGTCTTTGTTGAAGCCGTCCATGAGCAGTTTGTCGAGGAATCGCGGGTCGAGAGTCCCTTCAAACGGGTCGTTGACGAGGGAATATACGATTTTTGATGAACGGAAAGAGGGGTCGCTTTCGTAAATCTTTTTCAGATAAAGTGGGGCGAGAGCTGTAATCCATCCGACATTCTGTATGATTGCCGGCTCCCAGCGCAATTTCTTTACGGTCTCGATTACGCCGCGGACATAAAACATTATACGCTCGTCGTTGTCTTCCGGGGTCTGTCGGATTTCTATATCTTTTACGGCATGATGCTGGAAGTAATCATCATTGTCAATGAAATATACCTGCATGCGCGAGGGCTGCAGGGTCGCCACTTTGATGATGAGCTGGTGGTCGGTATCATCAATTATGATATTCATGCCTGAGAGGCGGATTACTTCGTGGAGCTGGTTGCGCCGTTCGTTGATATTCCCGTATTTAGGCATGAAAGAGCGCACTTCGTAGCCTTTTTCAAGTATGGTCTGCGGAAGGATGCGTGAGATATCGGCCAATGGAGACTGAGGGAGATAGGGAGAGATTTCTTGTGCTATGTACAATATTTTATTGTTGTCCATCTAATATAGCGGTTGATGAATTTTTAATTCAAAAAAAATTTCAGTGCAAATTTACGATTTTTTTTTGATATATTTATGATGGGGACGGGTGTTTGTATAATGTTTTAATTAAAAATCGCTAAATAAAGCGCGAAACTCTTAAAAATCGGTGAACGGTTTAAGTTAATGTATGAATTTGGCGCATATTGTGGGGGATTTTTCGTAAATTTGCGCATAAAAACCATGAGAGGGTTGTCTGTGGTTTCCTCCGGAAAACGCTGAGTTCCTAAGATGAAAAACAGGCATTCTCTAAATTGATACGATATGAGACGAATTATAACAGCTTTGATTGTGATTGTGGCAAGTGTGGCGGCATACGCGCAAATGTCCCGTTTCGGCGGGGCTCCGGCGGGGGCTGCTGCCTGGAATGCCCGAATAGAGATGACCGGTGCCAAGACCGGTAAGTTGGTTCTTACGATGACTCCGTCGAAAGGGTGGCATATATATGGCTTTGAGGTCGGTGAAGGTGGCCCGAAAGCGATGTCAGCCGACTTTACGAAGTCGGTAGGCGTGAAATTCAAGGGGGATCTGAAGCCTTCGGTGACTCCGGTCAAGACTCACGACGATGTTTTTGATGTCGATGTGACCTATTGGGAGGGTAAAGTCGTTTTTACCCGCAGCTTTGAGGTGACCGACCCCAGAACGGCTAAAATTACAGGTGTGGTGAACTATCAGGGATGCAATGACGAAACCTGCACGTCGCCGCAAAAGTACAATATAGTGCTTACCGTACCTGCCGGTACTTCAAATAATTCAGGTAAATAAACGGCAAACGACCAGTCATTTCATATTAAGGTTTATACATGATGCAAAAAACAATTGACATAAAGGGAAAAATATTTCTGGTGATGCTCCTCGGGCTGCTGTCGCTGACAGCGAAAGGCGCTGACGGAGTGGAATGGACGGCTGACGCTGTCAGCGATACCGGCAATGCCGGCCATATCGTGGTCACGGCCAAGGTGGCTGATGGCTGTCATTTCTATTCGTTCGCACCCGAGGGAGGGTATAACTCGCTTGAGATAAAGGTGGAAGGAAACGATGCCGTGCTGTCGACAGGCGACCCCTCCGCATCGATAGCTCCGGAGACGCACTATGAGGAAAGTCAGGGCGCCGAACTGTCATCATGGAGTAAGGATGTAAGTTTCACAATACCGTTTACTTTTGAGGCTGACAAAGGATATAAAATAAACTTGAAAATAAGGTATCAGGCATGTGACTCTACCGCCTGCCTCACCCCAAAAACTGTAAATCTGACCCTGACCGGCAACGGGTATGCGGAATCGGAGAACAGTGATACTGCCGAAGCCGCGCAGGCCAATCAGACAGAAAACGGAGAGGGAAACAACGGAGAACTGACGACTGATGCAGCAATAAACACCCAATGGTGGAGCCCGGTAAAGACCACGACTCCGACCACCGACCAGTCGCCCTGGGCTATACTGGTGCTTGGATTTGTCGGCGGTCTTGCAGCGCTGCTCACTCCATGCGTATGGCCGCTGATACCCATGACTCTGAGTTTCTTCCTCAAACAGAAGAAAGGCGGCCGATTCAATTCCGGAGCGCTCACATACGGAGCCGCTATTGTGGTGATATATCTTGTGCTCGGCATCGCGATAACTCTGATATTCGGCGCGGGCAAACTCAACGAACTTTCGACCAATGCGATATTCAATATCATATTCTTCCTGCTCCTGGTCGTGTTCGCTATTTCGTTTTTCGGCGCATTCGACATCAAATTGCCGCAGAAGTGGTCGAACGCAATGGACAGCAAGGCCGAGAGCACTTCGGGAATAATAAGCATATTCTTCATGGCGTTCACGCTTGTGCTCGTGTCGTTCTCGTGCACCGGTCCCATTATCGGCACACTTCTGGTGGAGGCCGCATCGCAGGGCAACATACTCGGTCCGGCACTCGGCATGGGAGGGTTCGCTTTAGGACTTGCCGTGCCGTTCACGCTGTTTGCATTCTTCCCCGGCATGCTCAAGGAGATGCCCAAATCGGGCGGATGGCTCAATTCGGTAAAAGTGGTGCTCGGTTTCTGCGAGCTTATCCTTTCGCTGAAATTCCTCTCGGTTGCGGATATGGCCTACGGATGGCGTATACTCGACCGCGAGGTGTTCATTTCGATATGGATTGTGCTGTTTGTGATGCTTGGGCTTTATCTTCTCGGCAAACTTCGTTTCAGCCATGACGAGAAGAAGGACCACGTCGGCGTAGGCCGATTCATACTCGCTATCTTCCCGCTGGCATTTGCAGTATATCTGTTGCCCGGACTGTGGGGCGCACCGCTTAAGGCATGCAGTGCTTTCGTTCCGCCATTGGAGACTCAGGATTTCAACCTGTATACCCACGATAGCCAATATGTGGAATTTTCGGACTATGACGAGGGTATGGCATACGCCGAAGAACATCACATGCCGGTGTTGCTTGATTTCTCGGGATACGGATGCGTCAACTGCCGCAACATGGAGGCTGCCGTGTTTGATACGGAACAGGTGCGCGGCATGCTCGCCGAAAATTTTGTCGTAATCAAACTCATGGTCGACGATAAGAAGGAACTTGTACGCCCCATGAAGGTTACTGCCGGAGGGAGCGACTATACACTCGAGGCCGTAGGCGAGAAGTGGGCTTTCCTGCAAAGCTATAAGTTCGGAGCCAATTCCCAGCCGTATTACATCGTGCTTGACAATGCGGGGCAACCGTTGACCGACCCCGTATATTATGACAACAGTGTGGAGAAGTTCATGCTGTGGCTCAATGAGGGGCTCGAACGGTATAACAGCGGCATATGATACAGATACCCGGCATGTAATTCCGCGGTTAAAAACCGCGGCTACTATATTACTCCGGCCTGTAGTAGCCGCGGTTTTTAACCGCCCGGCTTCAGCTATACGACAATGAACGATTATTATTAAATAAGATATGTCACATAACCGTCAGGAAAAAATCGAGGCTCTCGGGCGTGTAATCGACGTGCTCGACGAGCTTCGTCTCAAATGTCCGTGGGACAGGGTGCAGACAAACCAGTCGCTGCGGCCGAATACAATCGAGGAGGTGTACGAACTCTGCGACGCACTCCTCGCCGAAGATAATCCCAATATCAAAAAGGAGCTTGGCGATGTATTGCTCCATGTACTTTTTTACAGTAAGATAGGAGAGGAGAAAGAGGAATTTGACATTGCCGATGTGGCCGACGCCCTCAGCGAAAAACTGATATACCGCCATCCGCATGTATTCGGCACCACGCAAGCCGACAACGCCCATCAGGTGGAACTGAACTGGGAACAGATAAAGCTAAAGGAGAAGAACGGCAACAAGACCGTGCTGTCGGGTGTACCCGTATCGCTGCCTCCGCTGATCAAGGCATATCGCGTGCAGGAAAAAGCCGCCAATGTGGGATTCGACTGGGAGAGTCCTGAGGATGTATGGGCAAAGGTAAAGGAGGAAATCGCCGAATTTGAAGAGGAACTGGAACGTTCGCGCGCAGCTTCCGGCAAATCCGGCAAACCGGAGCCTACGCCTGAAATGCTCGCCGAGTACGGCGACCTGCTGTTTTCGCTCGTCAATGCCGGACGTCTGTACGGCATGCACCCCGATTCGGCTCTCGAGCTGACAAATAAAAAATTTATCACGCGTTTCAACTCTGTAGAGGATGCTGCCCGTAAACAGGGTCGTGCCCTCAAGGACCTGACATTGGAAGAAATGGAACAATTATGGCAACAGGCAAAATCAAAAGAAAACTGATAGTGCTGCTGACAGGGGCGGTATGCCTGGGAGGCGCACATACATCTTTCGCGCGCGATTGCTGTCATGCTGGTGCCGCTGCGTGTCACGGTCACGCCAATAGTCAACAGCGTCAGTTCGACTTCGTCATCAGCGATGTCATTTACAAGTCAGATGACAATCTGACACGAGTGTGCGGCAATCTTGTCGGGTGTCCGCACACATCGGCACGTATCGACAGCATCACGTTGAAATCGGCCGGAACGAGTATTAAGGCCAATGATATTGACGGCGTGGATTTCGAGCGTTATTTCCAATGGGAAGATGACGGCAATATATACATAGAGATAGACTTTCCCGGTTGCCGGCAGTCGAGGCGCATACTTGACTGCTGCGACGGCAGTCAGATAGTGTTCCATACGGCGAAAGGTGATGTGTCCGTCCCTGTCGCGACAAGAAAAGATGAATTGAAGAAGTGATAGTCTGTATAACGGAAAAACCGAGCGTGGCCAAAGACATAGCCGCGATACTCGGTGCGACTGTACGCAGGGACGGTTATTATGAGAGCGAAGCCTATAAGGTGACCTGGACCTACGGTCATCTGTGCACGCTCAAGGAGCCGGCCGATTACACTCCGTTGTGGAAGCGGTGGTCGCTCGGTCAGCTGCCGATGCTGCCTCCGAAATTTTCCATAAAGGTAATCCACCAGGAGAGCATCGAGCGTCAGTTCAGGGTAATAGAAGAGCTGATAAAGGAGGCCGACGAGGTGATAAACTGCGGCGATGCCGGCCAGGAAGGAGAACTGATACAGCGCTGGGTGATGCAGAAAGCGTCAATCAAATGTCCCGTGAAACGTCTGTGGATATCGTCACTGACCGACGAGGCAATACGCGAGGGATTCAAGAACCTGCGACCGCAGTCGGATTTCGACCCGTTGTATCATGCCGGATTGTCGCGCGCCATAGGCGACTGGATTTTAGGTATGAACGCGACGCGGCTCTACACGCTTAAATATACCTCGGGCAACGGCAATGTGCTGTCAATCGGACGCGTGCAGACTCCGACCCTTGCTCTTATAGTGCAGCGGCACAAGGAAATCGAGGCATTCAAGTCGGAGGATTTCTGGGAATTGAAGACCGTGTACCGCGAAGCGACATTCAACGCGCGTACCGGACGCTACAAGGATGAACAGGCGGCCAACGCCGCGCTTGAAAGCATACGACCGTGTCAGCTTGTAATCACCGACATAGAGCAGAAGCAGGGACGCGAATCGGCGCCGCGACTCTTTGACCTTACTTCGCTTCAGGTGGAGACCAACAAAAAATGGGGATGGACAGCCGACGAAACGCTGAGCCTCATACAGTCGCTATACGAAAAGAAGGTGACGACTTATCCCCGCGTCGACACCACATACCTCTCGGAGGATATTCACGCGAAAATCCCCGACATACTCCGTCAGATGACACCATATGCTCCGCTTACCGCTCCGGTGTTGTCGCAACAAATTACCAAGTCAAAAAAGATATTCGACAACAGCAAGGTCACCGACCACCACGCCATCATCCCCACGGGGCAGTCACCCTCATCGCTCGTAGGCAACGAGCGCTTGCTATATCATCTGATTGCCACGCGATTCATAGCGGCGTTCTATCCCGACTGCCGCTTCGACTCTACGGTCGTGACGGCCAAGGCGGGAGAGATAGAATTCAGGGCCACCGGCAAGGTAATCACCGACGAAGGCTGGCGCAAAGTGCTGACTCCGGCAAAGGATGATGGCGACAAAGGCGATGACAGCCAGGTGCTCCCTCAATTCACTCTCAACGAGAGCGGACCACACGAACCGTTCCTCCAGAAAAAAGCCACACAGCCGCCAAAACCTTATACCGAGGGAACGCTGCTGCGCGCGATGGAGTCGGCGGGAAAAAATGTCGATGACGAAGAATTGCGCGAGGCTATGAAAGAGAACGGTATCGGACGTCCGTCGACACGTTCGGCCATCATAGAGACGCTGTTCAAACGTCACTATATCTGCCGTCAGCGCAAAAGCATACTCCCGACAGCGGCCGGCATACAGCTGATCGAGACCATCAACCAGGAGTTGCTGAAAAGTCCCAAACTTACCGGAATATGGGAGAACAAGTTGCGCAGGATAGAACGCCGGCAATATTCGGCGCCGGAATTTATCGACGAACTGAAACAACAGATTTCGGAAATTGTTATAAATGTGCTGAGCGACAACACATCGTCGCGCATAGAGGTGAAGCAGGAAGCCGAAAAACCGGCGGTCAAGACGACAAAGCCGACGAAGCCCCGTGCGCCGCGCATAACATCGTTCGAGCAGGTAACGTGTCCGTACTGCAAGAAAGGGCATATAATAAAAGGTCGTACGGCTTTCGGGTGTAGCGAATATAAAGCGGGCTGCTCGTTGCGTCTGCCGTTCGACACATATCCCGACAGTCTGACGCCATCCAAACTCAAAAAGATGATAGAGAAACTTCAGAAATAGATATTGGAAAGATGAACGATTTGTTACAGTGGGTAGTTGTCATTGTCGTACTGGTAGCGGTGACAATCTACATAGTCAGAAAGATGTCGCGCAAAGGCTCCCATGGAGGATGTGCCGGATGCGGACTTAACGGCCTTTGCAAAAAGGACGATTGCTGTGACAGAAACGAAAATGCGGACAAAAAACGCGAATAAAAATAAAAATAATGGAACACTCGTCAAGAAACAGTCTTTGGAAAGGGTATCTGCTGGCGGCGATAGCGGAAATCACATACGGTATGAATCCGTTGTTCGCAGTGCCGCTCTACGAAAATGATGGAATGAATCCCGACAGCGTGGTATTTTTCCGTTATATAATGGCTTTGCCTATTATTGCAGCGATGGTGATATTGCGTGGCCGCAGACTTGCGATACCGCGTTATGCCGTTGTCCCGTCAGTCATATTGGGATTGCTGATGGCACTGTCGTCGCTGACACTGTTTCTGAGCTACAAATATATGAACGCCGGCATTGCATCGACTCTGCTTTTCATATATCCTATAATAGTGGCTCTGATAATGGTGATATTTTTCAAGGAACGAATATCGGTGCGTCTGATATGCTGCATAATAGTGTCGCTAATAGGCATAGCGTTGCTGTACAAAGGCCCGGATGGAGCTACTCTTGACACGACTGGAACGATATTTGTGGTGATATCAGCGCTTTCCTATGCGATATATCTCGTAGGTATCAATCACAGGCGCATGGAGGGTATACCCATTCTTCCGCTAACGTTTTTCATGCTTCTGTTCGGCACGCTCCTATTTGCAGGGCGAATTGCAACAGGGGTGGAACTGACGGTCCCGAAAGTATGGTATCATTGGGGAAATCTTATCGGACTCGCTGTGTTCCCGACGGCCATATCATTCATCTGCACCACACGCGCCATACAGCTGATAGGCCCGATGCCTACCGCGATACTCGGCGCGCTTGAGCCGGCATCGGCCATATTCTTCGGTGTTACGATACTCGGACAGGGGATAACATCGCGGGATTTGCTGGGACTTGTGCTCATTGTGGCGGCCGTGACTACCGTGATAGCCGGCTCGCAGGTCACTACTGTGCTGATGCGCGTGCGCAAGATGTTCCCTCGGCTGCCGTTTACTATTTTTAAAAAGCGCTGATTTGTCACGGCTCTTTCATTTAAGACAAAAATAGAGACATAGCCCCCCCCTTACCCGGTTCATTGTGAATCGGGTAATTTTTATGATTTTGTATGTCA
>CAJLWO010000066.1 GCA_905210435.1 uncultured Bacteroidales bacterium
AACACGAAAGTAGGAGATAAACACCTGCAATTAGTGTTTACCTCCTACTCGATTATTTGCGGGAGGATGTTGGTATATTAGCTAATATAGCTAATATAGCTAATATAGCTAATATAGCTAATATAGCTAATATAGCTGATTTAGCTATTGGGGACATGCGGGGGCGGACGCGATGAATCGCGTCCCTCTAAGGGAATCGCGTCCTGAGCGGGTGGGTGTTTTTTTGTTGTTGAAATTAAATTTTTTTGTTTCTTTATGATTGATTTTTCTTATTGTTCGCCTACGCGGTATGTGTTTGGGCGCGGGGCTGAGGAGAAGGTCGGCGAGCTGACGGCCGGCATGGGTGTGAAGAAGGTGTTGGTGGTGTCGGGGCACGCTTCGGCGCGTAAGTCGGGGTTGCTCGACAGGGTATTGACGGCTCTTTGCGCCGCCGGTATCGAGACTCTCGAGCTTACGGGCATTGACCCCAATCCTACTGACGACCGCGTGTATGAGGGGATAGAGATATGCCGGCGCGAGGGTGTCGACGGTCTGGTGGCCGTGGGCGGAGGCAGCGCGATTGACACGGCCAAGGCGATAGCCGGCGGTGTGGTGTACGACGGCGATTTCTGGGATTTTTACGAGGGGACGGCCATAATGCAAAAGGCGTTGCCGGTGGGTGTGGTGCTCACTATTCCGGCTGCCGGAAGCGAGGGGTCGGGCAACTCGGTCATCACCCGAAAGAGCGACATGAAGAAAATCTCGCTGCGTACGGACATGGCTTTGCGTCCGAAATTCGCGATACTCAATCCGGAACTGACATTCACTTTGCCGCCGTTCCAGATGGCGAGCGGTATCGCCGATATGATGGCGCATATCATGGAGCGCTATTTTACCCCTACGGAGGATTGCGAGACTACCGACCGTGTGGCCGAAGGATTATTGAAGGCCATCATCACGGAGGCGCCGCGCACTATGGCCAATCCCGACGATTACCAGCCGCGTGCCAATATCATGTGGGCCGGAACGCTTGCGCATAACGGTGTGTGCGGCTGCGGACGTGTGGAGGACTGGGTTAGCCACTTTATGGAGCATGAGATTTCGGCTGTGTACGGCGTGACGCACGGAGCGGGTCTCGCTGTGGTGTTCCCGGCGTGGATGACGTTTATGGCCGACCATAAGCCGGAGCGTGTGGCGCAGTTTGCAAGGCGTGTGTTTGACGTGAAGGATAGCGACGACCGTGCGGCCGCCTTCGAGGGTATAAGCTGTCTGAGGGCATTCTACGGCTCGATAGGGCTGCCTGTAAGTTTCGCCGAATTAGGGATTGAGAACCCTGATATTGATTTGCTCGTGAAACGCCTGCACGCCAACAAGGGCGAGGTGATAGGCGGATATTACCGGCTTACGCAAGCGGAGACGTATGAAATCTTTAAGATAATGAGTAATTAGTAATTAGTAATTAGTAATTAGTAATTAGTAATTAGTAATTAGTAATTGGGGGAGGTAGGGACTTTAAGGACTTTAAGGTCGGACATGTCGGACGGGTCGGACGTGTCTGACCTTTTGTGTGAGATTAGTGGCTGGGATTGCTCATTACTAATTACTAATTGCTAATTACTAATTGCCAATTGCCTGAGCTACCAGCCGCCGGAGGCGCCTCCGCCTCCGGTGGAACCTCCTCCGAAGCTGCCTCCACCGAAGCCACCGCCACCACCGAAACCTCCGCCGCGGCCTATGCCTCCCATCGGGATTATGACGGGGGGTGCCACGACTTTGGGTATTTCGTAGCGGATGCGGCGGCGTTTGTTGCAGTTCTTGCAGTAGAAGGTCTTCTCGCCGATGCCTTTGACCGATGTGGTGGGCTGGGACAGGACTACGTTTGACTCTTCGACTTCGGCGCGCGAACCGCATACGGGGCATACCTTGTAGGGGACGTTGTAGTTGATGTAGGGGAGAATGCGGTTGGTGCCGCACTCATCGCAGTGCCATACGTCGTAGTCGACCGAACCGATGTTTTCCTCGCGGTCCTGGGCCGGGGTAAGATAGTCGTTGTCGTGCACCTCGTCGATGAGACGCATGCGCCGGTTGCAGTTGGGACATAACGTGCGGGTGCGGCGCGCATGATGCATCAGCAGGAGCAGCAACAGGTAGCTGAGTACGGGGATGCCGAGAAATCCTACGGTGATTACGAGAGAGGGGAGCTTTAGGCGTCGCAGTTTCTCGTAGCGTTCATGGCGTTCGAGGTTGCGGGAACCGACACTGACCACAACGACCACCACGGCCATTCCGAGGAATATGATGATGCCTGCCAGGAGGTAGACATGGAAGAAGTTGTCCTTTTTGGCTGCGGCGTTGTTGGCGTATTGCGACACGAGGTCGTCGGCATGTACGGGGTCGGTTATTATAGCGCTTGCGGCGGCTGCGGCATTGACTACGGCGGCATCGATGTCGCCGTTTTTCATCGCGGGGGCAATGATATTGCGGATGATGCGGCCGCAGCGGGCGTCGGTGAGCGCTATTTCCATGCCGCGGCCTGTGCGGAGGGCGGCTTTGCGGTCATCAACTGAGATAAGTATGAGGAGGCCGTTGTCGGTGTCTTTTTTGCCGATGCCCCAAGCTTCAAAAAGGTCGGTGGCGTAGTTGTCGATGTCGGCGCCGCTGAGGTCGCTGACTATGACGGCGACAGGCTCGGCGGTGGTGGAGCGCCATACGGAGCCGAGAATGGAGTCGGCGCGGGCTATGGCCGTGCGCGACAGGTAGCCGTCGGGGTCGGATACGAAGCGCGTGGAGTCGGCGGCGTGGACGTTGGGGACTTCGTCGACGGTACGCGCAGAGGCGGCGAGGGAGAGGAAGGCTATGAGAATCGCAATCAGATTACGCATTTTGGCAATTAGTAATTAGCAATTAGTAATTAGTAATTTTTTTGTCGATAAGGTCATTAAGGTCTCTAAGGTCATTAAAGTCTCTAAGGACTTTAAGGTCTGACCTGTCGGACCTGTCGGACGGGTCGGAGGGAGCGGGGTCCGCGGTTGAAAACCGCGGCTACTAATTGTGCATTGAAGCGGGCAATTATGAATTATGAATTATGCATTATGAATTATGAATTGACTTAGACGGCGGGAAGGGACATGCCGTTGAGTTTGCGGTAGAGGTCGAGGGCGTAGACGTCGGTCATGGCGGATACGTGGTCGAGGACGGCCTGGATTTTCTCGAAGAGGCCGGGGGCAGTAACGTCGTATTGGCGCGGGACTTTGGAGAGGAGCAGGCGCGAGTAGTTGAGCTGCGGATTGCGCACGGCATGTATGAATTTCTCGAGCAGGAAGGTGACAATCTTGTTACCGGCAAGCTCGATGTCGACGACGTCGGGGGCGCAATAGATGCGTTGCCACGACATGTCGGAACATGCCCGGTAGGCACGGGTCTCTATGGTGTCGACCGACGACAGGAGCGAGCCGGTGAACGTGCCCGCGAGGATAGCCTGCTCATTGTCGAGGAAGGCGTCGCGGCAGCAGTTGACGAGAGCGCCGATGGCGCATGAGCGGAGGTAGGCGATTTTCTCGTTGGGGTCGTCGACGCGGTCCATGTGGCATATTATCTTTTCCTGTCGGTCGGGGTTGAAGAAAGCGAGCAGGAGTGAGATGACGGTGTCGGTGGGGAGGATTTTGAGTTTGTGGGCGTCCTCGATGTCCATTATCTCGTAGCAGATGTCGTCGGCGGCCTCCACTATGTAGACAAGCGGGTGGCGCGCGAAACGGAGTGAGCCGTCGGGCGAGGGCAGGCGCAGTATGCCGAGATGGTCGGCGATGCGGGAGAAGCATTCCGTCTCGGAGGTGAAGAATCCGAATTTGCCTTTGCCGCCGGCGAGGGTGGAGTCGTAGGGGTATTTGACGATTGACGCCAGGGTGGAGTAGGTCATGGCGAAACCTCCCGGACGGCGGCCGCGGAACTGATGCGTCAGCACGCGCAGCGAGTTGGCGTTGCCCTCGAAGTTGACAAGGTCGCTCCATTGTGCCGGGGTGAGTTCGCCGCGCAGGTCGGCTCCGGCGCCTTCGGAGAAGAATCCGGCAATCGCTTTTTCGCCCGAATGGCCGAACGGCGGGTTGCCGAGGTCGTGGGCGAGGCAGCCGGCCGCCACAATTTCACCGATTGCCTCGAATGTGTCGGCGGGAACGTCGGGGTGGCGTGTGCGGAGCGAAGCCGCTATGTCGTTGGCAAGAGAGCGGCCCACACATGCCACCTCGATGGAGTGGGTGAGGCGGTTGTGGACGAAGATGCTGCCCGGCAGGGGGAATACCTGCGTCTTGTTCTGCAGGCGGCGGAAGGGGGAGGAGAAGACGAGGCGGTCGTAGTCGCGCTGGAAGTCGGAGCGTGAGCCGCGTCGCTCGTCGTGGAAGTCCTCGAGCCCGAGCCGCATGTCGGAAATGAGCCGCGACCAGGTCATGGTACCCTCCGCTGACGCGTCGGCACTCGGCTTTAATAGAGACGAGCCGGACGCGTCGGACATGTCAGACTTGTCGGACGCGTCGGACTCTGGTTGCGCGTGGTGGATGGTTGACGGCGGTTGAAAACCGCCGCTACTATTATTGCTGGCGCTATTGTTGGCGCTGTCGTTGATGCTATTTTGCAGGGTCGATTGTGTCATCGTCGTAGGTCTGGTAGAGGAGGTCGTTGTAGGGGAAGCGCTGGAGGTGGATTTCCTTTGCCATGGTGTAGAGGCGCTGCTTGAGGAGGTCGATGTTGATGCCTTTTTTTGCGGAGATGAATACGCAGTTGTCGTGCATCTTCGACATCCATGAGTCCTCGAGTTCCTTGAGCGGTATATTTTCGCGGGAGCGCGGGGTGAGGTCGTCTTCGTCCTTTGGCACATAGTTGTAGGCGTCGACCTTGTTGAACACCATTATCATCGGTTTGTCCTTGGCGTCGCATACTTCCTGGAGGGTGCGGTTTACAACCTCGATCTGCTCCTCGAATCCGGGGTGTGAGATGTCAACGACGTGAACGAGAATGTCGGCGTCGCGTACCTCGTCGAGAGTCGACTTGAAGGAGTCGACGAGGTGTGTGGGGAGCTTGCGTATGAAGCCTACCGTATCGGTCAGGAGGAAGGGGAGGTTGTCGATGACTACCTTTCGGACAGTGGTGTCGAGTGTGGCGAAAAGCTTGTTTTCGGCGAAAACCTCGCTTTTGGCGAGGAGGTTCATCAGTGTCGACTTGCCCACGTTGGTGTAGCCTACGAGGGCAACGCGGGTGAGTTTGCCGCGGTTTTTGCGCTGCATTGATTTCTGTTTGTCGATGGCGGCGAGTTCGTCCTTGAGGCGGGATATTTTGTCGAGGATGATACGTCGGTCGGTCTCTATCTGAGTCTCGCCGGGACCGCGCATGCCGATACCTCCGCGCTGGCGCTCAAGGTGGGTCCACATACGGGTGAGGCGCGGGAGGAGGTACTGGTACTGCGCCAGTTCGACCTGCGTCTTGGCGTTGGCCGTCTGTGCGCGTTTGGCGAAGATGTCGAGGATGAGCGACGTGCGGTCGAGGATTTTGACCTGCAGCTCGCGTTCGATATTCGATACCTGTTTAGTGGTGAGGTCGTCGTCGAAGATCACCATTCCGATGTCGTTGGACTCGACGTAGGCTTTGATTTCCTCGAGTTTGCCTTTACCGACGAAAGTGGCGGAGTTGGGCATTTCCATTTTCTGGGTGAAGCGGTGCACGGTTACGGCGCCGGCCGTGTCGGCGAGAAATTCGAGCTCGTCGAGGTATTCATTGACCTTCGCCTCATTCTGGCGCGGAGTAATCAGTCCGACGAGGACAGTGCGCTCCGTGGTTTCTTTGTTTATAATCAGGTCTTTCATAAATTCTTTTGATGATAACGCAAATTTAACGTAAAAGTTTCGGATAGGCAAGAGGAGGGCGGAGGCAATAAGGTCAGTAAGGTCTTTAAAGTCGTTAAGGTCTTTAAAGTCGAGGGCGGTATGTCGTGGGAAAAAATAGAGAAAAAATGTATGATGTAAAAATTGTGTTAAAAAATTTGGAAATAGATTAAAGAAGTAGTATATTAGCAGAATTACTAATCCACGAACTTAATACTATAAAAAGACATTTTATTATCCTGAAAATCATACAGAGTAGTAAATAGTGCAAAACGCGACATAGATGGTGCAAGAAGGTTATCAATTGCACCATCTATGTTAAATTAATTAAAAAAAACAATCTATCACAAAAAATAAAACCAATTATTAAAACAAATCCTATATGAGAAAGTTATTACTATTTCTATGTCTGCTAATAGTGGGAATAACCGCTAAGGCAGGTCAGGTAGAGGTGTCGAGCTTTTCTGAGACAAGCGGAGATCTGGACACCAATATCTCCTATACTACGGCGAAAGGCGGTGGTACTTCTAATCCTGCGATAAATAGTAATGAGATTCGTCTATATCAACCATCAAGTGGCAAGTATGGTGGATCTATTACTATTTCTGCAAAATCGGGAATCACGATTCAATCGGTAGAGATTGGCTCGTCAATGGCAACAACTGTTGACTATACGATAGGTACAAGTTCAACTCATAGTGCAGATTATTCCATTGCTGCAAATGGGAAACTTTCTATTGATGTCAATGACAGTAAAGTCACTGTCTATTGTAAAGGCGCAAATAAAGATGCTCGACTTTATGTCAATTACTTGAAAGTTGTGTATGACGGTGGTACAGGGGGAGATATAACCGAATTGGTTGAACCTACGTTTACTATGGGTGGCAAGACTGTCAGCAAATCAGTAACTGTTGAAGCGGGGACTATTATTTCGGCGGGTTGCTCTACCGAAGGAGCAACCACGGTAATTACGGCTGACACAGAGGGCGCGTTTGAATATTCAAACGTTAATAACAGAGACGAGGTCTCTGTTATTAAATCCTGTATTCTTACTGCGACTTCGTCGCTTAATGGAACAGAAAAGACGGCCACATTAGAAGTTACAGTAAATACTACCCCCGGACCGACACCTTCGGGCGGCGATTTCGTGCTACTGACCGATCTGAGCCAGTTGCAGGAAGGAATGGAAGTGATAATATCAGCAGTGCTCACCAATGATGCTAAAGCAGTAGGAGCAGTCAGCAACAAAAAATATGCAGGCGTTGACATTACTCTCAGCGCCGATAAGCAACAGATAACGTATTATCCCACAACTGCCAAAGTATTTACTGTCAAAGGGAATGCAACTGCCGGTTGGCACTTTCAGTGTGATGCCGGATACCTTAACGGGACATCTTCATCAAGTACAGATGTAAGTTATGCTACCACGGAGACAAACAACAATCTTGTCAAGGTAACAGAGAAAACGGTAAACGCAAAAGACGGTTTGTATAAACTTGTATTCCAAGCATCGACAGGTAGGTTGCTATTGTGGAATGGCAGTGTTTTCGGCAACTATGGGAATACCAATCTAAATAATTCTTCCTATACGTGTATAAGTATCTATTACAAGGAGGCTGCGACAGCGAAGCCGGTGTTCAGTGTCAGTCCGGCTGACGCTACTTTTGAGACGGGAAGTGACGGGGAGAATTATTATACCAATCCTATTGATGTCACTATTACATCGGCTACCGAGGGCGCTACGATACATTACAGTATCGACGGCGGTGATGAGAAAGAAGGACTAAGCCCATTCAAGTTGACGAAGCTGAAGACGTCGCAGGCAATTACGGCCTATGCTACCAGTGCCGACCTTGAAAAGAGCGATGTAGTGACTGAAAGCTATAAATTCCGGACGGCAACGCCTGTCATCACGTGTGATGACCCGACGGAGGCTCAGAGCAAGACGGTTACAATAAGCTGCGCTACCAATGGGGCTACGATAGAGTATTCGATTGATGGCGGCACGACATGGAAGGATTATCCTGCCGACGGCATCGTGTTTGATGAGTCGGGCAAGACTGTCAATATCAAGGCACGTGCCAAGTCGGAACTTAGCGAGGGTTATACCGATGTGGTTGAATATCATGTGGCTATATATCCGGCGCTGAAGTGGCAGCCGTTTGAGTTGGTCACCGACATCACGAAGATTGTGCCGGGCGACGAGGTGATATTCGTGGCGAGCGATTACAATATTGCACTTGCTCCTTACGAAGGCAATGACGACAACTGCAAGAGCACTGAAATCACCAAGACGGGAGAGGCCGGCGAGACGGTGAATATTGATCCGTCGGCCGCCAATGTCGGTATATATACCATAGAAAAGACCGACGACGGTAAATACAGATTCAAGGGCACTTTCACGGCCGGGTATCTGGCCGCAGTGGCAGGTGACGTGAACAAACTGCACTGCCATGTTGAAATGCCGGCCGAACCGGTGCATGCCGACGAGGCCACGATAGTCATTGACCCGACAACGGGACATGCCACTATAACATTTGTCGGCGAGGGTGTGACGCACAATGTGATGCGCTATCTTACAAGCGGCAAGCTGTTCAGCTGTTATGAACCGGACAATGCTTCATCGACATTAAAACCTGTCAGCATATACCGCCGCGGCGAGGCTGCCACGTATGCTCCGCGTCCTACGGCCACTCCGCAGGAGGGTGTGTATGAAGCGGGAGAAATCACGGAAGTGACACTGCAGTGCTTGGATGCCGACGGCAATGCGGTGACTGACCCGTCGCTGAAGATATTCTATACAACCGACGGCAGCAATCCGCGCAAGGGTGGAATGCTTTACACCGGACCGATACCCGTAGGCGACAACCTGACAGTCCGCGCCTACGCTACGATGGACGGATATTTTGACAGCCCGTCACTGATAGCGAGCTACGACATATTCACTCCCGGCAAGGAGTACCGCCGCGTGACGGCAGCCGAGATGCGCCACCTGTCGCCTGACGACGACATCATCGTATTGGGTTCGCCGAGCGACGAGGAAACGGTATATGCATTGTCGCGCAACCAGGGTGGCGAGGGCAATTATGCCTACCGTGAGGCTGTAAGGCTTGACAACGTAGTGAAGAGCGACGGCCGCATAGTCATCAATAAGAAAGAGGTACAGGTGCTGACGCTGCTTGAGGGCGACGATTACTACGGCGGTTATGACTGGCGCCTGTATGCGTCGGGTTCGAGCATAGGAATCGACGGCAACACCGACGGCTTCCTTCTTGCCGAAGGTAATGTCAATGCGCTGAAGACGATACGTATCGATACGCCGGCGAGCGACCGTTTGCCGAATGCCGATGTGCGTTTCCACAGCATTGCTGAAAGTGATTATGGCAATGAGTATGGCGGCGTGACGGTGCAGTTCGGTTCGCCCGACGGCCACGAAACGGACTATCCGAAGCTGATGGCGCTGACGCGCACCGGAGCCGACAGCTACCGATTTGACGTGCGCAAGGAGGCCGATTTCACGGCAACGACACCGAGCAGCTGGTATGTGTCGATATTCAAGGTGTTTGACCCGACGATGCTTTATGCACCGAGCTTCACCAATCTCGACAGCCGTGTCACTCCGGAAACGAAGATAGAGATTACCTCGCCAAACACGGAGAATAATCCCGAGACCGAGATATGGTATTCGATGGACGGCGGCGCGACGTGGACGAAATATACCGAGGCGTTCGTTATCAGCGAAATAGGTACGTATACCATACAGGCGCGCACCCGTAATGCCAATCTTACAGGTGGCGATGCCGATGGCTACAGTGATATTGTGACACAGACCTATATCGTGACCGACAACGAGATATTCGAGCTCGTGACCGACGCGAGCACGCTGAAGGAGAATGACCGCGTGATATTTGTCAATGCCATCAAGTTCCCGTATGGAGCCGAAGGGTCAAGCGGGTGGTATGCACCGACGACATTTGACTCGTCGAACGGACGTTTTGAGTCAACATCGGTTGATCCGGTCGACCCGAACGAGGCTATACCTATGCAGCTGACTGTACCCAGTGAATCGAACATACAGGTGTTCCGCTTAGAGTATGATACATCGGCAAAAGATAAGTCGCGTCCATGGTTGCTTTATGCCAACGGGCACAAAAAATACTTGCGCAGCGCGAAAGAGAAGAGTTTTGAATTGGTTGACCTTCCGAACGATGTGGATGCCCGTCAATATCTGAATGTCGGCTTTGAAATCGGAATGGTAAATGACTTCAATGTTTACAATAAAAGCGGTAACAATTACAATACCGGCGCAAAGGGCAATGTAGAGCATAAACTCACTGCCACATTCAACGGTATTTCGATGAAGACGCATATACGTTTCAACCCGCAGGGAGGTGAACGTTTCCGCGGATATGATGTTGCCAATGACGGACAGAATACCTGGCCGACGCGTATATATCGTGCGGCGAAGAGGGTGCTGACACCTACTGTTACTGTTTATGACGCTACTGCGGAGGGAGACAAGGCATACGAGACTGAAATCGAGACGTTCAGCAATGCAGTGCGTGTTGTCATCAAGCACAATCCGAATACCGACAAGGGTGCCGACCTGCTCTATTCGTGGTCGCAGACCAAAGAGAACGCGCCGGTGCTCAGCGAATATCTTGAGGCAGAACCTAAAGATGCCGCGGAGATACAGCTCAGGGTCGACGGCAACAGCATTGAGATATTCCGCAACGGTTCGTTCGGCAATATCGACGGTCTTGCCACGATAGAGGGAAATCACGTGCTCCGCGCAGTGACTACTGACGGAATCAACACCAGTGCGTCGCTTCCGCGCATTATCAATTTCAAGTGCTCCAAGCCGGTGGTATCGAAAGGTACGGGCAACGCGGTGCAGGTGACCCGTCCGGGCGGCTACACGATAGGCGCACGTCTGTATTATTCATACGATGACGAGCCTATTGTCGAGGATGAGGCCCACAGGCTGAACTATGCGTCCGGCTCGACGATGTTTGAGCAGATACCGTTTGACGGACATTCGAAAGTGAACGTACAGGCAATGAAGGATGGCTATGAGCCGTCGGACATCGCGGTGTACACACCCTATACCTACGTGCCACGCGCCCATGCGGTGCAGCTGCTTGAACTTACCGACGAGGGCAAGGCGGAATATGCGAAACTGCTTGGCAGCGACGCGGAAGGTTTCATAGATGAAACGCCGTGCTACGTGACAAACCGCACTGTAGAGACGGGACAGTTCTATATCATAAAGGAGTCGGGCGACGAGCTGCTGATGACGCCGTGCACCGACAATGTGAAAGCCCGCGAGCTGAAGGACTACCGTCCGGCGAATACGAACGCCGCAAAGGTCAATGTGAAGTGGACCACCGACTACTATGTGCATGTGGTTGACGAGGATGCTCTCCTGTCGGCCATAGGCGGAGCGGAGAAGCTGGGCAACGGCGACAATGCCGTGGACGACGGCGAGATTGTAGCCAAAATATTTGTCAACGGTTCGGCCGATGGAATCGGCACGAAGCGCAGTACGTTCATGCTCAACGGCGTCCCGAAGGTGTATCACGGCGCATTGCTGAAACGCCACGGTGCCATCGGTACGATAATGCTCAATTCGACCGTGGAATATACGGTGAAGGCCGAGGCGGGAGACGAGAACTACAGCGAGAGCGGCAGCGACCAGATAACTCCGCTGATACCGAGTGTGTACGGCGGCAGCTATGCCTACACTTACAGTCAGGAGCGGCAGGATCTCACACAGGACTATCCGACTGACTTCCTGAAGTTCAAGGTCGAATCGCGCGTGAAGATGAATGATGACGGCACTCCGGCTGAGAGCGAGGTTCTGATACCGACTCAGGAGGTCGACCCGCGTCATCTCGATGTGGCGATAACTTTCTTCCGCCCGAATGTCAGCGACGAGATACTGATGCGCAACGATATCTACTACACCGTGCAGATAACGGGACGCGACAGCGATGTCGAGGGCAGCGGACTCTATGTGGACCGCGTGCAGGACAATATGCCCGACGGTCCGGATACGGAGCTCCCGGAGTATTACCGGTTCACGGTAAAGGATGTGTCGCCGCGCGAGGATATATATCCGACACTCGAAGTGGTTTCGACGGAGTATGTCGAGAATTATACCGGCACCGAGAACTACGGCCGTTTCGTGTCGAACTACGGCGACAATCTCGTGGTTGAGGCGGCTAATTCGCCGATGCTCGGCCAGGGTTCCATAAGCAAGATACATCTTGGCAAACTCGGCCCCGACGGAAGCGACCTCAGAGGCAATACCAACAGCAGCAGTAAGTTCGTATGGATGTACAAGGGTCACAATGACCTGGTGCCTCCGTCCGACCTGGTGCATGACAATAATGACAATACGGAGGATGAAATCAGACTGGCGCCTGTGTATTACCATGTGGAGACATACTCGAGCCAGATGACGGACTATGCGTCGTATGAGTATCTCGTGAAGCATGTGGCAGGGCATAACGAAAGCGACACAGAGGCGCTGAAGTTTGCCCCCGACGGTTCGTTTATCACGGATGACGAGGTAGACCCGCTGCTCGGCACATATATTGCCGGTGATTTCGCGGCATATACTGATATTATAGTATCATTTACTCCGGTATATGTGTTCAGCCATGATCCGAATGGCACGCCTGAGGGTGACGGCAGTTCGGTGATAGCACAGCTTGACAAGGTGCAGTCGATTAAGTCGGGGGTAGCGGCGGCAACGCGCCTTGCCTCACCCCGCAGAAGCGCAGTGAAGGACGATATGACACTCGGCAGCGCGAAGGCGGCTCCGGTGCTCGGCGAACAGCGACCGATGCGTCACTATGGCCTGACTGACATGAATGCTGACAATATAACCGACCTTACGGGTGCGGACGCGGCATTTGATGTCGTCACGGGCAATCCGCTGACACGCCAGCTCGGCGATGAAGAGGTGACGGGAGTGGAGAATGTCGCAATAGATAATGACGCTGATGTGGAGTATTATAATCTCCAGGGTGTAAGAGTAATCAACCCGGGACACGGCGTTTATATAGAGCGTCGCGGCAACAGGGCGACGAAAGTGATTAAATAAGTGAAAAGGGAGCCGAAAGGCTCCCTTTTTTTAATTCATAATTCTTAATTTGCCTGTCGGACGAGTCGGACAGGTCAGACGGTGTCGGACGGTGTCGGGAATTTGTGAATTTATGTCATTGCGTTAGCGCTTGGGCAGCAATAATTGTGAATTGTGAATTATGAATTGTGAATTGACTAAGTGAATTATTTTGTAAAGCCGTCGGCGGCACAGCGCTGCTGCATGTTTTTGATGCGGGCGGCGGTGTCGGGATGGTCGGAGAAGGCGTTGGCGAGGGAGCCGGTGGCGCGGTTGGACTGCTGCTCGAGTGCCTGCATTTTCTCGAATGCGAGGACCATCGCGTAGGGGTTTTTGCCAGATGCCTTGAGGAAGTCGTAGCCGTAGTTGTCGGCCTCGGTCTCCTGTTTGCGTGAGTATTTTGCCGATACGAGAGTCTGAGCGAGTTGTCCGAGCTGGCTGTCGGTCAGGGCGGCCGCAGTGGTGCTTGTCGAGCCTACGGCATCGGCGAGGGCGCTGTTGAGCAGAGCCTGCTTGAAGGCGTCCTTGGAGTCTTCGTTGGCTACGTGGCCTATCTCGTGGCCTATGATGCCGAGGAGCTCGTCGTCGGTCATCATGTCCATGATGCCGGTGTAGACGCGTACGCTACCGTCGGCGCAGGCGAAGGCGTTGATGTCGTCGGTGATGTAGACCTTGAAGTTGAGCGGTGTGCCGTTGACCGATTTGAGGTTCTGGGTCAGGCGGTTGAGACGCTTGGTATACTGGCTCGAGGCGGGGGCTATTTTATTTTCGGCGTCCATCTTTGCTACGGCCTGACTGACGTATTGCTGCACCTGGGCGTTGGAGAGCGATATCGCCTGGGTGCTTTTTTCGAGAGCCGAGCCGAGTCGGGTCATGTCGACGTTGCGCATGGATGAGCATGATACCGCAGCCATCGCTATGGCTGCGAGGAGGGGAAGTGAAAGTTTTTTATTCATAATATAATGGTTTTGAGTATTTTCCCATTTCCGCGGCTGATTATCGCCTTTGGCGCTTTGCTCTGCAAAGAAACCGCGGCTGCTATTCTGGCGGAGTCGGCGGCTGCACCGGGGTGCAGCCCTATGGCGTGGGGGAGCTTTGCGGGGCAAAGGTACAAAAAAGTGAATATAATTCAGGGATATTTCCCGAATATACCTATTTACGTTGAATGGAGCGGGGGCGTCTCGCCCCCGTGGTAACTTTCAGTGAATAAAATAATACCACGGGGGCGAG
>CAJLWO010000067.1 GCA_905210435.1 uncultured Bacteroidales bacterium
CACTCTCGGCCGGTCTCTCAAAGTTCGTTTGAGGTCATTAACCGAATATCCCTACGTTATATTTATTACTGCTCGATATTCGCGGGGACGATACGGGTGACAATGTCGGTGCCGTCTTCGTTGAGGTCGACGGTGATTGTGTCGCCGGCATGGACTGTGGCATCGATTATCAGTTCGGCGAGGGAATCTTCCAGGTATTTCTGGATGGCACGTTTTAGCGGACGTGCGCCGTACTCGCGGTCGTAACCCTTGTCGGCGATGAAGCTCTTGGCTCGTTCCGATATGTCGAGCTTGTAGCCGAGAGTATCGATGCGTTTGTAGAAACCTGCAAGCTCGATGTCGATAATCTTGTAGATGGCTTCTTTGTCGAGCGAGTCAAACATGACGATGTCGTCGACGCGGTTGAGGAATTCGGGCGCAAATGCCTTGTTGAGCGCTTTCTGGATGACGCTCTGCTCGTAGTCCTTGTTGTCGGTGCGTGTTGCGAAACCTACGCCCGAACCGAAGTCCTTGAGCTGACGTGTACCGATGTTTGACGTCATGATTATAAGGGTGTTCTTGAAGTCGATTTTTCGTCCGAGTGAGTCGGTCAGACGGCCTTCGTCAAGCACCTGAAGCAGGAGGTTAAACACATCGGGGTGCGCCTTTTCGATTTCGTCGAGAAGCACCACGGAGTAGGGGCGACGGCGCACTTTTTCGGTCAGCTGTCCTCCCTCCTCGTAGCCAACATATCCCGGAGGCGCTCCGACGAGGCGCGACACGGTGAATTTCTCCATGTACTCGCTCATGTCGATGCGTATAAGTGTGTCGGCCGAGTCAAACAGGTATTCAGCCAGTTTTTTTGCAAGGTGGGTCTTGCCGACGCCTGTCGGGCCGAGGAACATGAACGTGCCTATGGGCTTGTTGGGGTCTTTCAGTCCGACACGGTTACGCTGTATGGCTTTGACGATTTTGTCAATCGCCTTGTCCTGGCCGATAATGGCGTTTTTGAGCTGCGGCGCCATGGCCTTGAGGCGAGCGCCCTCGGCCTGCGCCACGCGCTGCACGGGCACGCCTGTCATCATCGCCACAACTTCGGCCACTTTGTCCTCGTCGACCGTCTCGCGGTGCTGTTCGAGATGCTCTTGCCAGCGTTGCTTGGCGGTCTCGAGCTGCTTGCGGAGCTGCTGCTCGGTGTCGCGGTAGGCGGCGGCTTTCTCAAAGTTCTGCGACTGCGCGGCTTTGATTTTAGCCTGTCCGGCTTCGACAATCTGTTTCTCGATATTCTCTATTTCCTCCGGCACGGCGATGTTGGTGACATGCACGCGTGAACCGGTCTCGTCGAGCGCGTCGATAGCCTTGTCAGGGAAGTTGCGGTCGGATACATAGCGTTCGGTCAGCGACACGCATGCCTCGATTGCCTCTGGGGTATAGGTGACGTTGTGGTGGTCCTCATATTTGTCCTTTATGCTGCGGAGTATGGTGAGAGTCTCTTCGGCACTTGTCGGTTCGACGGTCACCTTCTGGAAGCGGCGTTCGAGCGCCCCGTCTTTTTCGATGTTCTTACGGTATTCGTCGAGTGTCGTGGCGCCGATGCACTGTATTTCGCCGCGGGCGAGTGCGGGTTTGAGCAGGTTGGCAGCGTCCATTGAGCCGGCCGCATTGCCTGCGCCGACGATAGTGTGAAGTTCGTCGATGAACAGGATGATATTGTCATTCTTGGCGAGTTCGTTGAGCACCGATTTGAGGCGTTCCTCAAACTGTCCGCGGTATTTGGTGCCCGCTACGAGCGAGGCCATGTCGAGCGATATGACGCGTTTGTCGAACAGGATGCGTGACACCTTGCGCTGTACGATACGCAGCGCGAGACCTTCCACGATGGCCGATTTGCCGACTCCGGGTTCGCCGATGAGCACCGGATTGTTCTTCTTGCGGCGCGAAAGGATTTGTGCCAGACGTTCTATCTCGACATCGCGGCCGATGACAGGGTCAAGTTTGCCGGCCTCGGCGAGTTTGGTCATGTCGTTGCCGAACTTGTCGAGCGCAGGTGTGTCGCCTGTGTTCGATTTCGACTGCGTGCGTGAGCCGCCTGCTGGACGTTGTGAACCTGAGTCGGGTGCATAGTCGTCATCGTCGTCGTCATCGTCGTCAGATGTGCCTGCACCTGCCTGCGGTGCGTCGGCCTTGTTGGATAGCGCTTTGTAAAGAGCTTCATAAGTGACTCCCGCACGAAGGAACGGTTTTATGAAATCCTGCTGCTGCACCTCGGAATTGTGGAATATCGCCATAAGAATATGCTCCACATCGACGATGGCGCTCTTGAGATTGCGGGCTTCGAGTACCGAAAGCTTTACAAGCCTGTTGGCAAGATCGGAGATGGTTATGTCGTCACTGTCATGGATGGCAGTTTCGAAAAGGGTGTTGTCAAGTTCCTGCGACAGCTGGTAGACCGACACGTCGTGGGCGAGCCGCTCAATCAGGGCGCTTACTCTTGACGTCGGGTCGGAAATCAGCGCAAACAGCAGGTGCGACGGCATCACCATCGAACTGTTGTGCCTGACCGCTTCATTGCGTGAATTGTCAAGAGCTGTCTTGAAATCATCGGAGAAATTAATTTCCATATATTGTAACTCAGTTAGTCGTTTTGGAATTGGTGAATTTTATACTTCAAAATATAAGCGGTTATTGTAGTCAGATAGCAATAATTGTGCCAAAGATTGCGGTTTATGCTCTCAGACAGTTAAAAACAGTGTCTGCGGAGTGAAAAACAGTTAAAATATATGCTCTTTATAAAATTAACATTTATTTAATCGGGCTGTTCAAATTCGGCAGTTCAAAATTACAATTTTATCGTCAGAAATCATTATCTTTGTATTATATTTTACAGACTATTAAGAATATTAAACGGCTCCCAATTATTCGGATTTAGAGTAGCGGCCTAATTGTCACGGCGTTATCCGCGGCAGTGCTGTCGGTGCTTGCAGTGCGTGGTGTGCCGCAATGAAATAAAAAACATTAATCATTATATAAAATGTTAGAAGAAGATAGGATTTTAAAGATTAATATTGAAAACGAGATGAAGACGGCCTATATCGACTATTCGATGTCGGTAATAGTGTCGCGAGCCCTTCCCGATGTCAGAGACGGTCTGAAGCCGGTGCACCGCCGCGTGCTGTTCGGTATGAACGAGATGGGCAACACCTCCAATCACCCCTATAAGAAATCGGCCAACTGCGTCGGTGAAGTAATGGGTAAGTATCACCCCCACGGCGACTCCTCGATATATGGGACTGTGGTGCGTCTGGCACAGCCGTGGGCACTCCGCTACCTCCTTGTCGACGGTCAGGGTAACTTCGGATCGGTCGACGGCGACTCGGCGGCTGCGATGCGTTACACCGAGGTACGTCTAAAGAAAATAGGCGAGGAGATGCTTGCCGATATCGACAAGGATACGGTCGACTTCCAGCCCAACTACGACAACTCCCGCAAAGAGCCGGTTGTGCTTCCCACGCGTTTTCCCAACCTTCTTGTCAACGGAGCTTCCGGTATTGCGGTAGGTATGGCCACCAATATGCCGCCTCACAATCTTACCGAGTCAATCAATGCCTGCGTGGCTCTCATTGACAATCCCGAGCTTACGATACCCGAGCTCATGCGCTATATCACAGCTCCCGATTTCCCCACCGGAGGTATCATCTACGGTTACAGCGGAGTCAAGGACGCATTCGAGACAGGCCGCGGCCGCATCATCATCCGTTCCAAAGTCGAAATCGAGGCTGAGGCCGAGCATGAGAATATAATCGTGACCGAGATACCTTACGGTGTCAACAAGGCCGAGCTTGTGAAATATATCGCCGAACTTGTCAACGAAAAGAAGATTGACGGCATCGCCGACCTTTCCGATGAAAGTAGCATCGAGGGTATGCGTATCGTCATCAAGCTCAAGAGCGACGCCAATTCCAACGTGGTGCTCAACAAGCTCTACAAAATGTCGCAGTTGCAGGCTTCGTTCTCGGTCAACAACGTTGCTCTCGTAGGCGGACGTCCGAAGCTCCTCAATCTAAAGGAGCTGCTTCAGTCGTTCATCGACCACCGCCATGAAGTGGTGATACGCCGCACCAAGTTCGACCTCGCCGAAGCTCAGCGTCAGGCCCACATACTCGAAGGATTGATTATCGCGTCGCAGAATATCGACGAAGTCATCCGCATCATCCGTGCTTCAGCCACCGTCGAGGAGGCCAAGGTAACACTTGCAGAGCGGTTCGACCTTACCGACGTGCAGACATCGGCAATCGTCGAAATGCGACTCAAACAGCTCTCAGGTCTGGAGCAGGACAAGCTGCGTGAGCGTTTCGATGAACTTCAGAAAACAATCGCCGAACTCGAGCTCATACTCAACGACGACCATGTGTGCCGCGAACTCATCAAGTCGGAACTTATCGAGGTACGCGACCAGTATGGCGACGAACGCCGTACCGAAATCGACTATACGGCCGGCGAATTCAATGCCGAGGATTTCTATGCCGACGACGATATGATTATCACGATTTCGCATCTCGGCTACATCAAGCGCACTCCGCTCAGCGAATTCCGCGCACAGAACCGCGGCGGTGTCGGCTCACGCGGCAGCAAGGCACGCGAAGAGGACTTCATCGAATATATCTACCTCGCATCCATGCATTCCAACATGCTCTTCTTCACCCAGAAGGGTCTCGTCTACAAGCTCAAGGTATACGAGCTTCCCGAGGGTGCCAAAAACACCAAGGGACGTGCCATCCAGAACCTGCTCAACATCGAGCCGGGCGATGCCGTCAACGCATTCATCAGTTGCAAGCAGCTTGACGACAAGGAATTCACCGACAGCCACTATCTCGTGTTCGCTACACGCAACGGTGTCATCAAAAAGACTTCGCTTGCCGAGTATGCACGCATCAATGTCAAGGGCAAGAAGGCTATCATCATACGCGAAGGCGACCAGGTGATAGGCGTAGACCTCACCGACGGCAATTCGGAAATTCTTATGGCCAACCGCAACGGACGCGCTATCCGTTTCCATGAGTCTAAGGTAAGATGCATGGGACGTGTCAGCACCGGCGTGCGCGGCATGACTCTCGATGCCGATCCCTCCGACGAAATCGTAGGAATGGTATGTATGAGCGCCGACACTACCAACAATGTAATGGTCGTATCGGAAAAAGGCTACGGCAAACGTTCGCTGCTCGACGACTACCGTGTCACCAACCGCGGCGGCAAGGGCGTGAAGACCATCAACGTCACCGAAAAGACCGGCCATCTCGTCACGCTCAAGAGCGTCAACGATGAAAATGACCTCGTCATCATCAACAAGTCGGGCATTACGCTGCGCCTGCATGTCACCGACATCCGTGTGATGGGACGAGCCACGCAGGGTGTCCGTCTCATCAATCTCGACAAACGCGGCGACGAAATCGCTTCAGTATGCTGTGTCGATGCCGACCCCGATGAAGAGGTAGAGGAAATCGATGCCAATGCCGAAGTGCTCGAAGCCGACGAATCTGTCAACGATATCGCCGATGACGATGTCGTAGATGAAATCGAGGACGACACCACCGAGGTATCCGATGATGATGTTTAATAACTCAGAACATTAGGCATGTCGATGTCAGTCGTTTCGCCATGACGCGAAGCGACTGATGTCGGCCTATTTTCGAAAAAATTGTCCTTCCCGACCGAACAAATAAGCAGTTTCGAATATTTTTTTGTTATTAATTTTGTAATTAAACTTTTGTTGGTTAACTTTATCAAAATTATCGGGAAATGGTATAACGGACAATTTTACGATAAAAAATTACTTACATACATATAACTTAAGTCATGAAAAAAATAAGCGTTTTGGGCATTTGCCTTTTTGCCGGTTTGACGGCTGTAGCACAGAACTCCTTAGTGAAAGAGGTCGAGCGCGAGATGAAATCGTCGGTTGAGAAGTATCCCGAAAAACTTGACAAGCTGAAACCTGCTTTTATCAATGAAGAAACCGCAGGTCACTCCTACGTATGGTTCGTAGCCGGTAAAGGTGGTATGGATTACTATGACAACCAGGAAGTGATGAAAAAGATGGGTAAGGGCGTAGATGACAAAGTAATCGGAAACGTGCTTATGAACTCTTTCGACTATTTGCTGAAAGCGCTTCCGCTTGACTCAGTGCCGAATGAAAAGGGTAAAATCAAGCCCAAATATTCAAAAGACGCTATAAATCTTATAAATAGCCACCACAAAGACCTCAATATCGCGGCTGTCAATCTGTGGCAGGTAGCCGACTATCCCAGCGCATACAAGGCATGGGACATGTACATCCAGCTCCCCTCTAATCCGGTGCTCGGTGCAAAAGCTCCCGCCGCTTTGCCCGACTCTACCGCAAGCGACATCTATTACAATATGGGTCTCGCAGCATGGCAGGCCAATCAGTTTGACGATGCTCTCAATGCATTCGACAACGCTATCGCCAAAGGATATAACAAAAAGAATATCTATGACTACGCTATCGCCGTGGCCTACAACAACAATCACGATGCTGCCAAAATGGCATACTATGCAGAGCAGGCCTATCCTCTCTACGGTGCCGAGGACAACAGCTACATCGGCTACATGATTAATAATAAAATTGCCAACAAGGAGTTTACCGAGGCTCAGGCTATGCTTGAAAAATACATTCAGGCCGACCCGAACAACGGTCAGCTTTACTATGTGCTCGGCGTGCTCTACGACTCGCAGGAAAATGTCGATAAGGCTGTCGAGAACTACAAACGCGCCATCGAACTCAATCCCGAGAACGCACAGGCCCAGCTCCAGTACGGACGTCAGCTTTGCAACAAGGCATTCCGCATAGACGATGAGATATCGAGCCTTCCCGCCGCCCAGTACAACGAGCGTCGTGTCAACGAGGTCAATCCTCTCTTCCGCGAAGCTACCCAGTACCTTGAGAAAGCTTATTCGCTTGACCCCGACAATATGAGCGATGCCCTTTCTCTCCTGCGTAACTGCTACTATAATCTTCAGGACGAGGAGAACCTCAAACGCGTAGAGTCATTGTATTAATCACTACATCGGCAAACCATCGCGGTATACACCGTACGGTTATAAATGTACCGTGTAAAGATAATTTCACAGGCGGAGCATGTCACGAAACATGTTTCGCCTGCGTTTTTTGCATGTAGGACGAAAGTATTTGTGCATTTTAAATTAAATAATTATATTTGTCTGTTATAACGACGGTTTAAAATAATAAAAAATGACAACTTGGCTTATATGGCTGATTTCAGCTATCGTTCTTCTTATCATTGAGGTCTTTACCGGGACTGTTGCCGCTATGTGTCTGGCTGTAGGCTGCCTTTTGGCTCTCATCCCGGCTTTGGCGGGGAGCGGCACGGTAGTGCAGTTTATCGTGGCGAGCGCCGGTGCGGTGGCATCGTTTCTCATCCTGTTCCCGATAATACGCAGATATAAGCTCAACAAGGCGGCCCACAGCAATCAGCGGAGCAACATGGATGCCATAATAGGGCGTACGGGCACCGTGACCGAGCCGATATATCCCGACGGCAGACGCGGACGCGTGAAAGTGGACGGCGACAACTGGCTTGCAGTGGCCGATGCCGAGTATTGCCCGATACTCAAAGGCGACAGCGTCGAGGTCATATCATTCGACAGTATTGTCATAAAGGTAAAGCCTAAGAAGTAGCTGTATGGCATGCCGTCCGGCGGCAGTAGCGACAAATGCCGGATGTAGGTGCCGTGCAGTTTGAAAAAGAGAGAGTATAATCAAAAATTTTAACTTCATATGGAAACATTGATTTTTATAGGTGTACTCGTACTGATAGTGATATCGGTCATATCGGCAGGAGTCAAGGTCGTGCCTCAGTCGGAGACACGTGTAATCGAGCGTCTTGGAAAGTATCACAGCACTCTTCCCGCAGGTCTTAATATCATAATACCGTTTATCGACCGTGCGAAGACCATATATACGCGCACCATGGAGCGTATGCCCAACGGGCGCTACGTGGCGCGTCTGAGCTCGACCAAGGTGATTGACCTCCGCGAGCAGGTCTATGATTTCCCCTCGCAGCAGGTCATCACAAAGGATAACGTGACGACTGAAATCAACGCGTTGCTCTATTTCCAGATTGTCGATGCCAAGAAAAGCGTCTACGAAATCGACAACCTTCCCAATGCGATAGAGAAACTCACGCAGACATCACTCCGTAATGTCATCGGCGAGCTTGAACTCGACGAGACTCTTACATCGCGCGATACCATCAACTCCAAGCTGCAGTCAATACTCGACGATGCCACCAACAAATGGGGCGTGAAGGTCAACCGTGTCGAGTTGCAGGACATTACCCCTCCCGAAAGCGTGCGTGAAGCTATGGAGAAGCAGATGCAGGCCGAGCGCAACCGCCGCGCCGAAATCCTTAACGCAGAGGGCGAGAAGAAATCGCTTATCCTTCGTTCGGAGGGCGAGAAAGAATCGCGCATCAACGCAGCAGAGGCAGTCAAGCAGTCGGAAATACTCCGTGCCGAGGGTGAGTCGCGAGCCAAGGTGCTGCAGGCTGAAGCCGAGGCTAAGGCCATAGAGCGTATCGCACAGGCCATATCATCAACAAAGACCGATCCGGCTACATATCTGCTTGCAGTCAAATATATAGAGACTCTCAATCAGATGGTTTCAGGCAAGGACAACAAGACAATCTATATTCCTTACGAGGCATCGGGCGTGTTGAGTTCAATAGGCTCCATAAAGGAGATGTTTAAAAACAACGGCTGATAAGTAAATCTTAACATTAATCAAATCAATAAGATAAATGTCAAATACAGAAGCCCAGTTTGACAATGCTATCGAGCGTTGCCGCAATATTTTTGCGGCCAAGCTTAAGGATTACGGTCCGTCGTGGCGTCTGATGCGCCCGCGCTCGATAACCGACCAGATATATATAAAGGCCAACCGCGTGCGTTCTCTCGAAGTGAAAGGGGAGTCGTGGGTAGGCGAAGGCATTCTTCCCGAATTTATCGCTATGGTCAATTATGGTATAATTGGCCTGATACAGCTTGAAAAGGGATATGCCGACACTAAGGATATGACCGCCGACGAGGCGCTTGCGCTTTACGACGCATATATGGCCCGCACGAAATCGCTCATGCTCGCCAAGAACCATGATTATGACGAGGCTTGGCGCCTGATGCGCGTATCTTCCTATACCGACCTCATCCTTACCAAGCTTATGCGTACCAAGGAGATTGAGGACAACGGTGGCATGACGGAAGTGTCGGAGGGTATCGACGCCAATTATATGGACATCATAAACTACGCGGTGTTTGGCATAATCAAACTCACCGAAGGAAATGACTGATGACAAAACTCCTGATACCGCCGCGGCAGCCGGCGCAGCCCCTGTAACAGCGCCTGAAAAGAAAACCGGCCGCTTTGACCGGCTGTATTGTCCTTACGCGGTCATGGCATTGCGCATAATCATAGGCGCGCTGTTTGTCGTGTCAGGCTTTTCAAAGGCTGTCGACCCGTGGGGCTTCATATTTAAAATCGAGGATTACCTCGCGGTATGGAACTTTACCGAGCCGCGCACGATTATTCTTGTGGTCTCGATAGCGATATCCGTCTACGAGTTTGTGCTCGGATTCCTGTTGCTTGCCGGCTGCTTCAAGCGCGTGGCACCGTGGCTGCTGATGCTGTCGATGGTGTTCATGCTTCCGCTGACGGCCTATATATGGATAGCCAATCCGGTCGACGACTGCGGCTGTTTCGGCGAGATGTGGAAAATCTCCAATGCCGCCACATTCCTGAAGAATGTGGCAATAGTCCTTGCGTTGGCCTACCTGTGCCGGTTCAACCGCCGGTTGCGGCGGGGCATATACCGTCCGGCCATACAGTGGGCCGTAGTGACGGTATTGTTGCTGTATACGATTGCGCTTAGCCTTTACGGCTACAATATCCAGCCGATGGTTGATTTCCGTCCGTATGCCGTGGGTACGAATCTCTACCACGCTCTCAACGGCGACAGTGACGAAGACTCCGTACACGAACAGATTATGATGGTATACGAGCGCGACGGTGAGGAACGTGAATTTTCCGTCGACGAGCTTCCCGACTCGACATGGACATTCGTACGGCGTGTCGACGTGCCGGCTCCTGAACGTGACTCCGGATTCACAATCTATGATGTCGACAATGAGGATGTCACAACCTACGCTGTCGATGACAGCGGCGAGATGCTTGTACTTGTCATTCCGGAGTCAAACCGTGTAGATATTGCCTACACATATGCCATCAACGAGATGAACAAGGCGATAACGCGCAGCGGCGGCTCGATGATTGCCCTTCTTGCAGCCAGCCCCGAAGGGATAGAGCGGTGGATTGACATGTCGATGGCCGATTATCCCTGCTACATAGCCGAGGACACGTCGCTCAAGCAGCTTGCCCGCGGATGCATGTCGATGGTCTATCTCAAGGATGGTATCATAATGTGGAAACGTGCATTGTCGGCATTTGATTTCTCCATCATCGACGCTCTCGGCAGCGGCTCGTTCTCAATCGACTCGATAGAGATTGACGACCGCCATAATTTTTATGTAATAACCGTCGTGGCCGCGGCTCTTTTGCTTATTATAGCTCTTACGCAGGAATTCATATTGCGATTATTGCCTAAAAAACAAAAAAAACAATTAACTTTGCATTCGGAAAAACAGGTTGTCGCCGGCACTGAGTCAGGTGATACGGCGCAGATGCCTGAGGCGGAACAGCCAATGCCGAAAGAATAATTCCATAACATTCAAAATAAAAGATAAAGAAATGAGAAAGAACATTGTAGCAGGCAACTGGAAAATGAATACCACTCTTGCCGAAGGTGTAGGTCTTGCTAAAGATGTCAACGAGGCCCTCAAAGGTTTTACCCCCAACTGCGACGTCATCATCGCCGTACCTTTCACTCACCTTGCTTCGGTCAATGCCGTAATCGATTCTGCCAAGCTCGGTCTTGGTGCCGAAAACTGCGCTGACCATGCCAAAGGCGCATACACCGGCGAAGTTTCTGCCGCTATGGTCGCTTCGACAGGTGCTACCTACGTAATCCTCGGCCACTCTGAGCGTCGCCAGTATTACGGTGAGACTTCCGAAATCCTCAAGAACAAAGTGGCTCTCGCCCTTGAGAACAATCTTACTCCTATCTTCTGCATCGGCGAAGTCCTCGAGGAACGCGAAAACGGCACTTACCTTGAAGTGGTAAAAAAACAGATAGAGGAAGCTCTCTTCGATATGAGCGCAGCCGACTTCTCAAAACTTATCCTTGCTTACGAACCCGTATGGGCAATCGGTACCGGCAAAACAGCTACCGACGACCAGGCTGAGGAAATGCACGCACATATCCGTAAAGTCATTGCCGACAAATACGGCAAAGAAGTTGCAGAAAACACTTCAATCCTCTACGGCGGCAGCTGCAAGCCGAGTAATGCACCCCAGCTCTTCGCAAAACCCAACGTCGACGGCGGTCTTATCGGTGGCGCTTCACTCGACGCCGAGTCGTTCATGGGTATCGTGAAAGCATTCTAATCCCGAATACTGAATTGTCACAATGTCGGCGTCATGACGCTATCGGCTGTATGGCGCCGGCATATTTTTTATTTATCTCTCCTCCAATACTTACATCCCTACTCCTTCCGTTAATCCTCACTTTGCAGATATGATGAAGTTACTGAAACAACTGTCAATAGGCGCCGCGTTGATGATGACTTTCGCTGACGCTTCGGCACAGTCTCCTGCACCAGCGGCATCTTCCGATACCACCATTACAGATATTATCAACCGTTCGGGCGTAATATCTGTGACGCATCCCGAAGCGCTTGAACTGCGTCTGCGCAAAATGGCGGTCGACAGCGACAGTGTCGCGGCAGAAAACTCAGGGCACAGGACGGGAAGAGTGAGAAAAATGGGCGGCTACCGCGTGCAGATTTATTCCGACAACAACGCGCGTACTGCCAAAAATGAAGCAAGAGCCAAAGAACGCGCTATTGCGGGAGCCTTTCCCGATGTCGCTACCTACGTCATCTATGACTCCCCGTATTGGAGACTGCGCGTAGGCGACTGCCGTTCGAGAGCCGAAGCCGAGGAACTTGCAGCCGAGATAAAGAAAGCATTCCCGGCATATCGCGCCGAGATAACCGTAGTCCGCGACCGCATCAATGCAGTCAACTGATTTCTCCGGCGTAGCCCGGTATGGTCGTGCTCCGAAACTGAAACTATAGTTTCGGTATAAAATTAACAGAAATATTTGTCAGATGGTCAAAGATACGCCTGATAGAGCAAAGACGGTCGGCAATTCCGTTGTCGATGATAAAGTGATAGCGGAGATAGCCGCACACTACGAAGCGATAATAAAACTGATAGGGGAGGATACCGCCCGCGAAGGGCTGCTTAAGACCCCCGTGAGAGCCGCCAAAGCTCTCGTTTACGCTACCCGCGGCTACCGTCAGAACGTACATGATATAGTCAACGGCGCCATATTCACGCACGAAGGCTCGCGCATGATAATAGTGCGCGACATCGAGTTTTACTCATTCTGCGAGCACCATATACTTCCATTCTTCGGCCGTATATCCATAGGTTACGTCCCCGACGGCAAAATCATAGGACTGAGCAAAGTGGCCCGCATAGTCGACATGTTCGCCCGCCGTCTGCAGGTGCAGGAACGCCTTACCGAGCAGGTATGTACCGAGCTGCAGAAAATCCTCTCCGCCAAAGGCGTCATCGCCCGCTGCACTGCCGAGCACCTGTGCATGAAAATGCGCGGTGTGGAAAAACAGCAATCCCTGACCACAACCCTCGACTACAATGGCATCTTCGCCACCGACCCCACCCTCCGCCACGAATTCCTCTCCTCAATTTAAGAGATTGTCTAAAATTCGTATTACTTTGCTTTTGAGGGCCTTGCCAGTGCCTTTTTTTGCTCGCTCTTCAGTCACGTAGCTACCTGCTACGCTCCCACATCGCAAGCAAAAATCCATCTGACAATCCCTCTCAAAATCTGCATTATATAAATTCAAACACCCTCTTAATATTTGTAGTGTAAGGGGCTAAATGGAGGCGAGAATGAGGGCGTTGGCGCGGTCGACTATGGTGGTGTCGAGGCTTGCGAGGTAGATTTGGGCTGTTGCTTCGGAGTCGTGGCCCATACCTTCGCTTATTACACTTACGGGGATGCCTTTAGTTTTGGCGGCGGATGCCCAGCTGTGACGGGCTACGTAGAGGGTAGGGGGATTGTCACGCCGACCATCGCGGCTATTTTCTTGAGGCTGCGGTTGATGTTGTAGCCCATGTTGCGGTAGGTGCAGCGTTCGTTGAGGCCTTTCTTGCGTATGACGGGGAGCAGGTAGTCGCTTTCGTTTGCCGGGTATTTGTCGAGGGTCGACTGCATCTCTTTTGTCCATTCGATTATGAGCCGTTGGCCGGTTTTGCGGCGACGGTAAGTGACATATCCGTTTTTCAGGGTAACCGTTCGAAATAGGCCGACTTTTAGATAGCGTTTTAGATAGCGAACTTAGC
>CAJLWO010000068.1 GCA_905210435.1 uncultured Bacteroidales bacterium
CCACTCTCGGCCGGTCTCTCAAAGTTCGTTTGAGGTCATTAACCGAATATCCCTATATTAATTTATGAAACGCTTTTTTATGCGGGCTACTGACAAAAATGCATGCGGGATGCGACAATTTGGCAGTAATTAAGTTAAATTATGAAATTTGGCAGATGGCGGCGGGGACTTAAACTTTTTGGCATAACATTTGTTTGATTAGTAAATGCAACGGCCTCCGAAGGCCTGCGTGAAAGTAGTAATTCAGAATAATAAAAACATAAAAAATATATATCATTATGGGAAAGATAATCGGTATCGACTTAGGTACAACCAACTCATGTGTATCAGTATTGGAAGGCAACGACCCTGTAGTAATTCCTAACAGCGAAGGCCGCAACACGACTCCTTCGGTAGTTGCGTTTGTCGACGGTGGCGAACGTAAGGTGGGTGACCCCGCCAAACGTCAGGCTATCACCAACCCCAAGCGTACGGTATATTCAATCAAGCGTTTCATGGGCGAGACATACGACCAGGTGCTCAGCGAAATCGAACGCGTGCCTTACAAGGTGGTCCGTTCCGACAATAATACTCCGCGCGTAGACATCGACGGCCGCCAGTACACTCCTCAGGAGATTTCGGCCATGATTCTTCAGAAGATGAAAAAGACTGCCGAGGATTATCTGGGTCAGTCGGTCACCGACGCCGTAATCACCGTGCCCGCTTACTTCAACGACGCACAGCGTAAAGCTACCAAGGAAGCAGGCGAAATTGCCGGCCTCAATGTGCAGCGTATTGTCAATGAGCCTACCGCAGCCGCATTGGCCTACGGTCTTGACAAGAGCGACAAGGATCAGAAGATTGCAGTGTTCGACCTCGGTGGCGGTACATTCGATATTTCTATCCTCGAACTTGGCGACGGTGTGTTTGAAGTGAAATCGACCAACGGTGATACTCACCTCGGCGGTGATGACTTCGACCACGTGATCATCGACTGGCTCGCAGACGAGTTCATCAAGGAGCACAACGTAGACCTCCGTCAGGATCCGATGGCTCTCCAGCGTCTTAAAGAGGCTGCCGAAAAAGCCAAAATCGAACTTTCGTCGACCACTTCGACCGAAATCAACCTGCCGTACATCATGCCCGTCAACGGCATACCCCAGCACCTTGTAAAGACTCTTACACGTGCAAAATTCGAGCAGCTCGCCGACAAACTCATCGAACGTACACTCGTTCCCTGCGAACAGGCTCTTAAGGATGCAGGCATGACGGCCAAGGATATCGACGAGGTAATCCTCGTGGGCGGTTCAACCCGTATCCCCGCTATCCAGGCTCTCGTAGAGAAGTTCTTCGGCAAGGCTCCCTCTAAGGGTGTCAATCCCGACGAAGTGGTAGCCGTAGGTGCTGCAATCCAGGGTGCCGTTATCTCAGGCGATGTGAAGGATGTGCTTCTTCTCGACGTTGTGCCTCTTTCGGTCGGTATCGAGACTCTCGGCGGCGTGATGACCAAGCTTATCGAAGCCAACACCACCATACCTACCCGCAAGAGCGAGACTTTTTCTACCGCAGCCGACAACCAGCCTTCGGTTGAAATCCACGTATTGCAGGGTGAACGCCCCATGGCAAAGGATGACAAGACTCTTGGTAAATTCCACCTCGACGGCATCATGCCCGCTCCCCGTGGCATACCTCAGATTGAAGTCACCTTCGAAATCGACAAGAACGGTATCCTCAACGTATCCGCCAAGGATAAAGCTACCGGCAAGGAGCAGAGCATACGTATCGAAGCATCATCGGGTCTGACTGACGCTGAAATCAAACGTATGAAGGACGAAGCCGCAGCCAACGCCGCAAGCGACGCCAAGGAGAAAGAGCGTATCGACAAACTCAACCAGGCCGATGCAATCATCTTCCAGACCGAGAAACAGCTTGCCGACCTCGGCGACAAGATTCCCGCCGACAAGAAGGCCGCTATCGAAAATGCTGTCGCCCAGCTCAAGGAAGCTCACAAGGCTCAGGATATCGCCGGTATCGACGCTGCAATCAAGAACATCGAAACACAGTTCCAGGCAGCCCAGCAGGATATCCTCAACGCCCAGGCTCAGGCACAGGGCGGCGCTAACCCCGGTGCAGGTTTCGACCCCAACGCAGGCGCCAACCCCGGAGCCGGCAGCAACAACGGCGGCGCCGACGACCATGTGACCGACGTAGACTTCGAGGAAGTGAAATAATCCCACAATCCAATGATAACAGAAAGGGGTGCGACCACATCGGCCGCACTCTTTTTTTATGTCAGCAAAGGAGAGTGTTGCAGAGCTTCCAATAGTAGGGATTTTGTAGTTCTGCAACACCCTCATACTGCTATGTAAAAAATATAAAATAGTAAAAAAATAGGAAGAAAATCCTATTGGATAGGATTTTCTTCCTATTTTTTTACTATTTTTGCGTTATGAATGCAGTTTTGTCTAAATATGGCAATTTGCCGGTAAGTGCGGCAACATTGGCTCTTGAGTTTCCCGAGATAAGGAAACCGGGGCAAAGGCTCAGCCTGCTTGAACGGAATGGGGATATTGTCCGGCTCAAGCGGGGATTATATGTGTGTTCGGAAAATGTCAGCGGTAAACCCCTTTCGCTTGAGTTGATTGCCAACCGATTGCTTACGCCGTCGTATGTGTCGATGTCGACGGCGCTACGTTACTACGGCCTGATACCCGAGGCTGTTTATGTGACTCAATCCATGACGACAAAAGAGTCGCGGGAGTATGAAAACGCGGTCGGACGATTTGTCTATACCCGCATGAAAAGAGAAGCCTTCAATATAGGTATAAGTAATGTTGAAGAAAACGGATATTCTTTTCTGATAGCTTCGCCGGAAAAGGCTCTCTGCGATCTTATAGCCGATACACCGTCACTTTTCCTGCGCTACCGTAAGGAGACTCTTGCATATCTTGAAGAGGACATCCGCTTAGACATGGACGCTTTTTATCGATTTAATCCGGCAATATTCAAGCATTACATCGCGGCCGGTGGCAAGAAAGCGGCATCTATCAACTCTATTTTAACACTGCTTACAGGACATGGATAACGAAATTTATGACAAAATGTTGTCGGGATACGATCTGACGGACACAACCAGGCGCCGCAACGCTACTTTCGAGGTCAACCAGCAGATTATACTTGCCGGTCTTTATAACGGAGGATTTTTCGACAAGGCGGCATTTTATGGCGGTACATGCCTTCGCATATTCCACGGTCTGAAACGTTTTTCAGAGGATCTGGACTTTTCTCTGCTCAGCGCTGACGACAGTTTTGACTTCACTCAATACTTTCAACCTGTCATTGACGCTTTTGCTCTTGTAGGCCGTAGCGTTGATATTACAAAGAAGGACAAGAAATCGTTCGGTAGGGTTGAATCGGCATTTCTTAAGGATAATACCGATGTGTTTGACGTGTCGTTTCAGACCGACAAGTCAATCAAGATAAAGATTGAAGTGGATACCCGTCCACCTATGAAATTTCAGACTGAGCAAAAGCTATTGCTCCAGCCTCATGCATTTATGACACGATGTTTCACATTGCCCGATCTTTTTGCCGGCAAGATGCATGCACTTGTTTACCGGGCATGGAAAAACCGGGTCAAGGGTCGTGACTGGTATGATTTCGTGTGGTATGTCAGCAACAATATACCACTCGATTTCAACCATCTTGCGGAACGTGTCCGTGAATTTAACGGAGAGGAAATAGATAGGAAATCATTTATAATAAAGTTGAAGGAACGGTTTGCAGCAGCCGATATGAACCAGGTAAAGAGCGATGTTCTGCCTTTTATACGCAATCCGAAAGAACTCGACCTGTGGTCAAACGATTTTTTTCTGCAAGTTGCTGATATGATAAAGTTTTTATAAATTTGGATTTGGATAAGAAAAGATTATAGGTTATGTCGGAAGCGGAGATGAATCGTAGGTATCCTCGTGCAAAATGGCATGATTACAATTCCGGTATCTTCAGGCACGATGCCATTTCAATGCATTGTTGTCGCAGGCCATTGGCGGTATGAAATCGGCTGTAACCAAGCAAGCGCATCGTTGGGGACTGGATTTTCGCTGGCAGCCAAATTTTCACGACCGTATAATCAGGAATCAACACGAATATGATTTTATTGCGGAATATATCGACAATAATATCCTTAATTGGAACAAAGACAAATTTCATTCAACGACATGAATGTGCAAACCGGCAATGTTTGTGTGAACAAAGTGGAGTGCATGCTGCGTGGCGCTGACATTTGCCTTTGTGGCGCTGAGCGGTGCCGTGGCTTTCATCGGTATCCACGCATGGATCGGCGATGTGGGCAAGGTGGCCGATACGGGATTTAAGGGGCAGTTTAGATTCCTGCGGTCGGGGGCGCCTTGGCTTATTTTTGCCGGTCCGCTGTTCGGACAGGCGGGACTCTATTGCTGGTACAGCTATATCGATCCGCTGATGACGGGGGTGGCGGGATTCGCACCTGCCGATATGACCTGGCTTATGGTCATGGCCGGACTTGGTATCTTTGCCGGCAACATAATCGGCGGACGGTGTGCCGTCACCCACAACAGGGCGTTTGTTGCAGCACTCGTGCAGGGCACATCGATGATTACACTTGTGCTGATTTATTTCTTTGTGTGGGACAAAGCGGCTGAAGGCTGCCTGCAAGGTGCAGGAGGGCGACGAGCCTGCCGAGCGGCCTGAATCTCTTTTTGAGGAATTCAACCGCTGTATCGATGAGCTTGAACAGCTTATCAGGAAAATCAACCGCACGAACCAGAGTGTTGTGCTTGCCGATGGCGCGACGATTGCCGATAAGATTGCGTTGCGCGATGTGTTGAAACTAAAGGTACAGGAGCTGCAGAACCTGCTGTCGTTTCTTTCGGAACGCCCTGACCGGTATTCGCGTCAGGAGATACGTTATGTCAATACGGTCGATGTAAAGGAGGTGCGGCACCATGCTGATGAATGTTCGCGCCGTCTGCGCGAGACAGACTGCGAGATACAGTCGGCCAACTGGACGTACGACCTGATGGAGTAACCGGTTCCGGGTGTAATTGGATATTTCCGGTGTAGCCTGATTCGTTTTGAGAGTATGCAAGCTCGCTAAGGAGCCAATCTTAGCAAACTGTACAGGCATGAGGACGCGTGCCGGATTTTTACGGCTTATCGTCAGTACGCGGTACAAATGTACATCTTACATTTTACTCTTTATCACCATGCATAGGCAAAACGATGACAGCGAGGGCGGGTAGCGGGACGTTACGGAAATATAATCCCCGGGTCAGATATGTTCGACTTCGGGGTGGAGGGTTATGGCGAAGCGGGCGCTGACGGCGTCGATGATGCGGCGTTCGAGGGTGAGGATGTCGGCGGAGGTGGCATGGCCGTCGGTGTTGACTATCACCAGAGGCTGGGCCGGCCACAGGGAGGCGCCCCCTTCGGTCATTGTCTTGCATCCGGCTTTGTCGATGAGCCATGCCGCGGGCACTTTGACGGCATCGTCGCCTACGATGAAATGCGGTACGCGGGTGTCGGGATACATGGCTTCGATACGGTTGAAATGCTCCTGCGGGATGACGGGGTTCTTGAAGAAACTGCCGGCACTGCCTGTCACGGCGGGGTCGGGGAGTTTGGTGTCGCGTATGGATATTACAGCGTCGCGCATATCGGTGGCTGTCGGGTTTTCGCCGACGATTGACCGCAGATTGGCGTAATCGAGCCGTGGCGACGGAGTGACTGTCAGTCGGAAATGTACGTCGGTTATTATGAAACGGTCGCGCATGGCATCGGTCTTGAAGATGGAGTGGCGGTAGCCGAACTGCATCATGTCGTGCGTGAACACACGGTGCTCGCCGGTGGCTGCGTCGACAGCATCGACCTGCACGATATGATCGCCGGCTTCCACGCCGTAGGCACCGACATTCTGCACCGCCGATGCTCCGACAGTGCCGGGTATGCCCGAGAGGTTTTCCAGTCCCCAGATGCCGCGCTGTGCCATGTCGCGGCACAGGTTGTCCATCACCACGCCTGCCGAGGCCGTGACGAGCACACTACCGTCGGGCGCCGCGTCGGCAATCCGGCACCCGGCGATGCGCGATATGAGGATTGTTCCCGCGAAGTCGCCGGTGAAGAGCATGTTGCTTCCGGTGCCGAGGTGTTTCAGCGGACGCGGAAATGTATTGTCGGCGAGAACGCGACGCAGCTCGTCAAGGCTGTCGTAATATACAACGCATGCAGCACATGCCGAAACGCCGAATGTGGTAAAATCCCTTACGTCGGTATTATATAGAGTTGTCATTGAATCTGCGATAAACGTAACAGGCACCGGCCTTGTGGCCGATGCCTGTTTCAGATTATTTCTTTAGGCTACGTTACCGCTTTGGAGGCGGGGCGGCCGGAGATTATTTTTGTCGGGATTATTTAAGGGCGTCTTTAACGGCGTCGTTGGGCACCATTTCTTCCTTAAACATGTAAGCGCCGGTTTTGGGCGACTTTACCATTTTGATAACTTTGCTGTATGTGCGACCTTCACCTTTTTGAAGAGAGGCGACTGTTTTCTTTGCCATATCCTAATCGTATTATTTGATTTCTTTATGTACGGTTACCTTCTTGAGGATGGGGTTGTATTTCTTGAGCTCGAGACGCTCTGTGGTGTTCTTGCGGTTTTTGGTGGTGATATAGCGTGAAGTGCCGGGCATACCACTTGCCTTGTGCTCTGTGCATTCGAGGATAACTTGCACGCGATTACCTTTAGCTTTCTTTGCCATTTTATTAGAATTCTATGTATTTGATTTCAGTGATGTAACCTTTGCTTGCAGCGTGCTTGAGTGCAGCGTCAAGACCTAATTTGTTGATTGTGCGCAATCCGGCGGCTGAGATGGTGAGCGAAATCCACGCGTCCTGTTCAACCCAATAGAATTTTTTATTGAAAAGATTGACATTGAAGCGACGTTTGGTACGGCGCTTTGAGTGCGATACGTTATTGCCGGTAATCGCTTTTTTGCCCGTAATTTGACAAATCTTTGACATGGCTGTTAATGAATTTATCTATATTATTTCGTTGTTTGACTGTATCGCTTCATGGCCGCCATCTCAGTCTCATATCGCAAGAGAGCGCATCATTTCTCTCAAGCTTTACAGGATGAGCCACAAAACAGTGTGCAAAGTAACTGATTTTTTCTCAACTAACCAAATTTTTTTATCATTTTCGATAAATTTATTTGCATGATGCTGCCGAAACGACGATTTATCGGAGCCGGCAAATGTTTTTGGTTGACGGTCGGGCTGTTTTACCAAAAAAATGAGTAATTTCGCACTGATAATATAATGATGAAAATTTTGATATCCAGTATATGACGAAGCATGGTTTTTTAAGAGTGGCGGCCGGAGTTCCGGCGGTGAATGTGGCTGATTGCGGCGGCAACGCAAAGGCTATTGTCGATCTGGCCCGGCAGGCCGCGCAGGCAGGGGCCGCGGTTGTAGTGATGCCAGAGATGTCGGTCACGGCGTATACGTGTGCCGATCTGTTTCACAATGCCATGCTGGCCGAGGGTGCGGCGGCCGCACTTGAGGATATAGCCCGCGAGAGCACGGCGATTGATGCGGTCATCGTGGCGGGTGCGCCCGTTGTCAGCGGCGGCCGGCAATATAACTGCGCGGTGGTGATAGCGCAGGGCGCCATTCTCGCGGTAATACCGAAGTCATATCTGCCGAATTACAATGAGTTTTACGAGCGCCGCTGGTGGCATCCTGCCGATGATGCTCTCTCGTCGGTAAGCATCGGCGGTTTCGGCGACGTGCCTTTCGGACGCAACCAATTGGTCGAAATCAATGGGGTAAAAGTCGGCATCGAGCTTTGCGAAGACCTCTGGACGGCCGTTCCTCCGTCGTCGCGCCATGCGTTGGCGGGAGCGGAGGTGATACTCAACCTTTCGGCATCCGACGACGTCATCGGCAAATATGCCTACCTGCGCGGACTTGTCGCGCAGCAGTCGGCCAGGTGCATGGCGGCCTACGTATATGCCGGCGCGGGATATGGCGAGTCGTCGACCGACCTGGTGTTTGACGGCAAGGCAATCATAGCCGAGAACGGGCGTATATTGCGCGAAGGGAAGCGGTGGCAACCGGAGCCGCAGATTGTGGTGGCCGACGTTGATATCGACGCTTTGCGCCGCGACCGCATGCATACCACGACGTGGGGCGACACCGCCGCGCGTGAGGTCACGGCCGCATACAATGTGGTGCATGTCACAACGCCGGAACGTGTCGGTGACGACACCCTGTTGCGCGACATAAATCCGCTGCCGTTCGTGCCGTCGTCGACAGGCGACATGGAGGAGCGCTGCAACGAGATTACCAACATACAGGCGGCCGGGCTTGCGCGGCGTCTCGATGTCACCCGCACAAAGCATCTCGTGGTAGGCATCTCGGGCGGACTCGACTCCACCCTCGCGTTGCTGATTGCCGTGAAGGCGTTCGACCGTCTTGGGCTTGACCGAAAAGGCATTGTCGGCGTGACGATGCCCGGCTTCGGCACCACAGGCCGCACCTACAACAATGCGCTGACGCTCATGCGTGCGCTCGGCATCACAATACGCGAGATACCGATTGCCGACGCTGTCAACCTCCATTTCCGCGATATCGGCCACGACCCGGCTGTCACCGACGTAACATACGAAAATTCGCAGGCCCGCGAACGCACGCAGATACTTATGGATATTGCCAACCAGACAGGCGGCATGGTGCTCGGCACGGGCGACCTGTCGGAACTCGCTCTCGGATGGGCCACATACAACGGCGACCATATGTCGATGTATGGTGTGAACGCCGGTGTGCCAAAGACGCTGGTGCGTCATCTCGTGAGATATTTTGTCGGAATAACCGACAGCGAAGAGGCGCGAACGGCGTTAATCGATATTATCGACACCCCAATAAGTCCCGAACTGACGCCTGCAGCTGCCGACGGCACTATCGCGCAGCGCACCGAGGATCTGGTCGGCCCCTACGAGCTTCACGACTTCTTCCTTTATTACACCCTCCGCTACGGTTTCACTCCCGAAAAGATACAGTATCTTGCATGCCGCGCGTTCCCCTCTCGCGAAGCAGAAATAGAAAAATGGATAAAGGTATTCTTCCGCCGTTTCTTCAACCAGCAGTTCAAACGCTCCTGCCTCCCCGACGGCCCCAAAGTAGGCAGCGTATGCCTCTCGCCCCGCGGCGACTGGCGCATGCCTTCCGATGCCTCCTCCGCCCTATGGCTTAACGGAATAACCGATTGATTGAACATAAAAGCCGTTTTTGGAGATGTTGGCTTTATATAAGATAATCTCCTGTCCTACTGTACTCCTGTTCAAATCAAATAATCATTTTTGTGCTTGTTTTTCAACAATAGCACAGTAGAACAGGAGGGATATTGCACTATCCGATAGAACAGGAGATTTGATGACAGTGTAGTATTATTTATTGAGAAATTTAAAGATCTCGATATTGTTTTTGCTGATGCGTCTTACTATAAGTATTCCTTTGTTAGGGATATTTCTTATATCTGATAATTCAGCAAATTGTCCGAGATATATGCCGGAAATATCATACACTTCATACCGGCAATCGGTCGGCTCGTCAATCCCGACTGAGCGTACTCCCGCAAAATCGTCGGCAGGGCCCGAATTGTCGGAGACTACCCCGTATGGCATCAATTCAATCGTATAGACATATTTGCCATACTTGTTTTCAGCTATAAAATCAATCCATGCATAGTACGGAGTGGCTATATGATTGGCAACTCCCTTTGCGATATACGGTTCGATTATGTAACTGAAGTCTACTTTTGATGAATATTCCTGTTCTACATATACCTGTATACGGTCCGTACCCAGATATTTGACAGTGTAATACGCATTGTACGAATCGAGTGGGGCATTGTCCTCAATCCTGTCTATGACAGCATACTCAATAAACGGCCTTAACTCAAAATATATATTGAATGATGCATTGGATTCAGCCCCGTCGATTGTGCATCTGAATTTTAATCGAGCCTCGATAGCGCCTTTGGAATTGATTTCGTAGATTTCCTGGTTTTCGATGGGAGCGGTAGTACATGACAGGTGGTCGTCGGCCAGTTTTAATGATTGTATTTCGCCGTCGGCAAGCGGTAGCTCCAGTGTCCATTCAGGATTATCAATAGCAGCATTGCCGGGTAAATCATCAGTATTTATCCTGAAACAATGTGATGTGTAGGCCGACGCACGTCCGTTATCGTGAACCTCATCGCCCGATATGCTTATTACGTATGGGCTAAGAGTGTCTTCACTCGTTTCGATGAAAGTATCGGAAAATGTAGTGTCGGCACAATCATGAGCAAAAGCGGGCAAGGTAAACGCTGTAATTGCCAATACCGATGATAGAAATACTCTTTTCACAATAATATAATTTTAATCCGCTAATAGTGCTGTTGAATCCGTCTTTGACCTGTTATTACTTATTTAACGGTAAAATTTAAATATTATTATCAAAATAAAACTGCCGGGACACATTTTATATTGATTTATAAGAATGTGACCCGACAGTATATTGCACTATTTACGGAATTTGAATGTGCCCTGCAGTCCTGACTTTTCGTCAATGGCAGTCAGCACATACAATCCATCGGCCAACGTGGATATGTCAATTGCGCCGTTCGTCATCCCGTTTCGACCGGCTTGCTGTCTCGCAGCACTAAGCGGAGCAATGCTGTAATTGCAATTATCGACAGCCTCATCTCCCGCTTTCACCATAATAGCATCATTCTGCAAGTCAAAACTCAAAGCGGCAGTCACACTTGCAGGTTGATATTCAACAGTGACAGGCACCCCACGGGTATGGCCATTTTCATTATATCCGACGGCTGTAAAAGTTGTATTGCGATCAATTGTTGTATCGTAATACCCTTTTTTTATATCGGTTATTTCAATTTTACTAGGAACTCTGAAACCTTCTCTAAGACGCTCAAGCACAATTCGGTCTATACCCTCTGTGTCAGAAAAATATAACCGGATATTTTTATTAGTTGCAGCGACTCTTGACATTTCATTGACTGTAGTATCTGTATATGAAAAATTTATGCCTACTTTTTGCGGCAAATAACCTAATACAATAAATGTAGAACTAATTGTTGTCTTGCCGAAATTATCCATGAATTTCTTAGTTATCCTTGCTTTGAGATATCCGTCAACTGTACGGGCATATTCTTCATTGCTGAAATGAAATGTCCAATCCTGCATGTTGAATGTTACTTCCATGTCTGGTACGTAAACCGGAATAAACTGGACTAAATCCCATGTCCCGTTTTTTTTCAAAATGGAAACTGAAACACCCGATGAATAGTCGAATTCACCATCATTAAGAAATGGGAAGAATTGCTCAATGTATTGTTCAAGTTCTGCGCTATAACTTCTTGACAGACTATTAGTCTTATATTTTGATGCTTGATAGTCAATTTCCGAACGAATCCCCATAGTTTCACAATCGTCTATATTGAATGTGCCATTGTATGGCATAAACAGAGATGTACTACCCGCAGCCGAAGATGAAGGTGTAGATGTTGATACCGGAAAGCTGTATTTCCATCCTAATAATTCCCTAAAAATAAAATAAGAATAATTATCGTTGAGCGATCTGGTTACCATTCCTTTGCAGAAATCATAAGACAAGATTTTTGAGACGCAACTGTTATCTTGTGGGATAAAATATCTTAGAGATACTCCATTAATCCATGTCGTTGGTGCGAATAATTTAAGGGAACCTAAAGAGAATTCCCCTTTGGTTGCATTTGCTAATCTGGCAACTGCATCTCCATTATTCCCCAGCTTTTTATCTATATACCATTCAAATGGCGTCATTTCTTGAAAAGGATTCTGTAATCCGTTCGTTACAGGATTATATACGTAAGAATGTGAAATCCCCAATCCTATAAGCAAATCTCTGATTGCTAAGGAAACAAAATCATATTTTTCCCCGGGATTTGTATCTAAAGAAAAATATATTTCATCCAATCGTTGCTTGTTATATGTAATTGCAATGTCAGGATATTCGGTTAGAGAATTAACATCGGATATATAATCCAGATAAGTAGGGATATTCGGTTAATGACCTCAAACGAACTTTGAGAGACCGGCCGAGA
>CAJLWO010000069.1 GCA_905210435.1 uncultured Bacteroidales bacterium
ACCGGGTAAGGGGGGGCTATGTCTCTATTTTTGTCTTAAATGAAAGAGCCGTGACAAATACACATTTTTAGCCTGCACAATATCTCAGTTTCTACCAGGACGTGGTGCAGTGCTGTAGGTTTAATTTCCCCGAAAAATAGTATATTTGCAATAGAAAAAAGTAAACAAAGACTATGAGTAACGAAATTCTTTATATACTTCTGCCGGATTATGCCGCGCATGAGGCTGTGTATCTTTCGCAGGCTATCGCTTCCGATGAATATGCCCTGAAAGAGATGCCGAAATATGTCAATAAGGTTGTGGCGCCGACGATGGAGCCTGTGAAGTCGATAGGCGGTTTCCGCACGTTGCCCGATTATTCTTTTGACACGATGCCCGATGATTATGCGGCGATTGTGCTGATTGGCGGTTTCGGATGGAGCACGCCGGTTGCCGACCGCGTCGTGCCGATAGTGCGTCAGGCCATCGCCGGCGGCAAGATTGTAGGAGCAATCTGTAACGGCGCTTCGTTCATGGCAAAGCATGGTTTCCTGAATGATGTGAAGCATACCGGCAACGGATTGGAGCAACTCAGACTGTGGGGCGGCGACAATTACACCAATCACGACGGATACGTCCATGCCCAGGCTGTCAGCGACAGGAATATCGTTACGGCTAACGGCTCAGCCACACTTGAGTTCGCTAAAGAACTGCTTACGCTGCTTGAAAACGATACTCCCAAGCGCATCGAAATGTACTATCTGTTCAACAAGCGGGGATTCTGCGAATTGTTCGGATAATCCCCCGGCGAACGGTATGTTTAAATTACGATACATAATTTCTATGTGCGCTTTAGCGGCTGCATTGTATGCGTCGGGCGACGCCTCCGTATCGCCTCGCGACAGCGCCATGCGCGTCGAGGCTGACCGGTTTCTGCAGGGATTGCCTCCCGATATGCAGCAGCGGCAGGCAGCGGCCATACGTGATGCCATTGCCGGCGATTGCAGTGCATTGCAGCAGGTGAGACAGGCAAGAAATCATCCTCCGGCAATATCCCCCAATGTCACGGCTAAAATGCTGAATGACCGATTGTGTCTCTTTGAACCGAAGGATTATACGGGCGAGCCGTTGCCGCTGCTTGTTTATCTGCATGGGGGCGGATGGACATTCGGCAGCATTAACAGTTGCGGACGGTTCTGCAATGAACTGGCGGCTTCCGGGCTTGTTAAAGTCCTTGCGGTGGACTACCGTCTTGCACCTGAAAATCCCTTTCCCTGCGGCCTCAATGATTGTATCGAGGCATTCGACTATGCGGTCGCCAACAGCGCATCGCTCAATATCGACCCGCATCGCATCACGGTAGGCGGCGACTCGTCGGGCGGCAATCTGGCGATAGCCGTTGCCCTCACTGCCCGGCGTGATATTATGCCGCACTCACTTCTGCTGTTCTATCCCGTTACCAAGGCTTTTGATGACAATTACGCTTCATGGCGTGACTACGGCGTAGGCTACGGTCTTGATGCCGGGATTATGGAGGAGTTCAACCGCGCTTACACAGGAAGCGGGGATGCCGCCGACACGCGTATAAGCGTAGGGTTGTGCGACGGAAAGGCTCTCGGACAATTGCCGCCGACGCTTCTTGTAGCCGCCGGACGCGATATATTGTGTGACCAGGGTAAGGAATTTGCAGCAAAAGCCGCCGGAAGAGTCCGGAGAATAGAATTTCCCGAAGCTGTCCATCTGTTTATAACTGTTCCGGGACAAGAGACGGCATTCCGCAATGCCGTCGCGCTTGCTGTCGACTTTATGGTGAACGATAAATAATTGGAATGATATGATTGAGACATCACGGATGCTGTTGCGCCATTGGCGCGTGGAGGATGCGGACGCGCTCTATAAATATGCTTCCGACCGAAGGGTAAGTGAGCTGGCTCTTTGGCCGCAGCATACCTCATTGGCTATGAGCCGCGAAGTGATAGAGCAGATATTCATTCCCAATCCATATTCATTTGCCGTCGAGCTCAAGGAGTCGGGCGAGGCAATCGGATGCATCGGTCTCGTACCTGAGACATCCGAACACTATCACCCCGCACCTTTCGAACGTGAAGTCGGCTACTGGATAGGCCGCCCGTACTGGAACCGCGGACTGGTCACGGAGGCGCTCTTCGCCCTGATAGGATATTGCCGCGACGTAATGGGACTTCACTCGCTGCTGATTACGGTCGATGCCGTCAACGCAGCCTCCCGGCGAGTGGCTGAGAAATGCGGTTTCGCGTTGATTGAGCATTACACGTATGAAGGGGTGCCGAGCAAGGCATACCGCCTGCATCTCAAGTAGACGGGATAACTCTTCGGTAGACACCCACAACATAAAGTGTCAGTTATCAGTGTAGGAAGCTGTCTAACAAGTTTTGGCAGTCTCTTTTTATAGTCTACACAGGCTGAAAAAAAAATAAGGCTTTCGCGCTGAATTTCAGCTTGAAAGCCTTTGTCATGTCATGAATATTTTGTAAATTTGGGTTGCAGTTAAATCACTAATAATCACGGCATAACATGGCAAAGTTAGCGATAAAATCTGACAATAGAAAACAAAATCTGCTCCCTCCACCATCACTTGATGAGCTTGTCCCCGAATATTAACATTTAACCGGGTTATATGGTTGCTTTTTTATTTCGGGAGGGGCTTTGTTCGGTTGGTGTGGTGAGATTTTGGCGGAGAGGGGATTATGTGTCGATTAAATTTAGTAACTTTGTGGGATATTAATATTATAATAGTTATGCAATTGCCGTCATTAGCCGGTATCAAATCCGGATTGATTGAGTTTATACGGAGCCGCCAGACTCGCGGATTCCTCTTTTCAGTGGTCATCATGGCCATTATTTCCGTCGCATTTTTTTATCCCGACAATTTCGAGGGTAACGACCTGCGCCAGCACGATATGCTGCAGGGCATGGCCAACGGACAGGAAATAAAGCTGTATGAGGAAGCCACCGGACAGCAAAGCCGCTGGACCAACGCGCTGTTCTCCGGCATGCCCACGTTCCAGATAGCGCCCACCTATCCATCCAACTCGCTCTTCGCATGGTTTACCAAGGTCTACGGCCTTGGTCTCCCCTCCCCCTCCAACCTGCTGTTCATGATGATGGTCGGGTTCATGATAATGATGATGGCGATGCGAGTGCGGTGGGAGTATGGCCTTATCGGCGCGATAGCGTGGGGATTTTCCACCTATTTCGTAATAATCATCGGTGCCGGACATATATGGAAATTCGTCACCCTCGCCTACATACCGCCGACAATCGGAGGCATCATGCTCGCTTACCGCGGACGCTATCTCGCCGGCGCGGCAATGGCATCGTTCTTTGCCATGATGCAGCTCAATGCCAATCACATACAGATGACCTACTACTTCTGCTTCGTCATCGGCATACTCGTCGTGGCATACCTTGTCAAGGCATTGCGTACCAAGGAGATGATAGATATGAAACGCTGGTGCAAAGCCACCGGAGCACTCGCCGTGGCCGCCGCGCTTGCCATCTGCGCCAACCTCCCCTCCATCTACCATACGTCGAAATACGCCAAAGAGACGCAGCGCGAGCAGAGCGAGGTCGACAACAATGACCCCGCTACCGCCGACCGCCTGAAACGCGACTACATCACCCAATACTCCTACGGACGCAGCGAGACATTCTCCCTCTTTATCCCCGACGTGAAAGGGGGCGCATCCATACGTCCCGCAGCCGGACAGCTGAAACCTATGTCGCTTGCCGACCTCGACGGAGCCGAAAAATATACCGACGACCCGTTCGTCGACCTCTACCTCAACTACTCCACACAGTATTTCGGAGAGCCTGAGATGACCAACGGTCCAGTCTACGTGGGCGTCATTATCTTCGCCCTGTTCATAATGGGATGCGTGGTCGTGCGCGGGCCCGTGAAGTGTGGACTACTGTTCGTGCTCCTCGTCACCATCATGCTGTCGTGGGGACGCAACTGCCAGTGGCTCACCGACCTGTTTATCGACATGGTGCCGATGTACAGCAAATTCCGCACCGTGGAAAGCATTCTTGTAGTAGCCGAGTTCATCATACCGATGCTTGCCGTGCTCGGACTCTACCGCCTCTACAATCCCGCTCCGCGCCTGCAGCCCGCAATTCCGGCCAAAAGCAATCTCCCGGAACCCAAACCCGCCAAATTCCTGAAAGAGAAAGGTGATATAGCCATTGCCGCCGGATTCGGCATCGTCGGCATCATCTGCCTCTTAGGCGTGCTCAACCCCGGAATATTCGGCAAAGGCTACAACGAAATGACCGAACAGCGCACATCGCAGATGATTGCCCGGCAGCTCACATATCAGGGCTATGACGACGAAGTCATCGCGCAGGCAAGTTTTGAGAATCCCAAGGTACGCCGTGCCGTGGAGGAGCTGCATCTGTCGCTTGTCAGAAAAGACTGCGTGCGTTCGCTCATCTACCTTCTCTTAGGTTTCGGCGCGGTAGGCATATGGCGTTTCAACCTGCTTAAGGACAAGAAATACAGCACAATGGTATCGTTAGGCGCAATCGGCATACTGGTCTTTGCCGACCTCTACACCGTCAACAAACGCTACCTCAGCCATGACAGTTTCTTCGTGCCCGAACTCAGCGCCGCAACCGAAGCCATCGAGCCGACGGCCATCGACCGCGATATACTTCAGGACACCGACCCCAACTACCGCGTGGCCGATTTCGACCGCTTCGGCGATGCCGGTCCCTCCTATTTCCACAAAATGATAGGCGGCTACCACGCAGCCAAACTCGGCCGCTACAACGACCTCATCAACTCCGGCGCAATATCATCCGAGCCTGTACTCAACATGCTCAACGCACGCTATATCGTCGGTGACGGACAGCTCTATACCAACGACCGCGCACTCGGCAACGCATGGTTCATCGACAATATACGATATGTCGACAATGCCAACGACGAGCTCAACGCCCTCACGGCGCTCGCTCCCGAATATGAAGCCGTAGCCGACAAGTCTATGGCCGCGATACTCGGCAATGCCGCTCCGGGCGACAGCACCGACGTAATAGTCGAGACATCATACGCGCCCGACCGCCTGACATATAAGTCGACCGCATCATCGCCGCGCGTGGCCGTATTCTCCGAGATATATTTCCCGTGGGGCTGGGAAGCTACCATCGACGGCAAACCGGCCGAGATAGGACGTGTCAACTACGTGCTCCGCGCTATGGCAATCCCCGCCGGAACGCATGAGATAACCATGACATTCGACCCGGCATCTGTCCACACCACCGTCACCATTGCCACCGTAGCCATAATCATGATATACCTGCTGGCGGTCGCCGCCATAATATGCAGTCTGACAGGCTGTAAAAAGGACAAGGATAACGAATGATATCGTTCCGCAGGACAATCACGTGGCCCAAACGGCGCTGGCGCGCGGGTGGATTCGGCATCCACTCCCCTTTCGCCTACTCGTTCGTGACCGAAGTACTCTCCCGACGAGGCGCGGCAGGCCATGAAAAGCTGCTTGAAGGCCTCACCGGCGATGATTTGCACTTCGCGTCCCTGATGCTCCGCTGCATCGAGTATCTAAAGCCGGCGACCATCGCCGTATATTCCGATTCCGACGACAGGCTCAGGCGCATCATCAAGGCGACGGGACGCGACATTAGCGTTGTCGGTGACGACATTACGGTCGTACCCGACATGACCGTCGCAGGAGCCGCCGGAAGCCCCTTGGAGCGCGACAACGGTTCGCCCGTGTGCATCATCACCCGGATAAACAAAGAGCCGTCACGAAGCCTCTGGAAGCGTGTGACGGCCACATGCAGCCGCGGTATGGATTTCAGCGACCGCCGCACGGGCATAATATGCCGTTTCAGCCACTTGCCACGGCAGTCATTCAAAATAGTCATCAAATAATCCGTCATTATCTTGGGGCGCGTATTACCATCAGCCGGAGATTTGCTCGACCGCTTCACGATGCATCTGCGTCTTGAACGCGGCATGTCGGCCAACACGGTCGAAGCCTACGGCGAGGACGTGCGCAAACTGCTCAACTATTGCAGCAGCACCGGACTGGCCGTCGACCGCATCACCCTCACCGACCTGCAGCAGTTTGCCGCCGACTGCTACGACCTCGGCATCGCCGTGCGCACCCTCGCACGTATTATTTCGGGCGTTAAATCCTTCTTCCGGTGGCTTGTACACGAGGATTACATCGACACGGACCCTACCGAGCTGCTTGAAGGCCCACGCATCGGACGCAAGCTCCCGGAAGTGCTGTCAATCGGGGAAATCGACGCCATGATTGACGCCATCGACATGTCGAAATTCGAAGGTATACGCAACCGCGCCATAATCGAGACACTCTACGGCTGCGGACTGCGAGTGTCGGAGCTAATCAACCTCGAGATTTCACGCATCTACGCCGACGACCAATACGTGATAGTACGGGGCAAAGGCGACAAAGAGCGCCTTGTACCGATGGCACAGGCAACAATCGACGCAATAAAGGATTACATGGAAGTACGCGGCGACATAAACATCAAACCCGGCGAAAGCAACATACTGTTCGTAAGCCGCCGCGGCGGACGCCTCACCCGCATGATGATATACTACATAGTGAGCGGCCTCGCCGAAGCAGCCGGAGTCAACAAGGAAATATCGCCCCACACCATGCGCCACTCCTTCGCCACCCATCTCCTCGAAGGGGGAGCCAACCTCCGTGCCATCCAGCAGATGCTCGGCCACGAATCCATCTCCACAACCGAAGTCTACCTCCACCTCGACCGCTCATTCCTCCGCGAAGAAATCCTCACCCACCACCCCCGCAACACAAGGTAAACGGCAGCCACCCCCAATACAAAATAAACATCCTACTTACATGAACGCGAGTCAATGCGTTTTTCGTAAAGAAATGGCGCCCGCAGGTCGCCGATTTAACAGTAACCGGGTACGCCGGAGCTTGCGGAGGCGTGCCCGGTTATGATACATCTCAATTGGAGGCGCCCGAAGGCCGCCGATTTAGTTTAAGTATTTTTTGCATAATGTCCGAAATGTGATTATATTTGGACATGAGTCATGTTTCCCTAACTTATCACATCATTTTTGGCACATATAAACGACACTGTGTCATTTCGCATGACCATGAGCGTGAATTATACAAATTCATGTATGATTTTGCGAGTTCCCGTGAAGTTTACGTACGACGCATAGGCGGAATGCCAGACCATGTCCATATATTGTGCGATATCCCGCCCAAGTTGGCAATAGCTGATTTCATAAGGCTGCTGAAAACTGAAAGCAGCAAATTTATGCGTGTAAACCCTCATTTCCCTAACTGGGAAAGATGGGCTGACGGTTATGGCATTTTCACGGTAGACGCATCTTCTCGTGAAACGCGGCGACAATACATAATCAATCAACCTGAGCACCATAAACAATTTGATTTCAAGGAAGAATACCGTAATTTCCTTATAGAAGCCGGATTCCCCGAGTATACTGAAATCCTCGGAGAATAAGAGGGTGTCTCATAACAAAATTTTCGACTCAGTGTTTAACTTTTGTCATGAGACACCCTCTAAAAATCGGCGGCCTACGGGCGCCTAAGACTGAGGGATACCAAAACCGGGCACGCCTCCGCAAGCTACGGCGTACCCGGTTATTGCTAAATCGGCGACCTGCGGGCGCCATTTTATGCTTATAAATAGCGAATTATACACAGGTTATATCGGTTACTCCTTTACGCCGTAGGCGAGGTCGCCGGCATCACCCAGGCCTGGGACTATGTAGGAGTGGTCGTTGATGTGCTCGTCGACTGCGCCTACCCAGATTGTGGTGCGGTCCTTGGGGAAGGTCTCGGAGATGTAGTCGATGGCGCGCTGCGAGGCTATTACGGATGCTACGTGGATGTGACGCGGGGTGCCTTTGGTGAGCAATGCGCGGTAACTCAGCTCCATCGAGGCGCCTGTGGCAAGCATCGGGTCGGCTATCACCACTATCTTGTCCTCGAGGTTGGGCGAGGCAAGATACTCGATGCAGACATCAAAATTCTCTTTCTCCTTGTATTTGCGGTAGGCCGACACGAATGCGTTTTCCGCATTGTCGAAATATTCGAGGAAACCCTGATGGAACGGTACTCCCGCACGGAATATGGTGGCGAGCACAACGGGATCGGATATGCGGTGGCATTTCGACACTCCGAGAGGTGTGGTGACATCGACCTCCTTGTAGTTGAGCGTGCGCGATATTTCAAACGCCATAATCTGGCCTATGCGCTCGAGATTGCGGCGGAAACGAAGACGGTCATTCTGTATGTTGACGTCGCGCAGTTCCGACATATACTGGCTTATAAGGGAATTTCCCTTGTCAAAATTTATTATTTTCATCGTATATTTAAGATTTTATTTTCTCAAAGATACGAGTTTTTCTCCGATAAAGTTTCCCCATCGGCAAATTTTTTACATTTTCATTCAATGGTGTTGATTTATATGTTACCTTTGTGCCGAATATTCCCGATATATTCATTTATGCATAAATAATTACATAAAATCACGTATATATGTCAACAAATACAACTGACAATCAGCGTAAAGTCACTACATTGCGGCTTACAGAAATGAAGCGCCGCAACGAGAAGATAGCCATGCTTACGGCCTACGATTATTCGATGGCACGCCTCATCGACGAAGCCGGAATGGATGTGATACTCGTAGGTGACTCGGCATCAAATGTCATGGCCGGCAACGTAACTACCCTGCCGATGACTCTCGATCAGATGATATACCACGCATCGAGCGTTGTAAAAGGTGTTAGCCGTGCTCTTGTGGTGGTCGACATGCCGTTCGGCACCTATCAGGGTAACTCTAAAGAGGCTCTTGCCTCAGCTATCCGCATCATGAAGGAATCGAATGCCGAAGCCGTAAAAATGGAAGGTGGAGCCGAGATACGCGAATCAATCGAGCGCATACTTTGCGCGGGCATTCCCGTGATGGGACACTTGGGACTCACACCCCAGTCAATCAACAAGTTCGGCACCTACGCCGTGCGCGCCAAAGAGGAAGCCGAAGCCGAACGACTCATCAGCGACGCCAAGATGCTTGAGGAGATAGGATGCTTTGCCCTCGTGCTCGAAAAGATACCGGCCGCACTGGCTGCACGCGTGGCATCGGAACTCACCATACCGGTCATCGGCATCGGAGCGGGCAACGGCTGCGACGGACAGGTGCTCGTGATGCACGACATGCTCGGCATCAACAAAGGATTCTCCCCCAAATTCCTGCGTCGCTACGCCGACCTCGCCACAGTCATCGACTCGGCTGTAAAGGGATACATCAACGACGTCAAGGACGGCGACTTCCCCAACGCCAACGAGCAATACTGATAATTGCAACGAGACAACAAAGGCGTCATTTTCGCTCAGAAAATGACGCCTTTGTCATTAATTGCCATTGCTGACGCTATCAGTTGATGTTCATGCCTGATACAACGTCGTCGCCACCCTGGGCGTAGACTACCACGAGTCCGGCACCGGGCATGTTGACACTTACGAGAGCGCGTGTGCGGCCGTCTTCCTGCTTTGCAGCGTAGCCTACCACATGGTTGTTGTCCTGAGCTTTCTCATCGACTACGACGGGGTCGGTGATTTCGGCAAGCACTTTCTGCACTTCGGCGGCGGTGGCGGGAGAAGCTCCGATAAACATCACTACCTTGCCCCAGTCCATACCCTCTTTTGTACAGTCATATTCAGGTACGTCGGAAAGAGCCGCGCCCGGGATTTCGGTAAGTTTGTTGTAAGCCTCGTCAACATTGATAGCCTTAACAGTGACTGCAGCGAGTGCCACAATCATCAACATCAGAATCTTTTTCATAATTTCGGATTTTATCGTTGAAATATTAAAATTGTTTTTCTATTAGACGCAAAAATAACAAAAAAGTTACATATCCCCGCAGTTTCTGTAAAAATTAAATGATTAAAGAGCGTATGAATTTGTTTTATCAACAGAAAAAGCATATCTTTACAAAATGATAATATTTTATCAGTTAAAGCTTATTTTATCGATATATGAATAATATATTATCAATTTTAGATAACTTCGCATTTGAAAACAGCGATGATATTGCGAAGAATATCGCCAACGATTTCCGCAAACGCCGTATCGAGAAAAACATGACTCGGGTTCAGGTTGCCGAAAAATCGGGAGTGGCACTCAGCAATATCGTACGATTCGAGCAAAAAGGACTTATCTCGCTGAAAAATCTCATTGGCATAGCAGTTGCCTTGGGATACACGTCGGAAATAAAAAACATTTTCAACGAGGCGAAGTATTCCACTATGGATGAACTGCTTCAGATTCACAAAAATACCGGCAAGAAAAAAGCGCATAAATCATGAAAAGCCTTGACAAACTTACTGTTGGATACCATGACAAGGAGGTAGGCACTCTCTGCTTTACTCCCGACCGCAAACTGTGCGTTTTCGAATACAGCAAACAATGGCTTGGAGAAGGATTCAGCATATCACCGCTCGAACTTCCTCTGCGCCCGGAGCTTTTCATAGCCCGTCCACAGCCGTTTTATGGCAATTTCGGTATTTTTGAAGACAGTCTGCCCGACGGCTACGGACGCTATCTCCTCCATAAGGCTCTCCTCAGGGAGGGCATCGACGACCGTAACCTTTCAGCCCTTGACAGGCTCAGCATAATAGGAAACAGCGGAATGGGAGCGCTGACCTATCAGCCGCAACGACCGGTCGCAACAGAAAAAGAAGTTCTCGATTTCGACATCCTGCAGGCCAAGGCTCTTGAAGTACTGAGGGAGAAACAGGACAAAGACGCAGGCCTCCTCCTTTACAACAGCGGTAACAGCGGGGGGTGTCGCCCGAAAGCCGTATTTTCGGACTGTGAAGGGCACTGGCTCGTAAAATTCAGACATACTTACGACGATACGGATATAGGACTCCGTGAGTATCACTACAATGAGGTGGCACGCAGATGCGGTATTGATGTACCCGATTTCAGATTGCTTAACGACAGATATTTCGCTACAAGACGTTTTGACCTGACCCCGGCAGGCGAACGCATTCATGTGGCCACGGCCGGAGCATTGCTTGGAATCTCGCTGTCGACCCCGGTATTAGACTACAGCAACCTGCTGGCACTGACGGGCTATCTGACTCAAAGCGCAAAAGAAGTCGAAGAGATGTTCCGCCGCATGGTATTCAACTACCTGACTGAAAATAAAGACGACCATTGTAAAAATTTCAGTTTTCTCATCTCGAAGGATACAGAAGGAAAATGGCGCTGGCAATTGGCTCCGGCCTACGACTTGACACTCTGTACCGAAGGATACAACGGCCAGCATGCTACCTCTGTCAACGGAACCGGCAAACCGACCGCCGGTGATTTCATAGCCGTAGGCCGAAGAATAAAAATGCCGGAAAAACGGTGCCTGGAAATAATTACCGAGCTAAGTGACAGTTGCGGAGCTCTTTTGCGGTACAGGATTTAAAAAGAGACAGAAGCAACACGGCTCTTTCATTTAAGACAAAAATAGAGACATAGCCCCCCCTTACCCGGT
>CAJLWO010000070.1 GCA_905210435.1 uncultured Bacteroidales bacterium
GAACCGGGTAAGGGGGGGCTATGTCTCTATTTTTGTCTTAAATGAAAGAGCCGTGCCGGGCGGACGGAGAAGCCGGAGTCTCCGCCCGTTTCGGAGAGGCAAACTTCCGCAGCTTCAAAGATGAGAGCGCAGGCATGGCACCCGTTAGCGGCTGAGCTCCAGTAATCGCCGGCAGAGCCAAAGTCTTCCAATTGCGGCGTGAAATCTTCGGCTGACTCGCAGCCATCGAACGGCGCCCACCATTTATATCCTGCGGCGGGGAGGAAGATGGAATTTCCGTTGACTTTGCTTGTCACGATGTATCCGCTGCAAGGCTCTTTGTTTATCCATGTCCACTCGCATCGGTCAATAAGTTCCTGAAACTCTTCCTTTGACGGGAGGCGCCAGGGCTCGCCCCAGTTGGCGCGTGCCATGTCGCGGTCGCTGCCGGCGATTTCCATGTACGGAGGGGTGTAAAGTTCGCTGTCGAAATGCTGTCGGGGATCAGTCTCGCCGAAGGCGAAGTAATCGCCGGGTTCTTCGGGAAGGTATGAGCCGAGATTGCATGTGGCCCACTTTACCGAGAGACCGAGGTCGATGTACTCGTGGTCCATGCCGTAACTGTAGTTTTCGGGGATGTATTGTTTGCTCTTTGCCATGGGTTGTAAAGATAATAAAAAGTATTTAGAACGCGGCGGAGATGTTGAAGATGATGTCGTAGAGTTTTTCGCTTAGGGTGGGTTTGTAGCCGACGATGGTCTGACGAATATCGTTGTCACTGCCGATTGCCATTATGACCGGGACTTCGTGCAAATCATATTGAGCGAGGTAATTGTACAAGGCTTTACAGCCGTCGATGAAATAGAGTTTTGAGGTTTCCCAACGGTTGTCGATGAAACGTTGGATAATGCGCTGCTTTTCATCTTCGGAGTCGTAGCAGGCGATGAAGTAGTTCGGGGAGTGCCAGCAGATATCGATTATGGGCATTTCTTCGCCGAGGTAGTCGCGCACTTCGCGTTCGGTGTCGCGGATACAGTCCATGGCCTTGTGGCACCAGTGGCAGTTTTCCCAATAGAAGGTGACGATGCAGGGGGTACGGAGCGGGAGGGTGACTTTCTCGCCGGCGATATTGGTGACGGTGACTGGGTTGAACTGACGTGCGCTGACATTCATGTAGAAGGAGGCGATGGCGAGCATCAGGAGGGAGGCAAATAATTTTTTCATGACTGTTTTTTTGTTCTTGGTTTCTATAGGGACACGACGGGGGAATGAAATCTAACAGTAAGGGTGAAAAATTTTCAATTTATGGGTACGCATTCGCCCGGACCCCGGGCTCGACTCTACATATTGCTTGTGCCCCGTCCTCCGCTGACGCGTCGGCACTTGGTTAGAATTGCGTTTTGGGGAGTCCGAGCTACGGCTTTCGTATTCTTTAGTTTTCTTACTGCTGATGTATGAATTTGTGTTGTTTTTGTGGAAATATTTCTGTAAATTTGTATTTTAAAGGAATAAATCAATCAACACGATAAATAAATCAATTACACAGATATAATGAAAAAGCAAATAGTCACTGCAATGTTGGCAGCTGCTATCGCTTCTCCTCTTGCGGGGGGCGCGCAGGCTGCAGGGCATGTCAATCCGTTTCTGACGCCTTATGATACTCAGTTTGAAATTCCGCCGTTCGACAAGATTATACTTGACGACTATGTGCCTGCGTTCACCAAGGGGATAGAGGAGGCTCGCGCGGATATCGCCGCGATTGTGGCCAATCCCGAAACGCCTACTTTTGAGAATACGATTGTGGCTATGGACGATGCGGGCGCTACGCTGGAGCGTGTGAGCCGCGTGTTCTTCGGTATATCGGAGGCTGATTCGTCGCCGGCGATGGAGGAGATTGCCGCTGAGGTGACTCCGATGGTGTCGCGATATTCCGACGAAGTGTCGATGAACGAGGGGCTGTTCAACCGCGTGAAGTATCTCTATGACCACCGTGAAAATCTCGACAAGGCTCAGAAACGTGCTGTCGAGGAGGCTTACAAGAGCTTCGTACGCAACGGGGCGCTCCTGTCGGCCGCTGACAAGGAGAAGCTGTCGGAACTCAACCTTCAGCTTTCGGATCTGTACCTGAAATTCAACAAGAACCTGCTCAACGCCACGAATGCCTTTGCGGTATTTGTGGATGACAAGGCGCGTCTGGCCGGACTTCCGGCAAGCGCTGTGGCCACTGCGGCGGCCGAGGCCGAGAAACGCGGACACAAAGGGGAATGGGCGTTCACGCTCCATGCTCCGAGCCGTCTGGCGGTACTGCAGTATGCCGACGACCGTCAGCTCCGTCATGACATTTACCGCGGATACACGTCGCTGGCTTCATCGGGCGAATACAACAATCATCCTGTAATCAACGACATACTTAAGGTGCGTTCGGCAAAGGCCAAACTGCTCGGTTTCCCCAACTATGCGTCATACATGACCGACAATGTCATGGCCAAGACGCCGCAGAACGCTCTCGACCTGCTGATGCAGGTGTGGCAGCCTACGGTCGACAAGGTGAAAGAGGAGGTTGCCGAAATGCAGCAGCTCGCCAACGACCGCGGCGACAAAATCAAGATAGAGCCGTGGGACTATTACTACTATGCCGAAAAGGTGCGAGCAAAGAAATATGACCTTGACGAGAATGAGGTGCGCCCGTATTTCGAGGTGGACTCGGTGCGCAAGGGTATCTTTACGCTTGCCGAAAGACTGTATGGCGTGAAATTCAAGGAGTTGCCCGATGCGCCGAAGTATCACCCCGATGTGAAGGTATATGAGGTGGTCGACCTCGACGGCAACCATGTGGCTGTGTTCATGACCGACTATTTCACCCGTGCGTCGAAACGTCAGGGTGCGTGGATGGACGAGATGAAGCCGTCGTATGTGGCGGCTGACGGCACGGCTGTGCGTCCCATCATATACAACGTGTGCAACTTCGAGGCTCCGACGGCCGACTCTCCGTCGCTTCTGTCGCTTGACGACGTGGCCACGATGTTCCATGAATTCGGCCACGGACTGCACGGAATGCTTTCGCGTGCGAAATACAAATGCCAGTCGGGCACGGCTGTCGACCGCGACTTCGTGGAACTGCCGTCGCAGATTACCGAGCACTGGGCGCTCGAGCCGGAACTGCTCAAGGAGTATGCCCACAACTACAAGACGGGCGAGGCTATCCCCGATGCGCTTATTGAGAAACTTCAGGCGGCTTCGCGCCACAATGCCGGCTTCAACATGGCTGAGCGTGTGGCTGCTTCCTATCTCGACCTGCAGTACGGTCTGACGGACTATACCGGTGATGTCGACATCAATGCTTTCGAGGAGAAGGTGGTGGAGGAGCTCGGCATGCCCCGCGAGGTTGAATACCGTTACCACAGCCCGTATTTCAAACATATCTTCGGCAGCGACGGTTATGCGTCGGGATACTATACGTATCTCTGGGCCGAGGTGCTTGATACCGACGGTTTCGAGCTGTTCAAGGAGAATGGCGTGTTTGACCCGGAGACTGCGCGTTCGTTCAAGGAAAATATCCTTGAGCCGGGCGGAAGCGAGGACCCGATGGAACTTTACATAAAGTTCCGCGGACAGGCTCCTACGGCCGACGCGCTGCTGCGTCAGCACGGTCTCGACAAGCCGGCTGAACCTAACGCCGACCTCAATAAGAAAGACTGAGGAATATATGTAGGTGTTTCAAAACCCGTGCCGGCATCGTCATCTTGTAGGGCTGCTCCATGGAGCAGCCGATTACTTGGGTTTATTATCAGTATATTGCGGCTGCACCGGGGTGCAGCCCTACAAGATGGCGAAGCATATTCGTATCGTATTCAGGGTTTTGCAAACCAATAACGATAATAATACTGAAAGATGGTGCGGACGCGATGAATCGCGTCCCTACTGTTGAAATAGAGACAGATAATGCTTTGCCTATATCATACGTTTGGCTGCAAACTTAATTTTGCCGAGACTTCCACGATAGCGGAGATGCTGGAGGCAAGGGGTATAATGCGGTGCGATGAGGGTGAGATCCCTGACATTATTCTTGTGAACACCTGCTCGGTGACGGGGGAGGCTGACAAGAAGTGCCGTCAGGCGATACGTTCGTTTCACCGCCGCTATCCCGATGCGGCTATTGTGGTGACCGGCTGCTACGCCCAGCTTAAAGCGGAGGAAGCTTCCTCGCTGCCCGGGGTGGTGATCGTGGCCGGTACCGACAGAAAAAATTCCATACCCGAATATATCGACCGCTGGATTGCCGACAATAATGCGCAATGCCTGATAACGCCGCTGCAGCAGATGAATGCGTTCAATCCGTCGTGTTCGCGCGGCGACCGCACCCGCTATTTCCTCAAGGTGCAGGACGGTTGCGACTACTGGTGCACATATTGCACGATACCGCGGGCCCGCGGGCGCAGCCGCTCGGCGTCGATTGACGCGCTCGTGGCGCAGGCTGCCGAGGTGGCTGCGCGTGGAGGGAAGGAGATAGTCATCACGGGTGTCAATATCGGCGATTTCGGAAAGGGTACCGACAAGTCGTTTATCGACCTTTGCCGGGCACTTGACGAGGTAGAGGGTATCGAACGTTACCGCATATCGTCAATCGAGCCCAATCTGCTCACTGACGAGATTATCAATTTCGTGGCTCATTCGAAACGTTTCATGCCGCATTTCCATATTCCGCTGCAATGCGGGTCGGACGAGGTGCTGAGGCTTATGCGGCGCCATTACGATACGGCGCTGTTCCGCCACAAAATCGAGCGCATACGCGAAGTGATGCCGCATGCGTTTATCGGGGTGGACCTTATCGTGGGTGCACGTGGCGAGACGGCGGAGGAATTCGAGCGCTCGTATGCGTTCGTGGAGTCGCTGCCCATTTCGTGCCTGCATGTTTTCCCATACTCCGAGCGTCCGGGCACAAAGGCGCTTGAGATACCACATGTGGTGAGTCAGGAGGAGAAGCATCATCGCGCGGCGCGCATGATTGCGCTTTCCGATGCCAAGTTGGCGGATTTCACGAAGCAGTTTGGCGGGACGGTGCGTAAGGTGCTGCTCGAGCACTCGGCCGAGGGGATGCCGATGGGCGGTTTCACCGATAATTACATACGCGTGTCGGTCGATGCTCCCGGCTGCCTTGACAATCATATCGTGGATGTGCTGCTCGGCGAGGCGGGTTCCGCGGGCGAGGCTGTTAAGGGCACTGTTATAGAAACGGGAGGAGGTTGTCATGTTTAGGCGGATAGGATATAAATTAGGTGACGGCGGTATGTGGCTGCTGTCGCATCTTCCGTTGGGGGTGCTTTATCCGTTCGGATTCGCCATGTACGGGCTGCTGTACTATGTGGTGAGATACCGCAGGAAGGTTGTGATGAAGAACCTTGCTGAGTCTTTTCCGGAGAAAACGCGCGAGGAACTGCGCGAGACGGCAAAGGATTTCTATCTCAACTTTGCCGACTATATGGTGGAGACGATAAGGCTCGGCGGCATGTCGGAGCGCGAGATACGGTCGCGCATCACGTATGAGGACCTGGATATTGTCGAGCGCTATCTTGAGGAGAAGCGGCCTGTGGTGGCTTATTTCTCGCACTGTTTCAACTGGGAGTGGGTGACGTCGCTCGGCGTGGTGGCCGACGTGGCGGGTAGCGAGCGCTCACAGGTGTACCGTCCGCTGAAATCAAAATGGATGGATGCGTATATGCTGCGTATACGCGAGCGGTTCGGTGCACGATGCTACGCGAAAGCGACGGTGTTCCGCGAACTTCTGCGGCGCCGCAAGGAGGGCATCACGACGTTCACCGGTTTTATGAGCGACCAGAAACCGAGCCACAATGACCCGGGATATATAACGATGCTGCTCAACCATCCGACGGCGATGATTACTGGCACGGCGACGGTAGCGCAGAAACTCGGGGCGGCTGTAGTATATTTCGATATGACGAAGCTGCACCGCGGGCGCTACCACGTGCGCATAGTGCCTATCGCCGACGACGCATCGGCAATGGCTCCCGACGATATAACGGAGCGCTACACACGTCTGCTCGAAAGCAACATACGCCGCCAGCCCTCAATATGGCTCTGGACCCACAAAAGGTGGAAACATCGTGTGGAATTGGGGAAGCAGGACGATTCAGGATATTAACTTTATTGACTTTAAATACAGGATCAAACAAATGTGGTGACTATGGGCAAATTTTCGCCAGGTCAGGAAATGGTATAGATAGCGAGGGCGTATTATCTTTACACACTGAAAGTTACCACGGGGGCGAGACGCCCCCGCTATCAACTCAACGTAAGTTAATAGCGATGAATCGCGTCCCTACAATTTTGTTCGTACATTTTGAGTTTTGCAACATCGTCATACTAAAATACCGCGGCTCTGCGAGTGCAGTTGCCGCGGTATTTATTTGGGATATTGTGGTGTATCGTGTTATTTTTCGCGCATGAAGACGCTTATGGGGGTGCCGTGGAAGTCCCAGCGCTCGCGGATTTTGTTTTCGAGGTAGCGGCGGTAGGGTTCCTTGACCCATTGCGGTAGGTTGCAGAAGAATATGAATGTGGGTATCTGCGCGCCTTTGAGCATGGTGATGTATTTGATTTTGACGTATTTGCCTTTGTTGGCGGGTGGCGGGTAGGCTGCGATGGCCTCGAGCAGGTAGTTGTTGAGCTGCGAGGTGGGGATGACGCGGCGACGGTTGTTGTAGACTTCGATGGCTGTCTCAAGCACCTTGAATATGCGCTGTTTGGTGAGCGCGGAGGTGAAGATGATGGGGAAGTCGGTGAACGGTGCGAAGCGTTCGCGTATGGCGGTCTCGAAGGTCTTGATTGCGGCCTGGCTCTTGTTTTCGACAAGGTCCCATTTGTTGACGCATACCACGAGGCCTTTCTTGTTGCGCTGTATGAGGGAGAAGATGCTCTGATCCTGCGCTTCGATGCCTCGGGTGGCGTCGATAAGGAGGATGCAGACGTCGGAGGCTTCGATGGCGCGGATTGAACGGATTACGGAGTAGTATTCGATGTCTTCGTTGACTTTGGCTTTCTTGCGGATGCCTGCGGTGTCGACGAGGTAGAAGTCGAAGCCGAATTTGTTGTAGCGGGTGTAGATGGAGTCGCGTGTGGTGCCGGCGATGTCGGTCACGATGTTGCGCTCTTCGCCGATGAAGGCGTTGATGATGGAGGATTTGCCTACGTTGGGTCGGCCGACGATGGCGAATTTGGGTATGTCTTCCACGGCTTCCTCAATGTCGTTTTCTGGAACGGGAAGCTTTTTGACGACGTCGTCGAGGAGGTCGCCTGTGCCGAATCCGTTGACTGCCGAAACTGGGTAGGGGTCGCCGAGGCCGAGTCCGTAGAATTCGGGCACGTTGTAGAGCCAGTCGTTGGAGTCGACTTTGTTGGCTACGAGGAGCACAGGTTTCTTGGATTTGCGCAGTATCTCGGCCACGTGGTCGTCGAGGTCGGTGACGCCGTTCATCGAGTCGACCACGAAAAGTATTTCGTCGGCCTGTTCGATGGCAAGCGCTACCTGCTTGTTGATTTCTCCCTCGAATATGTCTTCGGAATTGACTACCCAGCCGCCGGTGTCGACGATCGAGAATTCTTTTCCATTCCAGTTTACTTTGCCGTATTGACGGTCGCGGGTAGTGCCGGCAGTCTCGTCGACGATAGCCGTGCGGCTTTCGGTCAGGCGGTTGAAAAGTGTCGATTTGCCGACATTAGGTCGTCCGACAATTGCTACAAGTTGTCCCATAACGGTGTCTTATTTTTTGCGTTTGAAGTGCAAATTTAACATAAAATTCTGAAATCAGCAAAGGGTTAGCGGCGGGTCATTCGATATATCCGAATGAGCGTAGCTTGTTCTCGCGGTTGCGCCAATTGGCTTCGACTTTGACGAACAGTTCGAGGTAGACGCGTTTGTCGAAGAATTTCTCGATGTCTTTGCGCGCTTCGGTGCCGACGCGTTTGAGCATGGAGCCGCCTTTGCCTATGAGGATGCCTTTCTGGGAGTCGCGCTCTACGTAGATGACGGCCATGATGTGTATCGAGGTGTCGGATTCTTCGAATTTTTCCACGATTACTTCGGTGGCGTATGGCACTTCCTTGTCGTAGTTGAGCAGGATTTTCTCGCGGATGATTTCGGTGACGAAGAAGCGGGCCGGTTTGTCGGTCAGTGCGTCTTTGCCGAAGTAGGGTGGGGATGGGGGGAGCAGTTCGACGATGCGGGCCATGAGGTTGCTGACGTTGAAGTGCTCTTTGGCCGAGGTGGGGAAGATTTCGGCGTTGGGGAGGATTTCTTTCCACATGGCGACTTTGTCCTCGAGTTCCTGCTGCGACTTGACGAGGTCGATTTTGTTGATTACCAGCAGTACGGGAATTTTCTCCTTGGCTACTTTGGCGAGGAAGTCGGCGTTTTTTTTCGGGTCTTCCACGACGTCGGTGACGTAGAGTAGTATGTCGGCGTCGGTGAGGGCGCCTTCGGAGTAGCTGAGCATGCTTTCCTGGAGTTTGTATTTCGGGGATAGTACGCCGGGGGTGTCGGAAAATACTATCTGGTAGTCGGGGGTGTTGACTATGCCCATGATGCGGTGGCGGGTGGTCTGCGCCTTTGAGGTGATGATGGATACGCGTTCGCCTACGAGGTCGTTCATCAGTGTGGATTTTCCGACGTTGGGGTTGCCTACGATGTTGACAAATCCCGCTTTATGCTGTTTTTCTTCCATGTTGTTGTATATTAAGTAAGTAACTGTTTAAAATTATTTCTTATTAACCATTCTCATTATTTTAATATTCTGCCGGAGTCTTTCAGGCGCTTTCCATATCGTCATCAGTCATGTAGCTCGCTACACTCCTTCTTCCGCTATGGAAATCGCCTGAAAAATCCTTCCGTCATAATATCAAAATAATTTTGAACAGTTACTTATGATTTACAAATCTATAAAAAATATTCCTGATTTTTATCTCCGTTATGTATAAAACAAAAATAGCACCTGAAAAGATGCTATTTTCGGAAATATTTTTTAATTGACGTAATGGCGGATTACATATCCCAGATGAGATACATGGCTCCCCATGTGAAGCCGGCGCCGAATGCGGTGAGCAACAGGCGGTCGCCTTTCTTGAGTTTTGTCTTGTATTCGTCGAGACAAAGGGGAATCGAGGCGGCTGATGTGTTGCCGTAGTGCTCGATGTTGACAAGCACTTTGTCGGCGGGGAACCCTGCGCGCGAGCTGACGGCTTCGATGATGCGGAGGTTGGCCTGGTGGGGTATGAGATAGTCGATGTCGTCGACGGTGAGGTTGTTGCGCTTCATTACGTCGAGTGACGATGTGAGCATGTCGGTGACAGCGTTTTTGTAGACGTTGCGGCCGTCCTGGAAGAGATAGTTCTCACCGGCGTCGATAGCTTCGTGGGTGATGGGCTTGACGGAACCGCCGGCTTTCATGAGCAGGTGCTCAAGGCCTGCGCCGTCGACGTGGAACACGCCGTCGATTACTCCGACAGGTGCGTCGGTAGGCTCTACGAGTACGGCTGCTGCTGCATCGCCGAAGAGGGGGCAGGTCGAACGGTCCTGATAGTTGACCATCGACGACATTTTCTCGGCTGCAACTACTATGACTTTTTTGCGCAGTCCCGATTTGATGTAGGCGGTGGCATCTTCGAGTGCCACGATGAAGCCGGCACAGGCTGCCTGGATGTCGTAGGCGTAGGCGTTCTTGAGGCCGGTTTTCTCTACGATTACCGATGCCGTGGAGGGGAAACGGTAGTCGGGGTTGGAGGTGGCGCAAATCACCAATTCTATTTCGTCAGGATTAACCCCGGTTTCGGCTATGAGCTTTTCTACAGCTTTGGCGCCGAGATAAGAGGAGCCTTCGCCCTCGAGGCGGAGTATGCGGCGCTCTTTGATGCCGACGCGGGTAGTGATCCACTCGTCGTTGGTGTCGACCATCTTGGAGAGCATCTCGTTGTCGAGAATGTCGTCGGGCACATATGAGGCGATGCCTGATATTCTTGCGTTTACCATATTGATTGGAGTGTAAATAATGTGATAGCCGTCCGCGCTCTGACACGTCAGCTGTTTGGAATGATTTGCCGCTTGTGCATCGGGTTTATAATGTATCCGGACAGATGAGGCTGCCGGAACAGATGACCGCATGCTATGAAAAAACATCACCCCCGCATTGCCGCCGGATATGCTGACACGGGAGGGAGGGATGTGGTTTCGGATATGACAAGCCTTGGCCGCGGATATGCGCGGCTCAGGCAATCAGTACGGCAAGTTGCTGAAACTCGTCAAAATTAAACGGCTGCGGCCTTTTCGATAGCGACTTTGCCACGATAGTAGCCACATTCGCCACATACACAGTGGTAAACGTGCCATGCGCCACAGTTGGGGCATACTGCCAATGTAGGCATCGCTGCTTTGTCGTGAGTTCTACGTTTGGCGGTGCGAGTCTTTGATTGTTTTCGTTTAGGATGTGCCATTTTGTTTTATTGTTTTGTGTAATTATCTATGTTGTTTTAAAAGTCAATGTCGGTGGAGGCTGTCACGTGCGGGAGTCAGTCAAGGTTGATGTCCTTGAGCTTGTCCCAGCGCGAATCGGTCGGTGCCTCGTCGATGTCGTCGATTTCATCCATCAGCTCGGCTTCTATCTCGGCGTCGTCGGGATTGGTCGAAGTGGCGCGGTGCTTTTTGAGTATCGAACTCATGGCTCGGTTGCATTTGCCGGCCGGATGGACGTGCTTGATGGGGATTGCGAGGGCGATGGTGTCGTGTATCATGTAAGCCACATTGATATCCGCATCGCTGAAAGGTATCTCCATATACTCGTCGGAGTCATCGCGATAGTCGTCGCCGTATTTGACAATTATGTGGTAAGTGGTGTCGACAGGAAGAACAAGGTCGTCAAGACAACGGTCGCAAGCTACCGTTACCTCGCCGGTCAAAGTGAAATGCATGTCGTAGTAGTCATTTTTGTGCTCGACAGTGAGATGCACTTTGACATCGGCATTGCGTACATCGTTGTTCTCCATGTTGACAAAGAATTGCTTACCTATCTGGTAGTCAACCTTCTGGACTCCTATCGGCATGCTTTTGAGCGGCAATTTATATTCAGTAAACTTACCCATAACGTTTGTCAATTGGCAAAAAACTTTGCAAAAGTAGCCAAATTCTTTCAGTTTATCAACTTTTTTAGAAAATATTTTCTATGACCAATGTAAAAACATGTGAAATGCGGGAATAGGAATCTTGCGGTGTCTGTGAGGTGGATAGTGGTGTAGGCTGATGTGAATTGCGTCTTGTTGCAGGGGAATGGCCTTTATTATTGGAAGCCATGATTGTTAGAAACAATGATTATTATTATGGGGAATATGATCGTAGTGGAAATTTAGAAGAGAAAATATTCGGGGAGCAGACGTGCGGTTGAATCAAAGGCACATAAAGTCTAAAGTTAAATCCGGGGGTCTATAAATTAGGGATATTCGGTTAATGACCTCAAACGAACTTTGAGAGACCGGCCGAG
>CAJLWO010000071.1 GCA_905210435.1 uncultured Bacteroidales bacterium
TATGTTTATTTTATTGAATATCAGCAATTAATATCCGTTTTTAAGGGCTGACTAACTACTGTCAAAGGGATATAAAACAGAAGCTTGACTTCTATATAACCTGCAATATTATGTCAAAAGCAAAATTAAAAAAATATATGTCGGCTCTATCAAAAGAACAGGTTGTTGACATAATGCTTCAGCTGTACGATGCGAGCAAGGAAGCGAGTGCATGGCTTGAGTTCTATATGGAGCCCAATAGCGATGCCGAGCTTGAAAAATATAAAAAGGCAATACGTAACCAATTCTTTGGTCGCAATGACTGGCCCAAAGATCCGAGTTTCAGAGAATGCAATAAACTGATAACCTCGTTCCAGAAACTCATACCTGACCCTAATGCTATTGCGGACCTGATGCTCTACTATGTGGAACAAGGATGCAGCCTGACCGCACAATACGGTGATTACGATGATCCGTTTTATACCGCTCTTGAGAACAATTTCAATAAAGCGGTTAAATTTATATCATCTAACGGACTAATGTCAGAATACTCGCCACGCATGAAAAAGATGATTGAGTCTGTGGAATGTTGTGGATATGGCTTCCCGGATACATTGTGGGACATCTACTACGAATACGCAGAGGACTGATTAAATTCTTTTTGAGCATGGAATCTTCAATTGAGTAGAACAAGAGCTACACTTTTTCGACCCAATAAACATAGCTCCATTACACTTTTTCAAACGAATAACTGAGTAGTTGCTACATTTTTTAAAACGAATCGATAATGACCTGTACCGGACCGTTTGCACATCTTAGTCAAAATCGCTAACTTTGCGGGTACAAAAACACAGACCTGAGAAGGTCTAAATTAGCGAATTATAGAAGGTATGACGGAGCAAATTCGGGCTTTTGTACCCGAAGATTCGCAATCCGCTGAGCGGCAAGATGTTCTACGCACTGCATCGAACAATCACAAATAAATGGAAACTGATTGCCAGGAATATATAATAGAAGTAACAGATAAAAACGAAAGATTTATTCATGAAGCCAATATTATTTATTATGTCGGGATTGCCGGGATCCGGAAAATCAACACTTTCCCGGTTTTGGGCGAAGAAATACAGGATTCCATATATTCAAATTGATACCATCGAGCAAGGATTGAGAGACTTATGTAACATAGAGGTCATTACGGAAGGCTATGAATTGTCTTACCGGATTGCCGCTGAACACTTGAGATTGGGGATACATACTATCGTCGACTCTTGTAATCCAATAAATATTACACGCAGGGCATGGGAAACTATAGCAAAGAATAATCACGGCCTTTTTATCAATATAGAAGTTATCTGTTCGGATAAAAATGAGCATAGGCATAGAGTAGAAACTCGGATTATGGAAATTGAAAATTTGAAGTCTCCCACATGGGAAGATGTTGAAAACAGAATATTTCATTCATGGGAAAGCGAGAGAATCGTTATTGACACCGCACATAAATCCATCGAAGAAAGTCAGAATGAATTAGACAAAAAGATTCTTTCCTACTTGGAACTAAAAGGAATAGAGTTTTGATAAGATTAACACGGTTTAAATACAAGCGCTGCCTTAATACCAATACAACCTGACGACCTGCAAATTTCATATAACCTCATTTTGCTACTTGTGCAGGTGAAAGCAACGATGATACAACTGCGTAAATGGAGGCTGTAACAGCCGCGCGGATGAAAAGATGCCGCATAATTCCGGTTTTGCCGGCAGTCAGCATAAAAATAGTTAATGCATTGAGTAATGCGAATTATTTTTGCTATTTTTGCAATATAGTAAGATTACTGTCAGCGGTCATCGCATTAAGCATAGTTAGAATTATCCATCCATGGAAGAGAATAAACCGAAAAATTCATTTATCGGCTGGTGCCGGCGTTATATCTCGCTGCTGTTCGTCGGCCTGCTCGCGCTCTATGTCTACGTTTTGTTCTTCAACGACAATTCCTACGGACATCTGCGTGAACTTCATGGTGAAATCAAACGTTTAGAAAAAGAGAAAAAGGAAAATCAGGACACGCTCAACAAATATTACGAGCTTAACCGTCTGCTCCTTTCCGACAAAGAGGAACTGGAGCGCGTGGCCCGCGAGAAATACGGGATGCAGCGGCCCGGCGAAGATGTCTACATTATAGAATAAGAGGGTATCTCATTATTGAATGAATATGAAAGAAAACAAATCACGGCAATCCGCAAAAAAGATAAACCCGCAGGATGTAACCGGCCCCAAGGCCTCACACGTATGGACAGCCGCCACAGCAATCGGCCTGCTGCTCATAGCCGCCGGCACGCTCATACCGATACTCAACGCACGCCATACGGCATACGTCGACATGTCCGACACCTTCAAATACATCTTCTCGGCCGGCGCAGCAATGCTGCTCGTAAGCCGACTGTTCAGCACCTATAAAGGCACGATACTACGCCTCAGGCGTCTCTACCGCATTGAAGTATGGAGCGCACTGTTTTTCTGCGTGGCCGCTTTCTTCCTCTTCTACGAGAGCGACACCACCCGCAACTGGATTGCATTCACTCTCGCAGGAGCCGCCATACAGCTCTACACATCGTTCATGATACCACGCACCACCCGCAAAGCGCTAAACGGCGAGGTAGAATGATATTTTGTCTGACTTTTCAAACTACCGAATTATGAAACACCGGCATATACTCCTCTCTCTTGCCGCAGCAGCCGGCATCACAGCCATATCGGCCGCTCCATCCAACAAGAAAGAGGTGTCGCGCAATCTCGACATCTTCACCTCCATCTACAAGACCCTCAACTCGATGTACGTCGACTCCATCGACGCCAACAAGTCCATAACCACGGCCATCAACGCCATGCTCGACGAGATTGACCCCTACACGGAGTATATACCCGAGGAGATGCAGGAGGATTTCATGACAATATCCACCGGTGAATTCGGCGGAATAGGCGCCTACATCGGACAGAACAAAGCCAAAGAGACCTTTGTCACCGAGCCGCAGGAAGGTACGCCATCGGCCAAATCCGGCCTCAAGGCAGGCGACGTGTTCCTGACCATCGACGGCGACTCCGTGCGCACCCTCGGAAGCGACAAAGTGCGCGACCGCCTCCGCGGGCAGGCCGGGACAAAACTGCACGTCACCGTGCGCCGCCCGCTCGTCAGCGGCGACACCACCCTCAACATCGACATCACCCGAGCCAAAATCGAAGTGCCCACGATGCCCTATTACGGCGTCGTACGAGATACGGTAGGCTACATCCAGCTCTCCACATTCAACGAGAAATCATATCCCGAAGTCAAGAAAGCCGTCAGCGAACTCATAGCCGACCCGCGTGTCAAAGGCCTCGTGCTCGACCTCCGCGGCAACGGTGGCGGACTCCTCGAGAGCGCCGTCAATATCGTCAGCCTGTTCGTGCCCAAAGGCACAGAAGTGCTCCGCACGCGCGGACGCTCTGTCACCAACGAAAAGACCTACCGTACCACCGCCGCACCCGTAGCCCCCACTACCCCCCTCGCCATACTCATCGACGACGGATCGGCCTCTTCATCTGAAATCGTCACCGGAGCGCTGCAAGACCTCGACCGCGCCGTCATCATAGGCGAACGTTCCTACGGCAAAGGTCTCGTGCAATCCACCTTCCCCCTCCCCTACAACGGCATAGTCAAAGTGACCACGCAGCGCTACTACATACCGAGCGGACGACTCATACAGGCCATCGACTACTCCCACCGCAACCCCGACGGCTCGGTTGCCCGCACGCCCGACTCGCTCACCAACATATTCTATACCCGGGCCGGACGACAGGTGCGCGACGGCGGCGGCATCACCCCCGACATCAAAATCGAATATCCCGAAATAAGCCGACTCACCTACAACATCGTGGCAGGCAACCATCACTTCGACTTCGCCACCCAATACGCCGCCGAGCATCCCGAAATACCCGCTCCCGACAAGTTTGAGATGACCGATGAAATCTACGACGAATTCAAAAAGTCAATCGACCCCGCCACCATCGAATACGACAAAGTGTGCGAGACAATCATCGACCAGCTTGAAAAAGCCGCCGACCGAGAAGGCTATCTCGACGAAAATGTCAAGACCCAGATTGCCGAACTGCGTAAATCGCTTCAGCACGACCTTGACAAAGACCTCGACACCCAGCGCGAACGCATCAGCGAATACCTCGTGCCCGAACTCCTCCGCCGCTACTATTACAACCGCGGCGCCGTGGCCTATGGCATACGCTTCGACCCTGCGGTAGCACGCGCGGCACAACTCTTCGGCACCCCGGCCGACTACACGACAATCCTCTCGCCGGCCGACAAAACCGAAACGACTAAAAAATAAATCGCACCGCGACAGCATTATTGCACAATATAAAAAAAAGCATTATCTTTGCATCGCAAATGCACAACAATGGCGGGGCGTAGCGCAGTCCGGTAGCGCACCTGGTTTGGGACCAGGTGGTCGCAGGTTCGAATCCTGTCACCCCGACAATAGTAAAAGAGGCTGTCTAACAACCAAAGTTAGACAGCCTCATTCTTATCGTAGTTATAAAATCCGAAATCAGTTCTGATTGTTGGTCTTGGCCTTGTATGACAGGCTTGCGGTAATCAGATTGTCGGCAGTCTGTATGCGCAACATGGTCGACGAGTCATAACGCGAGTCAACGCTTATGGCTTTGGCTACGAACGGAGTGGCCGTAGAGCTGAGCTGCTTGGCTGTGATATCACCCTCGACATTGATTTCTATGCCGTTGCCGGTAAGCTTGTAGGGCAGATTCTCGAATGCGAGCTGGGGATAAATCTTCTCTTTGTCATCAAGATTGTAGACAGTAACTGTTGCGGTCGACTTGTCGCGGTCAAGCACATAGCTGTAGTACGGACGGTTGCTGCTGTTGACAACGCTTCCGTCGGAATTGCGCGTGATTATAGTAGAACCGGGAAGGAACGCAGAGCGCGGCACAGCCACTACCTTGTATTGATTGTCGAGTTCAAACGACACTCCATAATATATGGCGGTCTGACCGATTGCTGAGATGTAGGCCATCGACTGTGACAGTTTGAAGTTACTGATATTATGCGATGTGCCACCGGATACGGATACTGCATTGGGCACGTTGACTACAATAGCGCCGGTATCTTTGTCCTGGCCGTAAGTTGCCTGCTCAATGCTCAGAGATATAGGCGAACCGCCAACAGTCAGACGCAGATTGGTAATATTGATGTCTGCCTTGCCTGCAATCAGATCGAATTTCATGATATAATATGCGCCTTCGGTCGATACAGCCGTGTTCGTTGTCATATCAGTGACATAGGTTATGTTGTTGTCATAGCCGTATTGCACCGTCTGCTGGGGGTCGCCGGATGAGCATGACGACAGCGCCGCAGCAGCAACAAGAGTCAATAAAGAGGATTTGATGATTTTCATGTCAATTAATAAAATTAATTTGTGTAAATAAATTAGATAGCTATAAAATATGCATGTAGGTAAATAACGTGTATTGTCGATTATTATTGTACCTGACAGGCTACATTGCGAAATCAAAACGGAATGTCACGCCGAACCGTCGCGGATTGCCCCGCTGCACGAACCTGTTGCCGATTGATTCGAAATAGAACGTCGAATACTTCGTCTTGGTGATATTCTCACCCCACAGCTCGACATCGGCAACCGGAGTGCGCAGATTGACCGACAGCCCCGCAAGCGCATAAAACGGCTGCTTCACCGTGTTCTCCTCGTCCCAGTATATCTGACCGATGCCGCGGCAGTTGGCATTTACCTCCACTCCTTTCAGCCACTGCGTGTTGATATCCGTAGAGTAGGTCACAGCGGCAAACAGCGTGTTTATCGGCGCGTATGGTACATGATTGCCCTTGCAGTCCACAAGCCCGTTGTTGAAGCGGCGGAAACGCGCGTCGGCGTGGCCATACGACGCATTGACAGTGAAATGCCTGTCGGGACGCCATGTCGCCGCTATCTCCACACCCTTGGAGTGCGTACGCCCGGCATTGGCCATCACGCGCCCAGTCGTAGTGCCTTCGGGGAACATCGTCATCTGCTGGTCGCGCGTATCGATAAAAAACAGCGTAGCGTCCACATCGAGAGTGTTGTCAAACAGCGACGTCGTGGCGTTCAGCTCATAGCTCCAGCTCTTCTCGGGGTCGTATGATATGATTTCGTCCACATCATATTTCTGCTCGCCCCCCATCATCCCCATCAGGCTTTGCTGGAGTATGTCGGAAAACATCTGCGTGTTGTATCCGCCGGCCTTGTACCCCTTCGACACCACGACGCCCACGGCCGTCGAACGGTTGAAGCTATACGACAGCTTCACTTCAGGCAGCAGCTGAAGCGACGTCATATGCAACCGGTCGGCCAGGTCGAGATTGACCGGAATCTGCTTTATCGGTATGAGCATCGGTCCCTGCTGACGGTAAAGCGTAAGCCCCGTGTTGACATAGCTGCGGTAGTCAATCGAGCTGCGTTCGAACGCCAGACGCAGGCCTACCGAGGCCGTCCACCGTCCCCATTCATATTCGCTCTTGTGGTAGGCCGCCACACCCCAGTTGGGCATCATGAAGTCCGACGCGAGCACCATAGTGCGCTCGTCCCATTTTATCTGCATGGGCGAACCGGGCGTGTTGGCATTGTCCTCGATTAGAGTCTTGATACCGTAGTCCTTGAACGTCACCGGCGCCGACATATTACCCCGCTTGTAGAAACCGAAAAGGCCGCCGAGATATTTGTACTGTCCCGCCGCACCCTTCACGATGAAATCCTGTGTCAGCGTCCACTCGTGCCGTTTCTGCGTGAGCGTGAAGTAATCTTCCGGCAGAAAATCCTGGTCGAGCGTCATATTGTCATTGATATACTGGAACGCCGTGATTGACGATACCGACACATTCTCGCCGAAGTATCTAACAGTCAGTCCGTCCACCACCGATGTGCGGTCATAGAAGCATGTATCGTTATGGTTTATCTCTCCCGAAGCCAGCGACTGGTAGGGGTATCCCCCCTGCCGGGTCGACGACACCCACGCGCTGTTTTCGAGCAGCAACGCCGCCGACGGACGCCATGCCAGTTTGACACGTCCGAGCCAGTTGCGCTCCGTGTCAACTTTTTTCCCTGTGTACAGATTGCGGAAAAAGCCGTCGGTCGAATTGAACGCCCCGCCAACGGCCATACCTAACGTAGGCGACAGCTTGCCATAAGCCGACAGCGCGGCGCGCCACGAATTGCCCGAGCCGTATTCGGCCAGCGCCCTCACGCCCTGGTATCTGAGCGGCGACAGTGTCGACATATTGATCACACCGCCTATGGAGTTGCGCCCGTAGAGTATGCTCTGCGGTCCGCGTACCACCTCAATCCGGTCAAGGTCGGTAAACGTGAAGTCATAGTTGTCCTTGTTGAGCAGCGGCACATTGTCGATATTCAGCGCCACGATAGGCTGGTCGATACGTGTGCCAAGACCGCGCACATAAATTGACGATGTCATCCGCGAACCGTATTGCGGCATATAGAAATTCGGCGCTACCTCGCTCACGCCTTTCACTCCGTCGATGTCAAGACGCTCTATCGTCTGCATGTCGACCGTCGTTACCGACGAAGGGAACATGGCGCCCGAAGTCGATTTTATCACCGACACCGACACCTCGTTGAGTCCCACCACCGAATCGGTATATTCACTGCCACCCTCAGCCGGGGTTGCCGAAGCTGCGGCACGTGCCGGTTCGGTTATCGCAAGCAGTGCCGCCGCACAGCCGCATATACGTAATAATAACTTTTTCACCTGCAAGAAATTTAGAGTACAAAATTAGTCAATATTGCGTAATAAAAAAAATTTGATTAACTTTACGCTTCAAACGTCCACAATTCGCCATATTCTACGTTGTAGAATGCGACTAAACTCACCGACCATGTCAAAAGAACCCGCCAAAGACTCCCCCGAGCTCATCGAGCGCCTGCGCGATCCGTCGACCGCACGCAGCGCATTCACCGAGGTGATTGCGGCCTATTCCGAGCCGCTCTACTGGCAGATAAGACGTATGGTCGAAAGCCACGACGACGCCAACGACATACTTCAGGACACCTTCATCAAGGCATGGACATCGCTCGACCATTTCCGCGGCGACGCACGTCTCTCCACCTGGCTCTACAAAATCGCCGTCAACGAGAGCCTCACGTTCCTCGCCCGCGAACGCCGGCGCAACAATGTCTCGATCGACGACGAAGCCTCGATGCTAATCAACGCCATCGAAGCCGACACCAACGTCGACGGCGATGCCCTCGCCCTCGAGCTCCGCAAAGCCATAGCCACCCTCCCCGAGAAACAGCGCATAGTGTTCAACATGCGCTACTACGACGAAATGAAATACGAACAGATGGCCGAGATACTCGGCACATCGGTCGGCGCACTCAAAAGCTCCTATCACCTCGCGGTTAAAAAAATCGAACAATATTTTTCCGACTATGATTAAACTTTTTTTACAATCGCGAGTCTAAACGGTAAAACAATAATTCCGCCGACAGCGCCTACTGCGTCAAAGCATTGATTAACAGCACACGACGTCGGCCTGGCTTCAAAAAAACAAACATTATCTCTCTATGAAAGAAACCAACGACATACTTGACAAAATAGGACGACGCTCGGGCATGACAGTACCCGAGGGTTACTTCGACAACTTTGTCGCGAAAATGTCCGAGGCACTTCCCGATGTCGTCGCGGCACCCGAGCCAAAACGCACGTTCTGGCACCGGATACGTCCCTACGCCTACATGGCAGCCATGTTTGCCGGCATCTGGTGCATGATGAAGATGTTCGGCCTCCTCTCCGGCCCGGGTCCCGACCTTACCGACATCAACAACTATCCCGGCGTAAAGACCGCACTCAACGACGTCACTTTTGTCAACGACTACATCTACCCCGCCGTCGACCAGTATGAACTGATGGAAGACCTCTACATGCAGTCGACCGACATGTCAGACGACATGCCTCTCGACAGCATTCCGGCCGACTTCGACATAATATTCGACGACTCTATCTAAGCCTAATGTTTCCACGTCAAAATCAGTCCCTGATGAAACACTTTTCCTCCATATTCCTCTTCATGCTCGCGCTTTGTATCGCACTGCCCGCCTCGGCCCAGAACCGCGACCGAAGGCAGTTCCGCGACGACATACGCGAATACAAGCACAACTACTTCCGCCAGAAGCTCGACCTCTCACGCGAGCAGGCTGCATCATTCTTCGAACTCTACGACAAGATGGACGACGCCATAACCGACCTTAACGACGACGCACGCACCCTCGAGACCAAAATCTACGACGCCCCCGAAGGCTCAATCACCGACATCGAATACGAGACCGCGACAAAAGCGCTCCTCGAAGTAAAAGAGAAAGAAGCCGCCATCGAAAAGGAATATTACACTCAATTCGCCGAAATCCTTAACAAAAAACAGCTTTTCGAGCTCCGCAAGATAGAGCGCGACTTCACCATGCAGCTCCTCAAATACCACCACAAAAACGGCAAAAAGAAATAAAACAGTGGGGCAGGACGTCTCGCCCCCGTTGTAATTCCTACCCCATCGACTCCGATAACAACCTACCCATACAGATAGCGCCGTGAAGAAAACCCTCACGGCGCTATCTGTGTTCACACCTCCGACGTGTTACCTGCCGGTGCGCTCGCCGCCACCTTTATCCGTGCTTTCATCTACGGCATCAACAATGATTTCAGCGTTCTCCACACAGCCGTGGCCACGTTTTACAGCCAGCTCGCCGGCCTCGCGCACATCGGCGCTGTCAACCACAATCTCGTCTTTTACAGTCTCCGTTTTCGCGGAAGAGGTGCATTTCGTTTTCATAGTCACAAATCTGCTTTACTTTAATTCTCGGAGCAATAATCTCCAACATAACAAACGCCCCTCCCCCAAAAAAGTTCACCGCCCAACAAAAAATCACCGCGACGATTTGTTTATGGGGCGGGGGCGTCTCGCCCCCGTGGTATTATTCTTACACCCTGAAAGTTACCACGGGGGCGAGA
>CAJLWO010000072.1 GCA_905210435.1 uncultured Bacteroidales bacterium
CAAAATATCTACGACTTTGACAAATAGTTGGTTAGATATTTACTGAATGTCCCTACTTACCGGGGATAGGGGCAAAGTTACAAAAATTTTTTATGGTGTCAATGTCTCCCTGTCCGTTCCTGAAAATGGTTTATGGACGGTGCCGTCGCTGCTCGGGAAAGGAAAGCGTAAATATCTGGGGGTGGCTCTTGTTGCCGTGTCCTTCGTGCTGACATTCTGTCTGTCGAATGTCAATCTGTATACCCCCAAGCCCAATGTCCACGACGCCGGTATCACACGGTTGCTGGCGAAGGTGCAGCAGTATCAGCAGGCGGTGTGGTCGCTGTTCATGATAGTGGAGACATTCAGTTTCGCCGTCGGGCTTCTCACGCAGGCCAACATGCAGCGCATGCGCCGCAAGGAGGTGGAGGTGGAGCGCGACAAGGCTGAGATTGCGCTCTACAAGGCGCAGATTAAACCGCACTTCATGTTCAATACGCTCAATTCGCTCTACGGATTGTTCCTGACCCACAACGAGAATGAGCTATGCAGGAGCATATATTTTTAGATTATATGCTCTACAACATAAGATTATGGTATGCCATTGTTGCAATAGAAATAGAAGCAGTCGTAAGGCGTAACTATGATATGGTCGAGCTGCCGAATATCCATCAGCTCACAAGCTGACTTGATTTTCTTTGTAAGATTGTCATCATGTATGCTTGGATTCGGATTGCCTGACGGGTGGTTATGAGTGAGAATTATGGGGCAGCAGATTTTTAGAAAAGCCCCAATGCTTAGATTAAGGGATATGCCAAGACTTGACATATTTATGTTTTCTGTATTTTGCTACTATCAACATTAGAGGTGATTCGGTAGGCTCAACGGGGATATTGGTTATAAAATGAATACGTGGGCCGACTATGCAACATCGTAGTCTGTAGGTTGAAGTGCTTTTCTGATTTTTCAAAATTGCCGCGCCCGTACGGATTCGTTCCGACAACAAAGTTAACAATATGTTTGAGCGCAAGGCGACAAATGCAAAGATTATTTGAGTATCATTTAATACGCTGACTACTAAATGCAATTCGGGCATACTTTGACAGTATTGCAGTCGTCAACAGCATTTTTACGACATTTCGACATCTGTCGTAACATGACGCAAAAGATAAAATAACAGTTCCACTTATCGTAGCTATCTTCGCACCGCGAAGCACCGCATGGAAGAATGTCTTTTCGGGGGTAATAGGTCAAAACCAACCTGCCAATTCCGAATCGACTATTCTTCCATATGAATAAATATTACAAAAGTCGACAAACAGTTTATCAGAGCTTACGACACTTTAAAGAGAGGTTATACAATGTTTTAATATGGGATGTCCAAAATGGGAATATTATTTCTGGGCTATTGATAAATCTTATGATAGATTTTGGAGATTGGTGCCAAATGTGCATTGATATTTTAATGGCCTATATGGAATATTCGGGATACATTATTCCTCAGTAATCTATTGAGAGGTTCATGAACTGATTTGATTCATTTTCAGTAATACGAATCAATGTAAAAAAGTGGTTGTTAAAATTCCGGCTCTCCGGGTGTGCTCCAGAAAATGATTTGGGAGGTTGGGCATTTCGGGTGATGATTTTTATTCGTATTGCTTTTTAACATTTCAACCGGGTTTTGCAGCTGACCCCGTCTTTTGCAGCTGACGCCGAATGAGTTGGCATGGAGTTGTGTTCAGATTTGTGTTCAATGCAAAAGAAAAAGCAGCTACGATTTGTTTCGTAACTGCTTGATTTTCAGGAGGTGGTCCCACTAGGGCTTGAACCTAGGACTCCCTGATTATGAGTCAGGTGCTCTAACCAACTGAGCTATGGGACCTTGATGCTGTTGTTTACATCAAGTGGAGTATAGCGGACTCGAACCGCTCACCTCGACACTGCCAGTGTCGCGCTCTAGCCAGATGAGCTAATACCCCTGCTTTTGCGTGGCAAAGTTAGTGCTTTTTTTCTTGCCATGCAAATTTTTCGGGTATTTTTATTTGCACTTTTGTTGGAGGAATGCCGTTAGAGTGCAAAGTTTATAGCTTTCTGAGGTGAGTCGGCTGTCGGCTGAATCGTTGCCGGCCAACATGCTATACAGGAATTTTACATTCCCGGGGGCTGTAACACCGCGGAAATACGGGGTGATATGCAATCTCCGGTTGCCTTTATTATATCGAGAGGCGGCGGAGTGTCTCGAGGAGGTCGCGGTTGATGGGTTTCTCCTTTTTGATGGCGCGGGTGAAGGGTACGTAGACGATTTCATCGTTCTTGATACCGATCATGACGTTGCGCTGGTCGTCCATGAGGGCGTCGATGGCTGCGGCACCCATGCGTGAGGCGAGGATGCGGTCGTAGGCAGTGGGGGAGCCGCCTCGCTGCAGGTGGCCGAGTATCGATACGCGCACGTCGTAGCCGGGATACTCGTTTTTCACACGTTCGGCCAGACCCATCGCGCCTCCGGTGACGGGGCTTTCGGCCACGAGCACGATTGATGAGTTCTTGCTCTTGCGGAAGCCGTTCTGGATGAGTTCGGCCAACTGGTCGACCTGTGTCGAGATTTCGGGGATAATGGCGGCCTCGGCTCCTGCGGCGATTGCGCCGTTGAGGGCGAGGAAGCCGGCATCGCGGCCCATGACCTCGATGAAGAAGAGTCGTTCGTGCGACGTGGCGGTGTCGCGTATCTTGTCGACGCAGTCCATGATGGTGTTGAGTGCCGTGTCATAGCCGATAGTCGAGTCGGTGCCGAAGAGGTCGTTGTCGATGGTGCCGGGGAGGCCGATTATGGGGAAGTTGAATTCGTTGGCGAAGATGCGTGCTCCGGTGAGCGAGCCGTCGCCGCCGATGACCACGAGGGCGTCGATCTGATGGCGTTGCATCACGTCGTATGCAAGCTGGCGTCCTTCGGGAGTCTGGAATTCTTTACAACGGGCAGTCTTCAGTATCGTGCCGCCCATCTGTATGATGTTTGACACGTTCTGGGTGTGGAAGTCGACAATTTCGTCGGATATAAGACCACGATATCCGCGGTATATGCCTTTCACGTTAAGCCCGCAGTAGATTGCGGAACGTGTGACGGCGCGTATTGCGGCATTCATGCCGGGGGCGTCGCCTCCTGATGTCAGGATACCTATTGTCTTGATTTCTGCCATGCTATATGAAGTTTGATATTGTTGTAAAAATGAGTTTTGACAAAGATAACAATTTTTCTTTTGCAGTCAAAAAAAATATTATGGGGAAAGCTTGGCGGGATTATATGAGTCAGACAGGTCGGACATGTCTGACGGGTCCGACTTGTCCGACCTGTCTTCTTACGACTATTCGTCGAGCGAATAGTTGAGGAATTCCACGAAGGGCTGTATCTTGCTGAAGCGTTCGGCCACAATCTCGGGCCACGCGGGGTCGCAGAAAAGCTTCGGGTCGGTCGGGGCGAAGCGGCCGTAGTCTTTCATGCGCAGATATTGTGCCTGCGGATGGTCGCGGTCGTATCCCTTGGGAACCGTCTTGAGCATGTTGCAGTACCACTGCGGGAATGCTTCCTGCATGGCGGGGTCGTTGACAATTGCCTCGAATTCCTCTATGTTGTCGACAATCGCCTTGCGTATCTTGCGCAGCATGGCGCTGTCGGGACACCATGCGCCGCCGTAGAGGCCGCCTTCGGGCGTGCCGTCCATGTGCAGGTAGTAGCAGGCGCGGTGTGTCATCTTGCCGTACTGGCTGAATGCCGCCGAGAAATATGTCTTGAACGGACTCTTGTCGTTGGAGAACCTAATGTCGCGGTATATGCGGAATGCTGCGGTCTTGGCCGTGAGATGCGACAGGCGCGGCTCCCATGACGACATGCATGCTATAAGGCGGTTGATATCTTCTTCCCACAGTTGCCGCAGCTCGAGGTAGAGCGGTTTGTTGGCGGCAAACCATTCGCGGTTGTTGTTGGCGGCCAGCTGCCGGAGAAAATCGTACAGCCGGGGCACGTAGTTGGTATTTTTCATTTTATATCCTCCCAGTCGGCATCGGTGATTTGCGGTTCGTAGTCCGTATGGCGCGGGCTTTGCGATGTGCCGGATGACGGTGATGCGGGCAGTTCCTCGAATTTCACGTATTCGCCGACATCTTTGCCGATTTTCTTGCGATGCTCACCGGGCGCCGACCAGCCCCCTTTGCGTTCCTGTCGGGCATTACGGCGTTCCGCATCTGGTTGCGCGCCATACATACCTCTCATGGCATCGCGCATCTTGCTACGCACTTTGTATACGGAGTAAGCTATGCGCACCACAGGTACGACGAAAAATATTATAAATAACAGCAGGAGAAAAGGACCCATTATTCTACCGTTAAATAACTGTTGCTTATGATTATTCGGTTGTGACTCTTACGATGCGCTGCAATGCCGACACCACGATATACAGCAGTATGGCGGCCGCGAAGCCTGCCACGCCCATCGTGGCTACGAATATCACCGTCGCGGCAATCACGAAATAGCGCACGAAATTGGCACGGAGCGAGAAGTTTGACATTTTCAGCGAGAACATCGGCATGTTGCTCACCATCAGAAGCCCCATAAGGATGATGACGGCCACGGTTATGCCTACTGTTGGCCGCAGCTGTCCGTTCATCATCGCGCCTACGGTTCCGATCCAGAATATGGCGTTGGCCGGAATCGGAAGCCCCTTGAAGGTGACAGTCTGCGAGTCGTCGACATTGAATTTGGCAAGACGCAACGCGCCCATCAGCGGCAGGAACAGCGCGATGTAGCTGCACCAGCCGGCACCGGCGGCGAGCAGCACGTTCATCAGCAGCAGTCCCGGCGCCACTCCGAAGCTCACGAGGTCGGACAGCGAGTCGAGCTCCTTGCCTATGCCTGATTTGGCGTTGAGCATACGGGCCACGGCTCCGTCGAGAAAATCGAATATCGCGGCCATGCCCATCATTATGGCTGCCCATTCCCAGCCCAGCAGCCGGTCATGCACATCAAGCGGACTGAATGCAAAGATTATCGCCACGCATCCCGACAGCAGATTGAGCAGGGTGATGCAGTTAGGCACCATATTGATTATGTTACGTATCATTGTTTCTTTTCAGGATGAAGGCGTCCGACAAGCGTCAGGCCGCCAAGTGTTTTATCGCCTATGTTAACAAAAATCTCGGTTCCCAGCGGGAGATAGAGGTCGACGCGCGAGCCGAATTTGATGAAGCCCATGTGGTCTTCGATGTTGGCGTCGTCGCCCGGCTCGGCGTATGTGACCACGCGCCGCGCCATTGCGCCGGCAATCTGCCGCATCAGTATTCGTTGTCCTTCGGGCGTCTCGATTACCACGGTCGAGCGCTCGTTCTCCTTGCTCGATTTGGGCAGGTAGGCGGCCATAAAGCGGCCGTTGTGGTGCTTGGTGTATATCACCTTGCCGTCGACCGGAAACCAGTTGGCATGCACGTTGAACACGCTCATGAACACCGACAGCTGGATTACGCGCTCATGGAGATATTCATCCTCGAATGTCTCCTCAAGGGCCACCACTTTGCCGTCGGCCGAAGCCACCACGGCATTGACCGGGTCGCCTTTGAAGTGACGTTTGGGCGAACGAAAGAAATTCAATACCAGAAGGAACAGCGTTCCCGATACTGCCGTTACAACAATCGGAAGCGCAATAAGGTTGTGGAGCGTAAGCCACAGCGGCACATTGATAATAATGAGCGCCAGCGCCAGAACCACCAGCAGGTTATTGCCTTCGCTATGTATCTTGACTCTCATGCTGCTGAAAGAAATTCGTAAAATTAAAAAATATATCGTTAATGAGACCCTGAATCCCAAACGACCCCGGGTCATACATATTTATAAAATTATATATTCAACAAAGGTAATTCTTTTTTTGAAAATATCATTATCAAACATCGCCATAAATGCAAATATTTCGCCAATCGCCCCGACGGAGGGTGGCAGGCGACACTTTTTACCCCTGTGCCGGCGATTGCCTTGCTCCGCGGCCGGCGATTTCTGCGAGTCGAGGATGCTCGATGCGCGCATAATCACGAAACTCCCTGATAACGTGGAATATTGTATGAAAAAATGAAATAATGTATTTATTTGCGCATATTTTGGTGGGAAAATATTACATAAATCTTTGTTTTTGCAAAAATATTTGTATTTTTGCCATATAATCCCGCTTATGTGCGGGAAGTTTGTCAATCATTTCACCTAATTTAATTTAAAAATGACAAGAAGATTACTATCATCACTTTTGGCCGGAGCAGCAGTGCTTCTGCCTGCCGCTATGTGGGCCCGTCAGGGCGCGCCTCATTCGGTTGAGATTTCGACCAACTTCTCCGACGTGAGTCTCAGCTGGAAGGCACCTCAAAGCGCCAAGACGCTTGCGTGGCATAACGGCTATGCCTATGATGGCGATGACGGTCGACAGGCTACGCCGCAGAAGCCGGCTGTCATCTATGTTGCGTCACGGTTCACACCTGCCGACTTGAGTCCGATTGCCGGCGAGGTCATCGATGCCGTGGATTATTACGAGTATCGTCCGGTAGTGGCAGTGACCGCGCTCATTTATGAGAACGGGAAAGTGGTCAGGGAGCAGCCGGCCGACATGTCCGGCTATAAAAAGGATTCTTTCCGTACGATACATCTCGACGAACCCTATACCATCCCGGCCGACAAGGAAGTGATGGTGGCACTCAGAATAGAGCACGGTCCCAACCTGACCATGTCGGCAATCATGGACAATGCCGTCAACTCAAAAGGCGACCTTTACTCATTTGACGGAAAGACATGGAGCCACAACGGACGCGGCACCTATCTGGTGACAGCACATCTCGCCAACGATGTCGACGAAGCCCCCGACAGCTACAACGTATATGCCAACGGCGTGAAGGTGGCGCAGACTCCGGCATCGGAGACTTCGTGCAGCCTCAGCGGCCAGGCAAGCGGCAAAAACGCATACGTTGTGGAGGCCGTATATTCGGCAGGGGCATACAAATCGTCGGAATACTACGCCACCGTAAAGACCTCGGCCGACAGCTATCCGGCTCCCGCCTCACTGGCTGCGACAGCCGCCGATCTCGACGTGACCCTGAGCTGGAGCGCTCCGCTGCTTCGCGGCAGCGACAACCTGCTGACATGGACAAGCGGGGTCTACGGCAACGCTATCGGCGGAACAGCTTCGTCAAATACCAAAGTGTGGATTAAGAATGAATTTGATGCCGACGACCTCATCTCGTTTGCCGGCGGCAAGCTGACAGCCATCAACGGACATTTCAAGGAGGCCACCGTCACCGGTCTTACCCTGTGGGTCATGAAGGACGGTGTGTTCGTATACTCCGAGGTGGTGCCGGCAGAGACCATCGCGCAGATAAAAGCCGACCAGTGGACCAAATTCAAACTGACTACTCCCGTGGAGATTGAATCCGGAAGCCGCTATGCCTACGGATATTATGTGCTCCAGACTCCCAAGACCAAACCAATCAGCGTCGACAACAAGGCAGCGGTAGGCTCGAAAGGCAACTGCTTCTCGACATCGTCGCCAAGTTCGTCCAACTTCCTGAATTCCAAGCCGACATGGAAGACGCTCGCATCGGGCAACATCCCCGGCAACTGGATGCTTTCGGCTGATATTGAAGGCGGAACAGCTTACGGCGCCACCACCAAGGGCTACAACGTATACCGCGACGGCCAGCTGATAGCGCAGTCCGTCACCGCCACCGGCTACAATGATGTCGCTCCGGCGCCCGGAAGCTACGTATATTCGGTAGAAGCCGTTGCCGACAATGGAAATGTGTCGGAACGCACGGTCGCCAAAGCGACGGCCAAACTCCCCGCCGCCTACCGCGCTCCGCTGCTGTCGTCGGCAAGTCTCGACAGGGCAGACGGTACTGTCGACCTTGCATGGGGCATGGACGTGGAGCTGAAACACCACAACGGCATCGCTTACAAGGTCGGCTTTGATGAGGATATGGAAATCTCCTACGGCACACGCTTTACCGCCGACGAGCTCGCTCCCTATGCCGGATACCGGATAACCAAGCTGAACTTCATCATCGGCGAGGATATTCCCGCCGGATTCTCTCTCGAGGTGTACGGTGGCGGCAAACTGCGTTCTTCGACAGCTATCGAAGCTGGAGCAGTCAACGCCCTTACCGCATATACTCTTACGCTTGACACTCCCGTCGATATTACCGGCGAGGAGGATATAATCATCGCATACAACGCGGCGCTTCCCGGCGGCACATCTCCGATTATTCTCGATGAGGGCCCGCTGGTCACAGGCGGCGCCATCGTGAAATTCGCGGGAATGTCGACATGGATGAACCTCGGCACAATCAACTCTACTTACAATAATTACAATATCGCTATTTCGGCAGTGGCGTCGGAAGTTTCCGGCACACAGTCGCAGGCTGCTCCCGCATCGGTCGAAATCGGTTCGCTTGACTGCGGTAAGGCATCGCTGCGTAAAGTGATCGTCCCGGCTGCCGAAGCCGAATACGGCATCAATCACGAGGCGTCGGCATCTCAGCCGCATCGTGCTCCTGCATCGTTGGCTCCCGCATCGTTCAATATATATTGCAACGGCGAGCTGACTGGCACCACTGACCAACGTTCGTTTACCGCGGCTCTCGACGGTTACGGCATGCACACATTCGCCGTGTCGGCCATTTACCCCAACGGATGGGAATCGGCCAAATCTGATGCTGTTGTGGTCGACTACGACATCGAGCAGGCCGGCATCGCCCCGTATGACCTCCGCTCTAAGCATGACGTTACGGATACTGACGCTACCCACGACCTGCAGTGGAGCGTGCCCGAAAGCGCTCCCGTACTCAGCTACTGCGTCGACGGCGCCAGCTACGGTGTCGGCATGACCGGCAGCGGCACGCGCGAGACTTATGCCGTGCAGCTCTTCCCCGCCGAGAAACTTGCCGCAAGCAAAGGTATGAGGATAACACATATCAAGTTCGGTCTCTACTCGGTCGATGTAAATTCGGCAAGCGTGGTCATCTTCGTTGACAAGAACCTCGTGTACGAGCAGGAAATCGCTCTCTCCGACCTGCGTGCCATCTCGACAGAGGGATACAATGAGATACGCCTTAACGAATCCTTCGTGATTACCGCCGACCGCGACATAATGATAGGCTATCACCTGACATACGCCAACGGTGTCAAACCGATGCTGTTCGATGCAGGACCGGCCGACGACGGTTACGGTAACCTCCTGTCGGCTTCGGCGGGTGACACCTCGTGGAAGACTCTCAAGAGCCTTAACAAGACCCTTGACGGCAACTGGCGCATATACGCCACCCTGGCGGCTCCCGACCGACGCAGCGCCAAAGCCGCTGCCGCTGAAGCCTCGGATGCAGTCACATATAATATTTATCGCGACGGCGAGAAGATTGTAAGCGGTGTCACCGCTACAAGCTATGACTTCCCCGAAAACGGCATGACCGGCGGCGCTTACCACGTGACAGCCGAAAATGCCGGAGTCGAATCGGCCGCATCCAACAAGGTATATGTCGGACTCGGCGGAGTGAGCGACATCGTTGCCGACGGTACGCCGGCATACTATGACGCCGCATCGCGCAGTGTCATACTGCCCTCGGCCGTAGCTGTCGGTACCGTATATAATGCTTCCGGCGTCAAAGTGGCTTCGGGCAGCGGAAAAATATCGCTCGCCGGCTGCCCCGCAGGGCTTTATATGCTCAGCGTCGACGGCAGTGCCGATGCATTGAAATTCGTTGTCAAATAATGCCCCTGGCATTATGACCTGACTGTATAATTTATATACGTCACATAAAAAAAAGAGCCTGTCTCCGGCAGACCCTAAAGTCAAAGTCGAAATGCAATTTTCCACCTGCATAGCCTCATATAT
>CAJLWO010000073.1 GCA_905210435.1 uncultured Bacteroidales bacterium
CCTTCAACTCCAAGGTCAAGATATTCCGCTCGCAGATGCGCGGTGTCCGAGACCGAGATTTCTTCATCTTCCGACTCGTTAAACTTTACGCCTGAATTTTTAACACTCCATCTCGCCAATTTTAACGTATGCACCGTAAATTCGGCTTGTGCCGAAATATGCCCTCATACTCAAGAGCAGTTGTAGGCACGATACAATGTCTCTTTTGTTTCCCTTTTGTTAAAATCAGATAATCTTCGATATTCATGATATAGCATTTGTGTGTCTCTCAGTCCCTGAAGAAACTTTTGCGATTGGACATAAAAAAGGTGTAGGAACTGTATCATTGTTTTATCTCAATATCAGGTCTTGGCGGTACCTTTGCAGTAGATAAAACAATAGCCCCACACCGATTTGCTATATAAGCTGTCTGTCACGACAGGATACAAGCTATCAATGCGGTGCTATTGCAAACCTTATCTTCGTATAGTTTTCAGACGACCAAGTTAGAGAACTAAAGATAAAATTTCAATAACACCTTTTATCAAAAATGTATGAATTCCCATGGTCAACTCTTTGACTCAATGGCGAACCCGCTACAAAGATAATAAAAAATGTTTTTAAAGGGGCTGCAAATCAATACATTTTTTCACAATTAAATCAACCATATTCCGCGCCCAAAAGTACCCTCCGCCTCCGTCAGATAAATCAACGTAGAGCCGTAGGCTCGGTGGTGTCACTATCCCCGTCCGACGCGTAGCGGAGGGCGGGGTAGTAGCGTCCTCTATTACCCGAGCCCGCGGAGAGGGCGAGCGTGTGCAGCACATTAACAAACTTCACTAATAAATATCACACTCGCCCGCTCCTCGGGCTCGCACGACTTACTCTCTCTTACCCCGCCCTCCGCTGCGCGTCGGACGGGGATAGAAATACCACCGGGTCTGCGACCCTCCGCTATTTGACTTGTTTGGTACAGACCGTGCATCCCTACAGCCGGGAGTTTGCAACATCATTGTATCAACATAGACTGATGAAATTAGGCGCATTGCAACGCTAAATATTCCTATAGGGAAGATAATTAATAAAATGACTGCAAATTTCACACAAACTGATATGAACCCTTATTTGGAAATATGCCCGCAACTTGTTGGCGATTTCATCTATATTTAGTTTTCTGTATTAATTTCTGGCAAAAAGTTTTATTATTATATGATAATGTGTAATAACCGGCGGTTTTGGAGGAATTTTGTTGCAAATTGTTGCGCTTTGTGACAAAATGGAGGAATAAAGGAAAAATTTCTTTAATTTGTCGCGGTTTTACAATAAAAATGATTACATTTGCAAAAAACATTGTAAATTTTATTCCTCACCACAATGAAGAAACATAACTTTTACGCAGGCCCATCAATTTTGAGCCAGTACACTATCAAGAACACTGCCGACGCAGTGCTCAACTTTGCAGATACAGGTCTCTCAATCCTTGAAGTATCTCACCGCAGCAAAGAATTTCAGGCCGTAATCGACGAAGCCAACGCGCTCGTTAAAGAACTTCTCGAAGTTCCGGCCGGTTACGAGGTGCTCTTCCTGGGTGGCGGCGCAAGCCTCCAGTTCGCTATGGTTCCTTTCAACCTCCTGAAAACCAAGGCCGCGTATATCGACACCGGCGTATGGGCCAACAAGGCCATCAAGGAAGCCAAGCTCTTCGGCGAAGTCGATGTGGTAGCTTCTTCAAAGGATGCTAACTACACCTTCATACCCAAGGACTATGTGATTCCCGCCGATGCCGACTACTTCCACTTCACTACCAACAACACCATCTACGGTACCGAGACCCGCAAGGATATTGACTCGCCCGTACCTTTGGTAGCCGACATGTCGTCTGACATCTTCTCGCGTCCCGTCGATGTGTCGAAATATGACTGCATCTATGCAGGCGCACAGAAAAACCTCGCTCCCGCAGGTGTCACCATCGTAATCGTCAAGGAAGATGCCCTCGGCAAAGTTGACCGTCCCATCCCCACGATGCTCAACTATCAGACACACACCTCGAAGGGCTCGATGTTCAACACTCCCCCCGTGCTCCCGATATTCTCCGCTCTCCAGACCCTCCGCTACTACAAACAGCTCGGCGGCGTGAAGGAACTTGAGAAGATGGACCTCGAAAAGGCAGCCGTGCTCTACGACGCCATCGACTCAAGCAAGATGTTCGTCGGCACAGCAGCCGCTGAAGACCGCTCAATCATGAACGTATGCTTCGTGATGAAACCCGAATACGCCGAACTCGAAAAGGCATTCGTGGAATTCGCAACCTCGCAGGGCATGGTCGGTATCAAGGGTCACCGTTCGGTAGGCGGCTTCCGCGCATCGCTTTACAATGCGCTCCCCCTCGACAGCGTCAAGGCTCTTGTTGCCTGCATGAAAGAATTCGAGGCTAAACACTAATAAAAATCATACAAAATGTAGGGACGCGATTTATCGCGTCCGCATCCCGAAGGCTTACTTTATGCCGTATTACTGATGGCGCGGACGCGATAAATCGCGTCCCCTACATTTTGGAAAATAATAAAATCTACAGTTATGAAAGTATTGGTAGCTACCGAGAAGCCGTTCGCCGCCGTTGCTGTCGACGGTATCCGCAAGGAAATCGAAAATGCCGGTTACGAACTCGTCCTTCTCGAAAAATATACTGACAAAGCCGACCTCCTCAAAGCCGTCGCCGATGTCGACGCTTTGATTATCCGTTCGGACAAAGTCGATGCCGAAGTGCTCGATGCCGCTAAGAACCTCAAAGTAGTGGTACGTGCCGGTGCAGGTTACGACAACGTCGACCTCGCTGCAGCTACAGCCCACAATGTGTGCGTCGAAAACACTCCCGGCCAGAACTCCAACGCTGTGGCTGAACTCGTGTTCGGTATGGCCGTAATGGCATTCCGCAACATGTACAACGGCACTTCCGGCGCCGAACTCAAAGGCAAACGTCTCGGTATCCACGCTTTCGGTCAGGTAGGCCGCAACGTGGCCCGTATCGCCAAGGGCTTCGGCATGGAAGTCAACGCCCTCGACCCCTATTGCCCTGACGAAGTGATGGTCGAGGCAGGCGTAGCGCCCGTTCACTCGGTTGAGGAACTTTACAAGAACAATCAGGTGGTATCGCTCCACATTCCCGCTACCGACGAGACACGCAAGTCGGTAGGCAAAGCGCTCCTCGACCTCATGCCCAAAGGCGGATTGCTCATCAACACCGCCCGCAAGGAAGTAATCGACGAAGACGGCCTTATCGCCGCCCTCGAGGCTCGTCCCGACCTCAAATATGTGGCCGACATCAAGCCCGACTGCGCCGACGTGATGAACGAGAAGTTCGTCGGCCGCGTATTCTTCACCCCCAAGAAAATGGGTGCGCAGACATCCGAAGCCAACATCAACGCAGGTATCGCAGCCGCCCGTCAGGTCGTTGCATTCCTTCGTGACGGCATCGACCGCTTCCGCGTCAATAAGTAATTGAACAATAAATATCAGCAGCGGATGAGAGTTTTGACTCTCATCCGCTGCTTCTCATTAACCCTATGCGAGTATTAATCATAAATTCAAGCCCGCGACGTGAAGGCAATATATCACGTATGCTGCGGCGGGCAATCGAGGTAGTCACGGCTGCCGGTGCTGAGTATACGGAAATCAACCTCTACGACAAGGAGATACGCCAGTGCGTGGGCTGCATGGCATGCCGCACTAATCTCAGTTGCCCCATTAAGGATGACATGCCCGAAATAGCCCGAGCCATAAAGGATGCCGACCGCATTGTCATCGGTGCGCCATGCTACTGGGCCAACATGCCCGGTGTATTGAAAACGATGTTTGACCGCCTCGCATATTTGTTCATCGCCGAGGGTGACAGGAATTTTCCCAAACCGCTGCTCAAAGGGCGCAAGGCGCTGGTGATAGCTACGGCCACAACCCCGATGCCCTTCGCACGCCTGTTCGGACAGACATCAGGCACGGTGAAATCAATCCACCGCATACTACGTATGGGGGGAATAAAAACAATCCCCTCCATCCAGATCGGTGGCACTATGAAACGCGACGTAACCGACTCCGACCTTCGCCGCGTCGACCGCCGTATGACAAAACTTCTCAAATAACAGATATGGAAACGATTGAGACGGAACTTAAACGCGAACGCCTGTGGAACAAAAACTACCTCAAGGTGTGGAGCGCCAACTTTATGCTTTTTTTCTCATTCATGCTGCTCACGCCGCTGTTTCCGCTTTATCTCAGCGAGACATTCGGCGCCACGCGACAGGAAATAGGCTTTGTGCTGTCAGGCTACACCATCACCACATTGCTGATACGCCCGTTCAGCGGCTACATAGTCGACAACTACTCCCGCAAACTGGTGCTGCTGATTACCTACGGCTGCTTCGCGCTCTTCTTCGGCGGATACCTCATAGCAGGCTCGCTGCTGGCATTCACGGTGGTGCGTACGCTCCACGGTTTCCCGTTCGGAGCCGCCACCGTATCCAATTCGACGGTCGCCATTGATGTGCTACCGTCGTCGCGCCGTACCGAGGGCATCGGATTCTACGGACTCAGCAACAATATAGCCACCGCCATCGGCCCCACGGTAGCATTGATGATCTACGGCATCGTAGGCAATTTCGACCTGCTGTTCGCACTCTCGTTATTGATTGCTTTAGGTGGACTTGCCATCGACTCGACGCTTAAACTCAAACAAAGACCCAAGGTCCCGCGCCCCAAACTGTCGCTCGACCGCTTTATCCTCTCGAAAGGTTGGAGCGAAGGGCTCGCCATGATATGTTATGCATTTTCCTACGGAGTCCTCTCAACCTATATCGCCATCTACGGCAAAGAGGAACTGGGCGAGACCGAAGGCACCGGATTCTTCTTCATGCTCCTTGCAATCGGCCTTATACTCTCGCGTCTTACCGGAAGCCGTTCGCTACGCAAAGGAAGAATAGCGCAGAATGCCTCAATCGGAGTTGTCATCTCACTCTTCGGCTACCTGCTTTTTGCAGCCGTCCACAACATCTGGGCCTTTTACGGCGCCGCTTTGATAATAGGTCTTGGCAACGGTCACATGTTCCCCGCATTCCAGAACATGTTCATCAACCTTGCCACCAACGACCAGCGCGGCACCGCCAATTCCACCCTCCTCGTATCATGGGATATAGGCGTCGGACTCGGCGTACTCCTCGGCGGGGTCCTCGCCGAGCACTGGGGCTTCCACACCGCATTCTGGGGCGCCTGGATAGCCAACGCCGCAGGCGTAGCCTTCTTCTTCCTCTACGTCCGCTCCCACTTCCTCCGCAACAAACTTCGCTGATACGCAATCCCGTATGCATGAATGACGGATGTCGCAAAACTAAACTTTCCGCAGTTTTTAACCGCGGTCAGATAAATTGAGTTTTATAGGAAGTCGGTGCTCATCCCCCACGACAATCAGCCAATCTTGCCTAAAGGTTGTGGAGGTTGCTGAAGGCTTCTTCCACTTTGCTTACTTCGATGATTTTTATTGAGTATTTTGATGTGTCGATGCCTTTGAGGTTGTGACGCGGGATGATAATGCACTCCATGCCGAGTTTGGCGGCTTCGGAGATGCGCTGCTCGATGCGGGTGACGGGGCGTATTTCGCCCGACAGACCAACTTCGCCCGTCATGCACACTTTACGCGGTATGGCGATGTCGATATTTGATGACAGCACGGCACAGATTACCGGAAGGTCCATTGCCGGGTCGACGACTTTGAGTCCTCCGGCTATGTTGAGGAACACATCTTTCTGTATCAGCTTGAACCCGACGCGCTTTTCAAGCACGGCAAGCAGCATGTTCATGCGGCGCGAATCGAAGCCCGTGACCGAGCGCTGCGGCGTTCCGTACGCCGCCGAACTTACAAGCGCCTGTGTCTCGATTAGAAACGCCCGTATACCCTCCACAGCCACTCCGACAGCCGTGCCCGACAGATTGTCGCCGGCCGGCGACAGCAGCATTTCCGACGGATTGGCGACCTCGCGCAGACCGCGGCGGCACATCTCGTAGATGCCAATCTCGTTGGTGTTGCCGAAGCGGTTTTTTATGGCACGCAGCAGGCGATACATGTGCTGACGGTCGCCCTCGAAATGGAGCACCACGTCGACGATGTGTTCAAGCACCTTTGGTCCCGCTATGGCGCCGTCCTTGTTGATATGGCCGATAAGAAGCACCGGCACCCCCGACTCCTTGGCGTATTTGAGCAGCCGGGCGGCACATTCGCGTACCTGGCTTACGCTCCCCGCGGCGCTCTCGATGCTTTCGGATGCCACGGTCTGTATGGAGTCGACAATCAGCAGTTCGGGTTTCAAGTCATCTATATGGTCGAAGATGTTTTCAAGTGAAGTCTCGCAGACGATATAGCAGTTGTCCGACAGACGACCGATGCGGTCGGCGCGCATCTTGAGCTGCGTCGCACTCTCCTCACCCGACACATAAAGTATGCGCCGCGACTTGATCGACAGGATGTTCTGGAGCACGAGCGTCGATTTTCCTATGCCCGGTTCGCCGCCGATAAGTACCATCGACCCCGCCACCAGTCCGCCGCCGAGCACACGGTTGAGTTCCTCCGACGGCATGTGTATACGCGGCTCGTCGAGAGCCTCTATTTCCGATACTTTGCGCGGCTTGCTCTTGGTCATGCGTGCCGGGCCGATTGACTTCGACGCGCCTTTTGCCGTGCTGACGCGCTCCTCCACCATAGTGTTCCATGCTCCGCACTCGGGGCAGCGTCCCGCCCATTTGGGCGATTCCGCGCCGCATTGCGAGCAAAACCATGCCGACTTTATCGTTTTTGCCATGATGCCTTCGTATTATATGTTTTTGCGGAATTGTGACAGTACAATGGCCGTAGCCATCGATACGTTGAGCGACTCAACATGGCGCGAGTCGCGGGGGTAGGGGGGGATGAACAGCCGGCGGGTGACAGTCGCGGCCACTTCCGGTGAGATGCCTTTGCCCTCGTTGCCCATCACTATGACACCGCGCGCGCCGAGCGGGGCGCCGTAGATATCATCGCCGTCAAGGAATGTGCCGTATACCTCTATGTCGCCTGGAAGCTGTCTCAGCCATGCCGGGAGGTCGGTGTATGTCACGGCGACACGTGCGAGTGCCCCCATCGTGGCCTGTACCACCTTCGGGTTGTACACATCGACCGTATCGCGCGAACAGACTATCGAACGGATGCCGAACCAGTCGCAGGCGCGGATTATGGTGCCCATGTTGCCCGGGTCCTGCACCCCGTCGAGCGCCACTGTAAGGCCGTCGGTATCCGCTGTGCCGGAAGATTCGGGCATCTTCATCACCGCTATCACCTCGGGCGCGTTGCTCATCGATGATATGCGTTCCATATCGGCATGCGTGGCCTTCACGATTTCCGTTTCCGGCGGAAACCGCAACAGGTCCTTTTCAAGCCATGCGTGGGTGGCTATTATCATACGGCATTCGAATATGCCGATAAGTTCGGAAATGCACTTGGCTCCTTCGGCGACGAAAAGCCGGAGTTCGCGCCTGTGTTTCGGCTGCTGCAGTGAAGCTATCTGCTTGCGTCGTGACGCGCTGAGCGCGGGAATACTGTCGGTGTTCATACCCCCAAAGTTAGTTAAATGTTTGCAACTGCACAAAAAAGTTGCTACCTTTGTGCCACAACAGGCAGAGGCCCGGCTCGTCGCGGGGAGTGCGTCACCCATCTCGGTGATGCCGCCTGAGGAAAGTCCGGGCAACGCAGAGCGCCACACTTCCTAACCGGGAGCTATCGGCGACGGTAGAGCAGCGTGACAGAAAAAAACCGCCGCGGTCATATACCGCGGTAAGGGTGAAAAGGTGGGGTAAGAGCCCACCGGGCGCCGTAGCGATGCGGCGTGCCGCACGTCTTGTGGGTTGCAAGGTCAAGTATACCGGCATTTAAGGGTTGCTCGCCCATTGCCGGGGGGTAGACTGCTACGGACCGCGCACCCGTGCGCGGCCAAGATAAATGACGAGCCGTTATTCAGGTTGAGGGCGCGAGCCCGCCCTGGCGTAACGACATAACCCGGCTTACAGGGCCTCTGCTTTTTTTATTTTACAGCTGATTTCCGGAAAAATATTTCCCCGGGCTGTCACATTTCCCCGATTTTCCCGTCTTTATTTTGAAAGCATGTGGCTCACATGTTTTCCAATGTTATTATTACTTACTTAAAATCAATAACCGATATGAAAAAGATCTCACTTATCGCACTCCTCCTCGTTGTTGCAGGCATTATCGCCGTGCAGGCACGCACGCTTGTCGAACCGTCGAAAAAGACGACTTCAAAGTCATTCAACATAAGCAATTTCGATGAACTGAAAGTGGCCGGTGTATATGACGTGGAATATGAGCAGACCTCCGGCAATACCTGGAGCGTCGAGGTTTCGGCTCCGGAAAATATCATGCCCTACGTCAATGTGAAGCGTTCGGGCGACTGCCTGGTGCTCTCGTTTGAAAAAGGCCTGTCGACACGCGGCAACTATGACCTTAAAGCGAAAATCAAGGCTCCCGTATTGAAGGAAATCAACCTTTCGAGCGCCTCGTCATTCAAAGCCGCAAAAATAAACCTCCCCGGCAGAAAACTGGAACTTGATGCTACCGGTGCGTCAGACTACGAAATCAAGTCGGTAGTGGCATCGGAAGTGGAAATCGATTTGTCGGGCGCATCCACACTGAAATGCGCATCCGTAATCGCCCAGTCAATTGAAATAGATGCATCCGGCGCTTCCGATGTCGATTTGCGCGATATCAAGGCAAACGGTGTCGAAGTGGATGCTTCAGGGGCGTCAGATGTGGATCTGGCAGGAAAGGCTGAAGAAGTCGAAATCGATGCAAGCGGAGCTTCTACCGTAAAGGCGGCGTCACTGCAGGCTGTCTCCGGCAAACTTGTGGCTTCCGGCGCTTCCGACATAAAATCAAATGTAGCCAATGTACTCCTTCAGCGCGCTACAGGAGCATCTTCGATAAAAAATAAAAAATAATTTGTCAAAAAATTTGGTTAATTAAAACTTTGTCTCTATCTTTGCACTCGCAAAAGAGAGGTTAGCGGTTATGCAAGACCATTCCAAAATGCCTCTCCGGTGCAAAGGACGGCGGGATAGCTCAGTTGGTTAGAGCGTCGGATTCATAACCCGGAGGTCTCGAGTTCAATTCTCGATCCCGCTACAAAAAAAGAGATGTGATTTAAATCACATCTCTTTTTTTGTAGCGGG
>CAJLWO010000074.1 GCA_905210435.1 uncultured Bacteroidales bacterium
GCTGAATTTTTCAAACATTTTCGCTAATATTGCACTTGCCCTTGGACTCTACAATGTGAAATAAAAGATAGTCGGGCACGGCAATTTTTGCAGGGGAAGATGGATGTAGTTATAGGAAATTTGCGTAACTTTGTATGCTTTGCCTGAATGTAGATTTACGCTGTTTCGGCAGAAGGTATCATTGCAATGAAATTAAAGGGAATATTCAAAATAATACGCGGGGTGGTGATGACATGCATTGTCCTCGCTGTAGTCGTGCCGGCATTGCTGTATGTGGCGTTATCGCTGCCTTGGATTCAGGATGCGATACGCGAGAAATGTGAAGATGTGCTCAGCGAGGAACTCGGCGTGGAGGTCACTGTCGGCGACCTCGGACTGCGCCCGTTCAACAGGGCGACGATACGCGAAGTGGCTATTGTCAACGAAGGCGACACGCTGATGAAAGTAGACCGCATGGGTGCCGGCATCAATATTTACGAACTTGTAATGCACGGAAAGATTGCGGTGGACTATGCCGAACTGACCGGTCTCGACATGCGCCTGCACCGCGCTACGCCCGACGCTCCTCTCAACATACAGCCTGTAATCGACGCACTGTCGGGTAAAAACGAGCGGAAAGAGCCGACGAAATTCGACGTGCGCATCAATACCGTAGTCATACGACGGTCGACCGTCAGCTATGACGTAGAGTCGGCGCCATATCCCGGACGCGGCGTATTCGACAAAAACCATATACGCATCTACAATCTGCGCGCCGACCTCAACATACCGCGACTGAGCAATGACTACTGCCGCGTCAATCTCAAGCGGCTGGCTTTCGCCGAGCAATCGGGAATGGAGATAACCGACCTGCATTCGGGATTCTGCTATTCACCCGAAGAAATCGGATGGGAGAACATGGTCATAGAGATGCCGGGGTCAAAAATCGAGCCTATGGATTTAAAGGAATCACTGACGTCGCTCGGTGGTATCGCAACAGGGATTTCGGGACGTTCGCTCAATCTCGGCTTCAAACCCGGCAGCCATATCCATCTCCCCGACATCGCCCCCCTCGCGCCGGAACTTACAGGAGTCAACGCGACGCTCAATTTCAATATCGACATCGAAGCGGGACCTGACCGCATCAATCTGAAAGATATAGCCATAACCGACAACAGCGGAGAACTTGCAATCGCCCTGCATAACGGCATTATAAACAATCCGCTTGACAGGGAGAAACTTCACTATAAGGTCAATGACCTGTCGGTGAGAATAGGAGGAAAACTCCACAACCTTCTTGCTGAAATGAATCTGCCGTTGCCCAACAACATAAATCTGCCCGAAGGGATTACACTCAAAGGCAACGCAGAGGGCAACGCGAAGTCAGGACGCGCGAAAGCCGATGTCACCCTCGACGACGGCTTCATGACCGCGCAGATGGCATATATGAAGCCGAACGACAACACTCCGTTGTCGGCCAAATTTGGCATAACTGCGAAAAACATCAGTCTGCGCGAGGCTCTCGGGCGCGACGACCTCGGTGCGCTCAACGGTAATTTCAAAGGGGAAGCCACTCTCGCAGGACGCATGAGCAAAGCGCATCTCGAAGGGGAAATCACCGACTTCACCTACCGAGGACACAACTACGCGCAGCTCATGGCGGCACTTGATTACAAGGCAGGGGCTTTTGACGGCAACGCCACGCTTTCCGACGCCGCCGGCACCATAGATGCGGCATTCCGCGGCGCGATGACTCCGGGGAAAGAGAATCTGAGACTGTCGGCATCACTCGACAATGTCAATCTCAACGGTCTCAATCTGACCGACAAATACGAGGGCTATCTGCTCAACGCGCACATTGAAGCCGACCTCGAGGGAGCACTCCCCGACCGCGCCGACGGCACAATACGCATAAGCGGCCTCGACATTTCGTCGGAACATGACAAATCACTTTCTATCGGCGACATAACACTTACAAGCAAGGCTTCGGAACTCCCGCGGCGCCTTGAGCTCGAAAGCGACATCATCAACGGCGACATCACCGGCGACTTCCGCTTTGCCACCCTGATACCGGCTCTGCGCGACATCGCCATGCATGCCCTGCCGGCGCTGTCCGCTTCTCCCGCTGCGACAAAAGGGCACTATCCCGCCGACAGCGCCGGCAACGATTTCAATTTCGATTTCAGGCTCGACAATCTCGACGGCGTGACTGAATTTTTCAACCTCCCCGTATATGCCATATATCCGATCGACATCGACGGCAATATCGACGCAGCCACGTCGCAGGCAACGCTCAATGTCGACGCCCCCTATCTGCGACAGGGCAACAAACTCATCGAGGGGACGCAGCTCACGGCGCTTATCGACGGTGCGGAAGGCGTGGACCGTGCGGTGCTCAACACCTCATTCCCGTCGAAAGACGGCATGACGGCCGTCACCCTCGCGATGCAGGCCAGGGAGAATGTGGTGGACACCGATGTCAAGTGGAAGATTGACCGACAGCGCGAATACAGCGGAGCGGTATCCATGTCGACATTGGTCGACAGATACGCCGGCGAACTCAATACCTACACCGACCTGCACCGGTCGACCATGACATTCAATGACTCGGTATGGACAATAGCACCGGCCCTGATTGTCACCCACGGAATGTCACGGATAAATATTTCCGACATCAACGTCAGCCGTCAGAACCAGTTTGTAAAGGTCAACGGGACCGTATCGCATGACCCCGATGATGTAGTTGACATCGATGTGCTCAATCTCAACCTCGACTACATATTCGAGGCTGTCGGCATAGACAAGGTAATGCTCGGAGGAGATGCCACGGGAAGGCTCACAGCGTCGAGTCTGCTGACCGACGCGCCGCACCTGTCAACCGATGGCATACACGTCACCGACATAAGCTACAACCGGTGCGTGCTCGGCGACGCCGACGTGCTGTCGTGGTGGGACAACGACCTCAAGGCCGTAGCCATAGACGGAACTATCCATCAGCCCAACGGCAAGACGGCTAAAGTAGAGGGTGAGATATTCCCGTTGAGCTCATCGCTCGACATACGCCTTAAGCCCGACGAGACACCCGTAGGATTCATGGAGGAGTACATGAAGGCTTTCGCTTCCGACATAAGCGGTCTCGGCTCGGGGTCGGCCCGCATTTTCGGCACATTTTCCGACATCGATATGGAAGGCGACATCTACGTCAAGGACCTGCGCCTTAAACTGGACTTCACCAACACCTACTTCACGGCATCCGACTCAATCAAAATCACCCCCAGGAAGATACGTCTCGAGGATGTGACACTGAGCGATCCCTACGGACACACGGCGCGTCTTGACGGCACGGTAAAGCATGAGTTTTTCCGTAATCCGACATTCGATTTCGCCATCTCCGACGCACGCGGTATGCTCGTATATGACGAATCGCCCAAGCAGAACGCCGACTGGTACGGCAAGATATTCGTCAACGGTGGCGCCACAATCAAAGGGGAGCCGGGCGTGGTGAAAATCGATGTAGAGGCCACGACCACCGCAGGGTCGACATTCTCGTTCGTACTTTCCGAACTTGAGATAGCCGATGAGTATACATTCCTCACATTCCGCGACAAGGATGCCCCGGCAGTGGAAGAGGAGGAAGTTAAGGTCGACGAACGCCTCGGCGCGGTAGAGCACCTGCGCGCGCTGCTCAACAAACCGGCCGACGAGGAGTCGTCGGACTATATCATCGAACTGCGCGTCAACATTACGCCCGAAGCCGAGATAATCCTGGTGATGGACCCTGTGGGAGGCGACCGCATACGCTCGCACGGACAGGGAAATATGCGCATGGTTTACACGTCGGCCGACAACGACCTGCGCATGTTCGGCACATACACGCTCGACCGCGGCACGTACAACTTCACGCTGCAGGACATCATCATAAAGGATTTCATAATCAACTCCGGAAGCCAGATCGCGTTTACCGGCGACCCGCTGACCGCGCGCCTCAACATCGAGGCCATATATCCGCTCAACGCCAACCTCAGCGACCTCGACGAGTCGTTCCTTCAGGACAAGGAGCTCAACCGCACGAACGTACCTGTTCATGCCGTGCTGAGGGTAAGGGGCGACATACAGCAGCCCGAAATCAGCTTTGACCTTGCGTTCCCCACCCTCACGTCAGACACCTACCGCAAGGTGCGTTCCATCGTGAGCACCGAGGAGATGATGAACCGGCAGATAATATATCTGCTCGCGCTCAACCGCTTCTATACACCGGATTATATGACATCGACAACGAAGGGCAATGAACTGTTCTCGGTGGCGTCGTCGACCATATCGTCACAGCTGAGCAACATTCTCGGCCATCTGAGCGACAACTGGAGCGTGTCGCCCAATTTCCGCAGCGACCGCGGCGACTTCTCCGACATGGAGGTCGACGTGGCCCTTTCGAGCCGACTGCTCAACAACCGCCTTCTGCTCAACGGCAACTTCGGCTATCGCGACAATCTGATGAACTCCAACCAGTTTATCGGCGACTTCCAGATTGAATACCTGCTCAACCGCACTGGCTCCATCAGGCTCAAGGCATATAATTTCTACAACGACCAGAATTACTATCTGCGCACGGCCGACACGACGCAGGGCGTAGGCGTGATGTTCAAGAAAGATTTCGACAACATTTTCTCATTCCTGCGTGCATGGAGAAGGAAAAAACCGGCAATTACTGACGACGGAGACAAAGACGAGGCTAGCGACGGTGACAGTGATACACACAGCACGGCTGACGCCGATAAGGATGACGTGCAGCATGACCGTGCGCCTTTCCGGCCGACCGAGCCGGCTGACACGGCGATACACTCCGGCGACTCCACGGCGGTACCGCTTCTGCAGTTCAAAAATTAAGAAACGATTGTAAAAACAGATAAATAGCATCATAAAATGAGCGTAACAATACTTGGTATAGAATCGTCATGCGACGATACGTCGGCGGCTGTAATCCGCGACGGGATATTGCTTTCCAACGTCATAGCATCACAGAGCGTGCATGAGGAATACGGCGGCGTGGTGCCCGAACTCGCATCGCGCGCCCACCAGCAGAACATCGTTCCGGTGGTCGACACGGCTCTTCGCCGGGCCGGCATACAGGCTTCCGACCTGAGCGCGATAGCGTTTACACGCGGTCCGGGGCTGCTCGGTTCGCTCCTTGTTGGCACTTCATTTGCCAAAGGTATGTCGCTCGGGCTCAGGATACCGATAGTGGATGTCAACCACCTGCACGGGCATGTGCTGTCGCATTTCATACGCCGGCAGCCTGACGACACGGTACCGGAATACCCGTTTCTGTGCCTGCTCATATCGGGTGGCAACTCGCAGATAATCCTCGTGAAAAACTATAACGACATGGAGATACTCGGGCGCACCATCGACGATGCGGCCGGCGAGGCGTTTGACAAGTGCGCCAAGGTGATGGGACTCCCCTATCCCGGCGGACCGCATATCGACCGCCACGCTGCCAACGGCAATCCCGACCGTTTCAAATTCGCCAAGCCGCACATACCGGGCTACGACTACAGTTTCAGCGGGCTGAAGACTTCGTTCCTCTACACACTGCGCGACAACGTGGCCGTCGACCCCGAGTTCATAACCAAAAATATCGATGACCTCGCGGCATCGCTGCAGCGTACCATAATCGAGATACTGATAAACAAACTCGACAAGGCGGTGAAAGCCACCGGCGTCAGGACGGTAGCCATAGGCGGAGGCGTATCGGCCAACTCGGGCATACGCGCGGCCATAGCAGACTATTGCCAACGCCGCGGCCTAAAGGCTTTCATACCCGAACGCGTATTCACCACCGACAACGCGGCAATGGTGGCCATCGCGGGCTATTTCAAATATCTCGACAAACAATTCTGCGCCTACGACGCGGCTCCCTTCGCACGCGTCGGCGTGTAACCTGCATACCGATATGATTTCCGTTATTATTCCGGCATACAACGTTGAGAAATACATCGGTGCATGCCTTGACTCCGTATTGGCACAGGAAGGTGTCGATATGGAAATAATTGTCGTCGACGATGAATCGACCGACAGCACGCGTGACATCATACGCCGATATGCACGACAGCACAGCTGTATAAAAGCACTCGACTGCCGGCACGGCGGCCCTTCGGCCGCACGCAACACTGCGTTGCGGCACTCCACGGGCGAATGGCTTGCAATGGTCGACGGTGACGACATGCTTGCACCCGGAGCGCTGAAAAAAATGCTACACGCCGCCAATGCCGCCGACGGGATTGACATTGTTGTGGGCAGATATCGCAGTTTTACTGATAAACTGAAGGTCGTTACGCCCGTGGATAAGGATGATGTTCTCTTTTTCTCAGGGAAAGACGCCACGGAAATCATGCTCTATCAAAAGCATTACTACGACAGAATAAATCCGTCGGCGTGGGGAAAACTATACAGGAAAAACGTATGGCTGAATGTTACATTCACTGAAGGATTAATATATGAAGACCTCCAGTTAATACCCCGCATATTCCTCGATACTCTCAGGATAGCCGTCATTGACGATATTGTGTATGGATACCGCAGAAATGACAACAGCCTGCTACACACTTTTTCGAAAAGTCGTCTTGACGCATTAAAAGCGACCGCACGTCTGTGCGACTGTTTTGCCGGCGATAAAAAGCTGTGCAAAGCCGCGCGCTCACGTCATTTCAGTGCGGCGTTCAACCTGTGGCTGCTGATAGAAGTCAACAATCCATCCATGGCAGCCGAGATGGCCGAATGCCGCCGTGTGGTACGACAGCTCGCCGTGAGCCAGCTGTTCGGGCGCAAGGTCAGGCTGAAAAACCGTATCGGCGCCCTGCTGCAATATTTCCCGTTTATATTCAAATCAACTTACTTGTGTAAAAAATTACTGGCAAAATGAAAACAGCGATAATAGCAATAGGCGACGAACTGCTTATCGGACAGGTCGTCGATACAAACTCGGGAGCCATAGCCCGCATGATTGACCCCGCCGGGTGGAGCGTGGAGTACGTAAAGGTAATCCACGACGATGCCGACGCCATAACGGCGGCAGTCGACGAAGCATTCCTTGCGGCCGATGTAGTGCTCACCACCGGCGGCCTCGGCCCGACCAAGGACGACATCACCAAACTCACCCTATGCCGATACTTCGGAGGCGAACTCCGTCATGACCCGACCGTACTCGACAACATCAAGGAGGTGTTCGCCAAGCGTGGCATTCAGCTCAACGCGCTGACCGAGGCGCAGGCCATGGTGCCTACCTCATGTCGCGTGATACAGAACCGCGTCGGCACGGCGCCCATCATGTGGTTCGAGCGCCCCGACGGCAAAGTGCTCGTATCGATGCCCGGAGTGCCGTTCGAGACATTGCAGATGTTTCAGGCGGAAGTATTCCCGCAGCTGCTGGCAAAATTTCACAGCGACGAGCATATCGCCCACCGCTGCGTCATCGTCGAAGGCCTTACTGAGTCAAAGGTGGCCATGCAGCTCGACGAATGGGAAGAAGCGCTCCCCGCTTTCGTACATCTCGCCTATCTCCCCAAACCGGGTATAATACGCCTGCGCCTTGACGGACGCCACACCGACGAAGCTCTGCTGCAATCGACGCTCGACCGTCTGCACGACGAACTTTGCCGGCGTTTCGCCGACCACCTGCTGGCCGACGACGACATGACGCCCGAGCAATCGCTCTTACGTCGTCTCCGTGCAAAAGGATATACCGTAGCCACCGCCGAAAGCTGCACCGGAGGCAACATCGCGCACCGCATCACGGCCATTGCCGGCTGCTCCGACTGCTACTACGGCTCCGTTGTGTCATACGACAACAAGGTAAAAGTCAATCTGCTCGGCGTCAAGCAGGCATCAATCGAAGAATACGGCGTCGTAAGCGAGCAAGTCGCCGCGCAGATGGCCGAAGGTGCACGCAAGGCTATCGGTACCGACTGCGCGATTGCCACCTCGGGCATCGCCGGCCCTTCGGGAGCCACACCGGGTAAACCGGTAGGAACCGTGTGCATAGCCATATCGACTCCGGCGCGCACCGTCGCCGCCACCTACCACTTCCCCGGTACGCGCGACCGTGTCATCGACCGAGCATCGACCACCGCCCTCACCCTTTTAGCTATGGAACTGAAATAATGCGGTAGCTGCAACACTTCAATCGCCGAACATTATCCCGACCACTATGAAAAAACTGGCTCTATTTATATCGCTTGCCGCGGCCTTAATGGTTATGATTATGCCATCGGGCTGCCGCCATAAGACCGCGGCATGGAATGAGATGGACATTGCTGAAAATCTCATTGAGACACAACCCGACACCGCATTGTCGATATTGTCGGCGATTGACAAGTCGCGACTCGGCGACAAGGAGGAGCGCGCCCGTTACGCCCTGCTTATGTCGATGGCACTGGATAAAAACTACATCGACACCACATCGTTTGCCGTCCTCCAGCCTGCCATCGACTACTACCTCAAGCACGGCACCCCCGATGAAAAATTGCGCACGCTGTATTATCAGGCATGCATATACCGCAACCGCGGCGACGACGGCAACACTATGGCCTCATGCATCGAAGCGCTCAACCTCGAAGGGGTGACCGACACTTTGGTACTTGCGCGAACGCTCGTGGGACAAGGCGCTCTTTACGACAAGCAATACAAGATTGAAGAATTTGCAGAAAATAATCTTAGAGCCGCCACATTATATCGTGATTCCAAGAATTATTCATCAGCAATCAGATGTTATGCCAAGGCTCTTAATTCAATAGTAGTCATCAACAATAAGTCAAAAGCCGACAGCATTGCCAAAATATGCTTGCCTCTTATTGAGAGTAATCCGGATATGGAGGAATTCTTCAATTGTAGTTACCTATCATATTTAATCAAATACGGGACAGTCGATGAATTCTTAAACTTGGTAAGTAGGGATATTCAGTTAATGGCTTGATTTTTCAATACGGGAAAGTCCCGTGTTTAT
>CAJLWO010000075.1 GCA_905210435.1 uncultured Bacteroidales bacterium
GGAACAGTCGTCAATCAGGAAGTCTGCCCAATGCTTCTTTTTAAGGGCTGACTATATAACATGTAGCAGGTGAAAAATTAACGCGGATTCAATTCGCGTTAATTTTTCACCTGCTACAGTTTTGTTCCTTCCATCTGGTATAGTGTTTTAAATATTGTTTAAGATTGATTATGGCTTTGCAAATCGTGCGTCAAGCACCCTTATATTGGAGAAAGGTTGTTGTGATGATGTTGACGGTATCCGGTCGAATATCAGTCGTATGTTTTTGATTTTGAATTTGGGGCTGTCAAAATCAGGGAAGAACGGAAAATTTTCAAGTTCTCCCGTATCGTGTCTTAGATCGGTGATTGTAAGCAAGACCGGATTGCCTGTATTGTCGGCTGATGCTGCGCGTTTTGCATAACCGTATTCCTTTTTGTGGCCGTCGGCGTAGGTGACGATTGATTTTATTGACTTTACCTGCACAGTGTCAATATTGCACGCTATATCGGAAACGAATGTCGGCTTGTGGAAATCAATCTCGGCCACGTCGCCGGCGGTTGTCAATACGTATTGCGACGCAGGGATAACTAACGGCGCTATCACACGCTCGATATCGTTCTTGCTGTAAGGTCTGGAATATCTTACAAACATATTGATTGGTTCGATATCTTTGGGCGAAGAGTAATAATACCGTTCAAGGTATGGCGTCCGGCACAAATAATTGTCAACATTGACCCATGCGCTTTTTAACCCTGACAAATCAATCCTCAGGTACAATGGATACGCTTGCCCGTTGCCGAAGTGCTTTGCGGGAGTGAAGTCATATAGGATATTGAACACAGAGGTAAAATAACGGTTAATAAGAGGATGATTGAATATTTCATTGCCGTCGCCGTCAGCAACCCGTGGATAAAGAGTCTTATCGTTAGCTCCATACAAATCTTTAAAGGAGTTGGCATATACTTTGTAGCGTACATTGAACGTGGCTTCCGAATGCGGCTTCATGGCGAATTGCGTATAGTACCAACGGCGGTTTATGCCGGGAGCCAGTATCGTATCGCAGTCTTCACCCTCCGCGTAACTCTCGATTTCATAGCCGGCTTTCTTAACACTATCTTTCGCCGATTGGAATTGCAGTTCTTTGCCGTTGAATACAAAGGCTACATCTTTTATCAGTTTGTCGCACCACCCGTTTTCCGATGCGCTTTCGGAATAAAAGTTAGCGATAAACTGATAGGTTTCTTCCTCGTCGGCCACGAGATAATCAATAGGGAAGCCATAATGTATCTCCGGGAAATCAACGTCCGAGCTGTTCTTGAACTCGTATGTCACATCGAAACAATTGTATCCATCTGCATGGGTGATATTGACAAATTCCCTCGTTATCGTTATTTCGGATATTGACAACGGCTCCGGATTGGCTACCATGTTGATTGATGAATAACTCATCACAGGGTCGCCGTTGGCATGCACCACAAATGGAATTACTATCAATAGCATGCCGGTCATCAATAAATTTTTACGAGACGGTTTCATGGCATTTTACTTAAGGTACGACAATCGAAATCCCCGGTAGAGTGTATAACCGGGTTATGTCCGTAAATATATTGATAAAATTCCGGATATGCAATATTATTTCCCGAATGTGAGGCGCAGTCCTTGTGATAAGTCGGATTATATCCAAGAGTTCTGGCGTTTTTTTACGGCGAGCGATTCGCTCAGGAGTCTTACGAATTCCTTCATGGAGTGCTTGTGGTAACTGTCCTTTAGTATGTGCACGCAGCCGGTCATTTCATTGTCGGGAATATCGAGCGGCACGGCTTTGACCTCACGCTCGTTGTATATGGAGTCCTCGGCGAGCACTGTAACGAGCCGCGTCTGCCGTATCAGTCTGAGCAGTATGTTCACCTCGTTCAGCTCTATGCGTATGTGAAACCGGCTGTACGTGTCGGCTATATGGTCGAATGCGTTGCGCGCCTGAAGTCCTTTCGACGGAAGTGCGAGCTCATATTTCTCAAGTTCGGCGAGAGTCACCTTCTCTTTTGAAGCGAGCGGGTGCGAGATGCCCATCACGGCCGACAGGCTGTTCTGAAACAGGATGTGCGACTCCACGTCGGCCACCGGCTTCGTAGGCTTGAACGCCAGCACGAAATCAAGTTCACGCTTCGCAAGCAGTTCCATCAGTTCGCCCATAGGCTTGTAGATGATGTTGAGCTTGATGCCGGGATACAATTTCATGAACGATATGACGGTCTCTGTCAGTATCGGACTGAACGAATAGGTCACACCAATGTTGAGCGTGCCCGACAGCAGTTTCTGCAGGTCGTGTATGCGCTGGGCGCATGTCTCGGCATCGTGTACTGTGCGCAGGGCGAACGGCAGCATTAGCTCGCCGGCCTCGGTGAGCCGTATGGCATGGCTGTTGCGCATGAAGAGCTGCACGCCGAGTTCCTCCTCCAGCTGCTTTATCTGCTGTGATAGTGAGCTTTGCGCTATGTTGAGCGCTTTTGCGGCGTCCGAGAAATTGAGTGTCTCGGCCGCTTTGACGAAATATCTTAACTGTCGTAGTTCCATATCTTTGCAAAGATATTGAGAATATCTCTATCTTGTGGCTGTGAATGAAAGTTTTTTAAATAAGAATACCGGTATCGTGACACCGATTACCATTCCCAATATTATAAACGTACAAGTAAGCCCGTTGTATGTCAGCAGGTATAAATAATGGTTGAACGCCTCCTCTTCTGTATGATATAGGCATGAAATCAGTGCTTCTACCGTGCGGTAGGCATACATGCCGGGTATCATGGGGAGCAGGGCCGGGAAAAAGCATACCTCGGCCGGACATTTGATACGCGGCGCGAAAATCACCGACAGCACTCCGATGGCGAATGCCGCAATCGTCCCCGCCACCACTATGTGCAGTCCGATGAAACCTGGCATTGTCAGTATATATCTTATGGCATGCCCGGCAGCTGCAATCAGTCCGCATGTCAGGTAGGCGCGCCGCGGTGTGTTGCTGATGCCGGAAAAACCGATAGCCGCTATCGCCGCAAACAATCCATCCTCAAAAATATTTATAAGTATATCGTTCCACATGGCTAAATCCCCCTTAAAACCATTTTAATCCTAATATGAACATTCCGGCACACATGCCGGCCGACAGGCACGCGGTAAGTACCAGCGCGTCGATGAAACGGCTGAAGCCGCACAGATAGTGCCGGTCAATCATGTCGCTGACGGCATTGATGTACGGTACGCCGGGTATCAGGTATAGCACGCTTGTGCCGAGCGCTATCTCGGGTGTGGAGCCGATTTCGAAGATATGCCCTCCGGCGCTGATTGTGGCCGAGAAGAACGACGCGCACAGGAATGTCAGACGTATGTCGCGCCCGTCGTCAAGCATTATCTGTTTGAGCCGGTAGCCTGCAAGTGTCGATATGAACACTATCAGCATCGCTATCGCGTCGCCTCCGAAAAGCCGGCAGAACGATGCATTGGCGAGACTTGCCAGTATGAGCACCTCGTATTTTCCGGTAGGGCGTGTCTCCTTGATTCTGTCGAAACGGTTTACGGCACCGGCGAAATCAAGTCTGTTGTCAGCCACTTCCCAGCTGAGTCGGCTGAGCTTGGCGTTGAGGTCGAAACTGATGCCTTTGCCGGTGGTCTTGTTTACCGTCACGCTTCGGTCGGTCATCTCCTTGTCCCACACCGACACATACACGTGGGCGGGCATTATGGATATGTCGAATCCTACCCCGAAGGCTCCTGCCATACGTCGTGTGTTTTTCTCTATCCGTATGCATGTCGCGCCGCATCCTGCCAGCCAGGAGGCATATTCGGCAAGAAACGATGCGATTTTGCGTATGTCGGCCGGCACGTGTGTTTCCGGTGCCGTATCAATCGTCGAAGTCATCATCGTCGCTGTCTCCCGGGATATAGAACATTTCTCTTTCCTTGCCGAGTTCAAACAGGTGTCTCGGCTTGCGCACGGCGTGGTTGCGCCGGCATCCGGCATGATGCTTCTCTACGGCTCTTAAAAGGAATGCGAGCAGCAGCACTGCCACTGTCACGCACCATACAATCATCGGTTGGCTCATAATCTTTTGCTTTTTAAATTTTGCCGCAAAAGTATAGCCATTCCGATGACGTTAAAAGCGATTGTCGAGGGATTTTCCTATCGCGGCTATAGGCAAACCATATATTCAGAAATGGACCACAAATTCGGCTACGATTTTGCTTTGCTCCGATATGGCGGGTGTTGCGCCGGAGGAGTAGAAGTAATGCTCGTAGTTCAGACGCAGGTCGGCCTGAAGTTTACTGCCGCCAAGACCTAATGTGACGCCTGCTGTCAGACGGTGGCGTTCGGGGTCGTCGGTCATGAGGTTGCCTTCGTCGTCGGTGCTTCCCTTACTGTGGTCCGACATGTAGTCGTAGCGGCCGAGAAAAGAGACTGACGAAAGCGTTTTCTTCATCGGCAGAGTGTAGCAGGCGAAGGCGTCGACGGCGTTGACCGGACTGAAAGCGCCGTGAGCGTAGTGTTTGCGCAGATATTCCGCTTCAATATGCCACCGCGAATTGTCCCAATAGGCTCCGGCATCGTATATCATGACGCCCGTTTTGCCGGCCGTGGCTTTCTGGCAGCTGAGGGTGATGTTGAACTGACGGTCTATCATGGTCTGTGCCTTGAAAGAGAAATTGTATCTGTCGGTCCAGAAATCTTTCTGTCCCGTAAGTCCCGAACCGTTGAATATGCCGCCTTCGAGGGTCACGGGCACCCGGTCGCCGAATGTCCACGCAGCCGAGGCTCCTACGTCCCTTACGTTGCCTGTCTGCTTGGCTATGAAAGAGCGGTTGGCGAAGTATTGCAGGTGTGGGGAGCGGTGTGCGTCGATTGTGAACGGCACGCGCATCTGTCCGAAAGTGAATTTGAGCCTGTCGGTCGGTTGCAGTCGCACGTAGGCGTCGAGCATCTTTATGGCACCCTCGTCGGAGAGGTCGATTTCCGCCTTGTATCTTACTATCGGAAGCACCTTGCCCTCGACGCTGACGCGGGCGTTGCGTATCTCGAACCGTCCCTCGCTGATTGTCGGTTCATACTCATATTTAGCCCTTATTGTACCATGTATTTCAGGCATATACTCCGATTTGAGAAAACTGTTGCCGGGTTCGTCGGACAGTGCGGTAAGGGGTATGGCGCTCGCCATTGCTGCGATAAGCGCCGCAATTTTCATATTGTTCATTTAATAAGTAAGTCTGTTTCGGATGAATTATAAAGTAAGCATTATCTGCATCTGTTTTCAGGTGATGCAGCCATCAGTTTCTCAGTGAGATGCTGGAATGAATTGATGAAAGAATGCAGGTAGTACAGGAGAGACAGCAGTGAATAGCTTGTGCTTCCGTCATTAAAATCCTCATGGCTCATTGATTTTGAATGCATGTCAATCAGATGTTCTATGAAAGCTTTGTTGTCGGCCGCAGTGCGCAGCGTGTAGCTCCGTTTTTCGCCGGTCGCGGCAGATGATTCTGAAATCATGGATGAGATATGATGCCTTATACTGTCGATTTCGCATCTGTCGGACAACGACAGGTTATTGCCGGGACGCGTTACGATAAGTCGGGATGTCCCGGCAATTTTTTCTGTCGCATCAAGCATATAGTTCAGATAGATTGCCATAGTATTGCTGTCGTGAGCAGTCTCGGGATATGTGCGGCGTATAAGAGCTTCAATCTCAGCGAGAGTATCCGCACCTGTGCGGTGAGTCCGGCATGCCTTGATGTCGTCGTCAGTGACAAGACACTCGAGCGCGGAGCTGATGATGTCGCCGCACGGTTTTATCGCTGATGCAAGGGTTTCAGCCATGTCGGGTGCCGGTACGATGTCGGCATCCCGCTTCGACCTCTTCCGCCTTATCGCGTGGCGCATGATGATATATATGACCGCTGCCGTAAGCAGCCCCGCAGGTAGTATTATGCTGATATTCATATATACGGTATGTTTTGAATTGCGCCTGACAAACTCTTGGAGTTTGGCCGGATTAATCTGAAGTTTTACTTTTCATTCTCGTTTTTGTGCTGACACGGTTTAAATCCAAACGCCCTCTAAATCGAGGCATCGGGAATGGCTATGCCCGACGGACGCGAACGGAACTCCGAATCGCGGAGTTTGGCGAAGGCGCGAAGGTATTTTCGTATCGACGATACCATTTCCTGTGTCTCCTGGAGAATATTGACGTAGACATATAGCACAGTCACCGATGCTGCGTCGCCGTCGCGCAGATGGTCCTGTATGCGGTGATAGGATTCTGATACCGTATCCTTGATTTCGTCGCAGTGGCGGCGCAGGGTGGATATGGCCTGTGTGTCATTGCTCTGCATCACTTTGACAGTGTCGTTGAAAAGGATGCTGATGCGGGTGCGCAGCAGTTCATATTCCTCGGTATAGATGGGAGGCAGCGGCCTGAAGTTATTTTCCACATGCTCCTTGCACACTTCGTTTATTCGCGACAGGTTGTAAAGTATTGACATACACAGGTTATTGCTCAGGTAGAACCACGGGCTCTTCTCGATGGCCGTTTCGTGCTGTACGTGGCGCAGGCATAATGTCTCTTTGCGGCGGGCGTTCTTGAGCACGTTCTTGCGTTGGGCGAGGGCTGAGGCGGCCCGGTTGAGCGTCCCGGTGTTTTCACCGATGAAAGCGGCGGTGATGTCGCGGTAACTGTTTTCCGCGAAAACCAGGAAGTCTTGCTGCTGCTCTTTTATGTAGAGCATGAGCATGGGCCATGTCTTGCTCTTGTCTTCGGTGGTTATTATGGTCTGGAACAGCGCGTCGCTGTTTTCGGTTTCCTGTTTGTTCCTGAAGCGGCGGTTGCTGCGTATCAGAAGGAATATTGTCAGGGCGGCGAGTGCGAATATCACCCAGTGGCCTCCGAAGTGCATGAGCGCTACAATCACGCCGGCTCCGATGAATGCGGCCCCTGCGGTAATGAACCAGCCCCCGATTACGGATATGACGCCGGTGATGCGGAATACGGCGCTCTCGCGGCCCCACGAGCGGTCGGCAAGCGATGTGCCCATAGCCACCATGAAGGTGACGAATGTGGTCGACAGCGGCAGTTTCAGCGATGTGCCGAGGGCTATGAGCGCGCCGGCGAGAACGAGGTTGACAGAGCCGCGTATGAGGTCGAATGCAGCGCCATGGTCCATGATGGTCTCGTCGACATTAAAGCGGCGGTTGAACCACCGGCGTACACGCAGGGGCGTCACGCGCCGTACCCAGGCAAGCACCGACAGTGTCCATCTGACAAGACGGCGGGCTATTCTCGAGGAGCCGAACATCTCGTCGCCACCCTGCTGGCTTCCGAGCCCGATTTCGGTTTTCGTCACATTCTTCGCTTTTTTCGATGTGGCGAGCGACACTACCATTATCACTCCCGCTCCGATGAGGAAATATACCGGGGTGTTGGCAGGCCCGTTGAGCGAGTTCATCAGAAATCCGTGGGCGTCGCCTCCGCCGTTGGCCGCGTAGTCCTGATAGGAAGCGAGTCCGCTCAGCGGCACACCGATGAAGTTGACAAGGTCGTTGCCGGCAAATGCCATGGCAAGGGAGAAGGTGCCCATCAGCACAATCACTTTGAGAACGTTGACCTTCAGGAAATGGAGCAGTTGCATCAGCAGTGTGAAGAACAGGAAGCAGCCTCCGATGATAAGCGAAGTGTGGCTGTTGATCCACCCTTTGAGTTCAGGTGTCATGAATGAGAGGTCCTTTATACCTTTGATGAGCAGGAAGTATACTATCGCGGTGGCGCAGATGCCGCCGAATATTCCGATTTTCCAAGTCAGTCTGCTGCGGTAGTTGAATGAAAATATCATTCGTGAAAGGAATTGTACGATAGTCCCGAAAAAGAATGCTATCGCCACCGACAGGAATATGCCGAGGATTACCGATAAAGCCTTTTCAGTGTTGAGTAAATCGCTCAGACCGAGATCGACACCTCCGGCCATTTTGATTATGGCTACTACGAATGTGGCTCCGAGCAACTCGAACACCATCGAGACGGTGGTCGATGTGGGCATGCCGAGTGTATTGAAAATGTCGAGCAGGATGATGTCGGTGACCATCACGGCCATGAAGATACATATAAGGTCGTAGAAGGAGAAATATTCCGGGCGGAATATTCCGTGGCGCGCTATGTCCATCATGCCGTTGCTCATTGCGGCTCCGATGAATACTCCGATTGATGCCACTATAAGTACTCTCTTGAACGATGCGGCTTTTGACCCTATGGCGGAGTTCAGAAAGTTGACCGCGTCGTTGCTCACTCCCACCGACAGGTCGAAAATGGCCAGCAGGAACAAAAAAATCACTACACAAAGAAACAGTATTTCCATTATTTTCTCAATTACATGTTTTCATTGCAAAATAATCGAGAAAATGTTTCAAGAATGTTTCAAAAACCTTAACCTTTTATGAAACATCACATTTACAACCACAAAACGCCCGTCCCGGGCTTATTCTTGCCAAGTGCTTCCTACCGGGGCCTACGGGTCACTGCGTGTCCCTTCGACCCCGGTTAATAGTAGACCCTCGAGCCTCCGGCTCTCTCTATCAACATTCCTTAAGTAAACAGCATTGGGAGGGTGCTGCAAAACTTCCAATTGTAGGGACGCACGGTCTGTGCGTCCGGGAAGCAGACGCTGATTATAAGAGAATTATCGGACGCACAGACCGTGCGTCCCTACATTGTTGGCCGAAATTTTGCAGTTCTGCAACATCCTCTGGTAACTTTCAGGATATAAGTATAATACCACGGGGGCGGGACGCCCCCGCTATTAGTTTTGCAACAACAAAGAAAAGGTTAACTT
>CAJLWO010000076.1 GCA_905210435.1 uncultured Bacteroidales bacterium
GCGCGCTCGGGACTTCCACCCGTTAGATTATGCCCATGTCGGGCAAACTAAAAAAGCTGCCGCAACACGGCAGCTTTTTTTATTATCACCCGTTTCACGGCACAAGCCGAAATATGCAAACAAGCCGATTTCATCAGCTGCCGCGCCGGGGCACAGCCCTGCAACCCACTTGCAATCAACACATTTCATCGCCAAGCAATTACTGAGCGCGGTAACTATTCAGTGAATATGTACGATGTAAAGTGTTCATTATCAGTGTTGGGCCGCACCCCGGTGCAGCCGAAACCAATGCAAACGGGTGTTATCTTCAACGGCTACACCGGGGTGCAGCCCTGCAATACGCTCGTAATCAATAAGTTTATCGACTAAATAGTTACCTGAGTGCAATGATAAGGTTAAAAAATCTTAACCAATCGCATTTTCTCACCCAAAAATTATGTTGTATAACATAAAACCATTACCTTTGCATCAGTTTTTCATGGTATTAGATTTAAGGTAAGAAGATTATTCGTCGAGACGACGAGTAATTTTTTTTATTTTATACCTGTCCCATCCCCGCCGACTAAATTCCATCGAATTTCCAGATACCACAAAACCACTCCATTACAAAGATATTTGCCGCCAAAAACGGTAACACGACCCCTGTGACTCTCAACGGCTACAACATCTACCGCGACGGCATATGTCTCAACGCCGAGCCGGTGGCCGAAACAGCCTTCACCGACAGCGACATCGCTGACAACAAGCTCCACAACTACACCCTCACCGGTAAAGCCCGTACTGCAATACCCCTCGCCCAAGGCTTCTACATAGTGAAAGCCGGCACCGCAGCAGCCAAAATCATAGTGAAATAAAGCAGCGTAACAACGCAGCCCACCAACAAGGATGTTGCAAAACTGCGAAATTTCGGCTAACAATGTAGGGACGCACGGTCGGTGCGTCCGATAATACACTGATAATCAATGCTCGCTTTCCGGACGCACAGACCGTGCGTCCCTACATTGGAAGTTTTGCAACATCCTCAATCCCCAAAATGAAAAAACCGCGCCTGCCGCAAATCGACAGGCGCGGTTTTTATACTTTCCATATCACGGATACATCATTTGAATTGACGGAGCTGCCACACTATCATCACTATCGTGACGACAAATGCCGCGATGTCCGACACCGGGAAACACAGCCATATACCTTTCAGCCCGTAGATGCCGGGCAATATCAGCAACGTCGGTATCAGAAACAGCACCTGTCGCGTCAGGCTCAGGAATATCGACTTCCCCACCTTACCTATCGCCTGGAAAAACGTGGTCGACACAATCTGTATACCCACCATCCAGAACATCGACATAGCTATCGTCAGATAGCGTCCCGTATCCCGCACAAGCACCTCATCGGTCAGAAACGCGCTTGCCAACTGCTCGGGCACGAGCATACCGAGTGCCCATCCCGCCACGCTCACGCCCGTAGCTACCGCTGCAGCTATCAGGAACGCACGTTTCATACGGCCATATTGCTTCGCGCCGTAGTTATATCCCGCTATCGGCTGCATACCCTGGCATATACCGATGATAAACGCCACCACAAACGCCGTCACCGTCACAAACACACCCGCCGACGCTATCGCGTCTGAGCCGCCGTAGCGGTTGAGCGTATTGTTGATGAGTATATTTATCAGGCACCCGGCCAGATTGACTATGCACGGGGCGGCTCCGATTCCCACTATACCCAGTATGATGCGGCTGTCGGGACGGTAGATGCCGCGCCTGAACCGCACTATGCCTTTCCCTCTCACGAAATGGCTCATGACAAACACCGCCGATACCGCCATAGCTATGTCGGTGGCTATCGCGGCTCCCTTGATGCCCCAGTCAAGCACGTAGATGAATATCGGGTCGAGCACCACATTGACGCCCGCGCCGATAAACATCGTCACCATCGCACGCGTAGGGAAACCCGACGCACGCATTATGTTGTTGAACGAGAAAGCGATATTGGTCAGAAAAAGTCCCGGCAGCACATACAGCATCATGTCGCGCGCATACGGCAGATTGGCCTCCGTGGCGCCGAACAGCTCCAGCAGGTCGTCGAGAAAGAGGTAGAACAACGCGATATACACCGCACCGATGGCAAGTGTCAGCACGAGCGAATTGCCCGTGACGCGCAGCGCCGACTCCTCATCCTTGTTGCCGAGCATTATCGACACACGCGCCGACGCTCCCGCGCCGATAAGCACTCCGAGCGCCGTCGATATATTCACCACCGGAAACGTGATTGCAAGCCCCGCCATAGCGTCGGTGCCCACCACCTGGCCGATAAATATACGGTCGACGATATTATAAAGCTGCATCACCACGATGCCCACCACAGCCGGCACGCTGTAGCGCAGCAAAAGTTTTCCCACCGGCATTCCGGCCAGTTCCTGCAATCTCTTGTCCATAATAATCCTTTCAATTATAAAATAGCTATGTAGCTATTACACACCATCATGTAGGGCTGCACCCCGGTGCAGCCGATAGCCAGTATGATTATCAGCTGCCCAGCGGCTGCTCCCTGGAGCAGCCCTACATCATGCAACCGTCAGAATCAGTTTTTACCCCCCCCCTTAAAAACACGAGAGGGCGCAATCATGCGCCCTCCGCTATATCGTTGTCCTGTTCCTGCTTACTTCCCTGCAAGTTGCTTTGCGCGCTCGAGGTCTTTCTCGATATTGAAGTATGTGTTGCTCATGAACTGGGGATATTTGTCCATGATTTCCTGATAGATGGCGGCCTCGTCGCTGTATTTCTTCTGCTCGTGGTAGATGTGGGCGAGTTTCACCATGAATATCGGAGTATAGTAAGGATTGCCTGCGCTTTCCGAGATAGCGTCTTTGTAAGCCTTGACGGCATCTTCGAGCTTGTCGGTATTGACATAGCAGTCGCCGAGGAGCGAAAGCGATGCCGGGCCGATTATGGCGTCTTTCACGCTGTAGTCCTTCAGATACTTGATGGCTTCCTCATATTTTCCCTGCTTGTAGAGACCGATTGCAGCCATGAGTTTCGCACGGTTGGCGGCGTCGTAACTGCCTTCTGCCACCTTCTGGTACATTACGGTGGAAGTGGAGTCGTTGCCGGTCATCAGCAGTTCGCGGTCAGCCTGGCCGATAGCGTTGTCCATCTTCTTGACTGCCGGCTTCTTCACTAAGAATATGTATACTATTACGCCCACTACAATCGCGGCTATCACGATGCCGATGATTGAGAGGACCTTCATGTTTTTCTGCACCTTGGCGCTTAAGCCTGTGAGAGAATCGTTAAGGTTGTCGATTGATGTGCGAGTCTCCTCGCCGGTTGTTTTCTTTGACATTACAAGTGATGTATTGTTGGTATTTTACTATTTTTCTGAAGTGCAAAATTAAGCAAATATCAGTAATGCGCAAAATTTAGCGCCTCAAATTTTTGCTTTTTGCCATGAAATTTGTTTTATTTGCGAACTCACCCCTCCCGCAATCCTTTTAACAGGTTTTTAATCATGAAAAATATCGATATCACCATCCCCGTAATATCCGCCTCCTGTTCGGAGCTTACTCCCGTGCAGCAGCGTCTTGTCGACCTCGCCCGCGAAGCCACGCACCGCAGCTACTCCCCCTACAGCCGGTTCAATGTCGGCGCCGCCATACTCCTCTCCGACGGCAACATCGTCACCGGCGCCAATCAGGAAAACGCCGCCTTCCCCTCCGGCACTTGCGCCGAACGCACCGCATGCTACTATGCCGGAGCCAATTACCCCGACGCGCGCTTCGAAAAAATCGCCATAGCGGCCCGCGGCACCGACGGCCTCGAGGTCGTGCAGCCCATCCCCCCCTGCGGAGCATGCCGCCAGGCTCTTCTCGAATATGAAAAACTTGCCGGACACGACGTCGAGGTGCTCCTCGCCGGCCGCGACGAAATCTACATCCTCCCCTCGGTCAAGGCTCTCCTCCCCCTCTCATTCTCCGACTTCTGACCATCCTACGCGCGTAACAAATCAGCGAATATGTACGATGTAAAGTGTTCATTATCAGTGTAGGGCTGCACCCCGGTGCAGCCGCCAAACGAAAGTTGATTATGCAGTCGCCTCTCCGACCTTGCCTACTGCACCTTGACCGTGCGTGTCGTCACGCTGCCGTCACAGCTCACCCTTACCACATAATACCCCGACGCAAGCGGCACAGCCACCGAGCCGGTGAAATCCACCTTCCCCCGGCACACGCCGTCGAGCGCGTACACGGCCACATTGCACCGGCTACCGGCCGATGCCGTCACCGTAAGCATATTTCGCCCCGTAACCATCCTGACAGGCAGTTGCGTCACCGCATCTGCCGAAGCCGGGTCGGCCGACAGCTGCAGCGGTATCAGCTGCCAGTTGCGGTGTGCCTGCGACGCGTCGCTGCCATATTCCCATACTCCCACCGTAGTGCCGGCATCGCTTTTGCCGTTCTCGAGATCGAGCGCGCGGTTCTCCCCCGCAAGCGTGATTTTATAACTGTGGTTGTCTATCCTCGTGAAATTGAAATACCCGTTGGCATCGGCACCCAAGTCGTCGGCGGTAGCACCGAGATAATATCCGATATTGCCGTAGAGCCTGTCACCATCCATATTTTCAAGCATATAGCTGCCATTACCTTCGGCATGCAACTGCCAGGTCTGGTTGGCGGCAATAGGTGACATCGCTTCGCCCGCGGCATTCGCCTTCCAGCCGTCGGGATATGCCACATCGTCCACCTTCACAGCTCCACCGGCGGCCGTAAGTGCCACCTCACGATTGTATTGCGGCTGTATCATGTAATGTGCGCCGTCGCGTATCTCAACCGTCTCCTGTTGCGGCTTCTTCATCGGTATGACAAACGTGGCGATGCTCAGGTCGGGCAGCGTCATCGACAGCACCCCGCCGGCATACTCGCACGATGTCTTGACCATGCTCCCCGTCGCCGTCGTCATATACACTAACGGCGCTGCGGTCGGCTCGCAGTTCATCAGGCGGCACTCATGGCGCACCCTGACCTTGCCGGGATTGATTGCCACGAGCACGAGCGTGTCACGCTGCTCACTGACAGCCGCAAGCGTCAGATCGTCCGACGTAGCCACAAACCTATAGCCGGGCTTTATGAAACGTGTCACCTGCTGTCTTACATAATAATTCTTGACGCGCTCGTAGCTCTGGTTGGCGAAATTGGCTTTCACCATGCACCACTGGTCGTTCCACTCCTCGATATACTGCCAGTCGTGCCACGACTCGCATTCGAGATAGCGCACGTCGTCAAAGAGCCGGTGCACCATGTCGAGATTGCCCTTGATGCCGTCGCCTCCGGCACCTGTCTCGCTCATCCACAGCCGTTTGCCTGCCCCGTGCACAAGGGCGTTGAGCTGCGTGCGGCTGCGGTTGTCGGCATTATACGTATGCGTGTTCCACTGTCCGACCATATCAAGCACTCCGCCGTCCCGGTAGGCATTGAAACCGCCCACGGCACCGCTGACCCAGCACTCGTCCGACGCCGAAATCACCGTATTAAGCCCTGACGCCTTGAGTATCGGGTAAAGCACCTTCAGAAACGCCACCTGCGACGAGTAGTCAAAATGGCATCCCTCCTGGCCGCCGTTGCGCCCCCAGTAGTCGGTGAGCGGTTCATTGAACGGCTCGAGAGTACGGAACTCTATCCCGTATTCATCCTTATAATGCTTGCACACATCCACAAGATAATGCGCGAACTCCTCGTAATATTCCGGTTTGAGATTGTCTTTCCCGGCATTGTCATTGCCTGCCGAGCAACCGCTGTATGTCATGTAATAGGGTGCCGAATTGCTGAACGCCTCGAATATGGCGTCGGGGCGTTTTTCCTTGATTTTAAGCATTATCTTGCGCTGTGCGGCGTCGCGGCTCCAGATATAGCCGCCGTCGGTCGAGTCCTTGAAGCCTTCCATCTCGGCGCGCTGCCCCTTGCCGCTGCGCATGTGCCCGGCGTCGCAGTTGCGGTGCTGCGGGTCGTCGCCCCCGCCTATGTTATAGCGGAACACGTTATAGTTCAATCCCGTCGGACTCACGAGCCACTCCACTATCTTGTCTATCTTGTCATCGCTCCACTTGCCGCACATATTTGCCCACCAGCATAGCGACACGCCCCACCCTTCGTGCACCTGGCGCAACGCCTCGGGATTGAGCAGATAGCTCACGGTCTCGACCTCGGGCTGCGTCTCCGACACCTCCGTCAGATACCACAGATGTTTCGACGACGTGCCCTCCTTGTCGCAATACACCGCCGACCCTAAGCGTGCATCATCCGTGCCCGCATACTTGCCGTTGCCGCGGCATTTCAGCAGCGAATAGCCCCCCTCGGCCGGTTCGACAAGGAAATCGGAATTTGCCGTCGAGTTGTCGTCGGCGAACACCAGCTCGCGGTCGCCCGTAAGCGTAAGATACTTCGCGCCACCCTCACTTTCGATAATGATATTGTAATAATTGCGCCACGACCGTTTCAGGTGATACTTTACAGTCTTGTCCACCCTCTGCAGCTGCGCCTTCCCCGCGGCGCCCTCGCTGAGATAATAACCGCTGTAATGCCTGACAAACCTGTCCATCTCGGCCTGCGCGGTCGCACCCACGCATACCGACAGGCAACACAACATCGCAACTCCCCGTAGTAAAACAGCCGACAGTCCGTTCATTATGATAGATAATCCGTTCATGGTAGATTTATGGTAAATTTAATGTAACAGCAATCGCATTTCGCATCATAAAATTACCGATTAATTTCCAATCATGCAGCCACATCCGTCCCGCTGACACCAAAATACCACCAATTGACCCCGCAGAGCACAAATCCCCCGCAATCCGCAATTCCCGGCACCCATTTCATCCCGACACTCCCCCGCCACCCCGCCTTCAGGGAAACCCCAATCCGACAAGTCGGACAAGTCCGACCGGTCTGACCTGTCTGACACGTCCGACCTGCCCGACTCCGTCACCCGACAAAAAAAAAGCATCGCGCCCCGACGGGGACACGATGCATTTTATACGTGTTAACTACGTTTAAGCTTCGGCGTGCGGAGCAACATTGATGAAGCGGCGGCCGTTCTTCCCTTCCGAGAATACAACCACACCGTCAATCAAAGCGTAGATTGTGTGGTCTTTGCCCATACCCACGTTCTGACCGGGGTGGTGCACTGTACCACGCTGACGCTTGATAATGTTGCCGGCTTTGCAATTCTGACCGCCGAAAATCTTAACACCGAGTCGTTTGCTTTCCGACTCACGACCGTTCTTCGAACTACCTACACCTTTTTTATGTGCCATTTCTTCAAGATTTTAGGGGTTATGCAATAACGTCTTTAATCACAACTTTAGTGAAATACTGGCGGTGGCCATTCTTCACGCGGTAACCTTTGCGACGTTTTTTCTTGAAAACGATCACTTTGTCACCTTTTACAAGAGGAGTAGCTACTTCGCATACTACCTTCGCACCTTCTACGGTAGGTGCACCGACCTTAACGTCACCGTCGGCATCTGCAAGAAGCACGCGGTCGAACTCTACCTTGTCGCCCTCTTTTACCTCTTCGCCGAGATAGTGTACATACAAGAACTTGTCTTTTTCAGCTTTGAACTGTTGTCCTTGAATTTCTACAATTACAAACATTTTAACTTGTTGGTTTATATGTTACTCCGTCGGGTGGAACGCCATTCCGCGGCATCCGCTTCCTCATTTACCCGGTGCGGAAAAATTTAAGCACACAAAGGTACAACATTATTTTTTCTCCACCAAATTTTTACCGCCTCATTTTCAACATTTTTACCGAAAAGATTCCAAAAAGAAGCGCAACGCTCATTCTCCTCACCCACTACTCGGAGTTCTCCGAGCACTCAGAGCACTCGGAGTTCTCCGAGTGCTCGGACCTGTCCGACCTGTCCTCAACCATCTCCCGCCCACGGCTCTTTCATTTAAGACAAAAATAGAGACATAGCCCCCCCTTACCCGGTT
>CAJLWO010000077.1 GCA_905210435.1 uncultured Bacteroidales bacterium
GCCACTCTCGGCCGGTCTCTCAAAGTTCGTTTGAGGTCATTAACCGAATATCCCTCATTAGCTCAGTTGGTTTAGAGCGCCTCCTTGACAGGGAGGAGGTCACTGGTTCGAATCCAGTATGGATCACAAAAAAGCGATGGAAAATTCCATCGCTTTTTTCTGTTTATCAGCAAATTAAATTGAATCAACATCCTCATTCCGAGATTGCAGTACATCGCCAGACTTTACTGTCCGCGGTTAAAAACCGCGGCTACTACATTACTAAAACCGCGACTACTGCATGACTGATTGTAGAGCGTTATAGTAGCCGCAGTTTTTAACCGCGGACAGTAAAGCCGACAATTTTTATATCGCCGTGCGCTGCAATTTTAGCTTGAGTGAAATTAATAGGCGTTTTCTTCGCCGGAGATGGCGTTGGTTATGGTGCGGACTATGATTTTAAGGTCGAGCGAGAGGCTCCAGTGCTCTATGTACCATACGTCGTTGTCGACGCGGCATTCCATCTGCCAGAGTTCGTCGGTGGCGCCGCGGAATCCCTGTATCTGCGCCCAGCCTGTTATGCCCGGCTTGACGAGATGGCGCACCATGTACTGGTCGATAAGCTGACGGTATTCCTCGGTATGCGCAAGCATGTGGGGACGCGGACCGACGACCGACATGTCGCCTTTGAACACGTTCCAGAACTGCGGCAGCTCGTCGATTGACGTATGTCTAAGGAAGTTGCCGAGGCGTGTCTTGCGGTCGTCATCCTTTGTAGCCTGACGGGTATCGGCATCCTTGCTCACGCGCATGGTACGGAATTTATAGCAATAAAATTCTTTACCCATGTAGCCGGTGCGCAATTGTCGGAAAAATACGGGGCCCGGCGATGAAATCTTTATAGCGATGGCGACCGGTATTAGCACGAGGGGCGACAAAAGCAGCACGAGGCCGGAGAACAGTATGTCGAACGTGCGTTTGATGGCTCTGTTAGTCACCGACCGCAACGGAGATTTGTGCACGGCTATCGCAGGTATCGTGCTGTTGAAATTGAACATGTAGAAGCTGTGCTGCAGCTTCGGCGACATAAGCGGAGTGAAGTATAATTTGCAGAAATGCTGGTCGGCAAGATGTATCACCTTATTAATCAATACATCATTGTCGATTGACGAGGCATAAAATATCTCATGCACGTCGTTTGCCCGTATGAAATCCTCAAGTTTGTCGATATTACCGATGAATTTTCCGTTGAAATCCGAAGGAATCCTGTTGTCGAAGTATCCGAGTACCCTCATGCCGTAGCCCTGTTCGTTGGCAAGAAGCTGCGACAGGCGCATGGCAGGCTGTCCGGTTCCTATGATTACGATATTACGTGTGTTGCGCCCATGCCGGCGGAAACGCTTGAGAAGCTGCAACGATACCAACCATAAAAGGAGAAGCACCGCTGCCTGCGCAAAATACAATATACAGAAGAATTTGAACTGTACATTGCCATATCCTGTAAATATCATCATCGCCGCATAAAGGAGTGTGGAAAATAATGATGTGAGCAATGCCATGCCGAATAATTTTTCGGACCGCATCATACGGCGTTCGTGTATGGCCATACAGCCTCTCGACGATACGAGTGTCACTATTCCGACGATAAGTATCGTACGCCATACACTTCCATTATCGCTCACGTCATAAAACCGGCCATCTCTGCCGACCGACAGCAGCACCACAAATGCTGCGGCCATGATTGCCATATCAAGAAGAGTCTGTATCAGCGGTACATATCTACCATATTTACCAATCGGAATATTTCTAAGCATAATATTTTATTTCTGAAATAGATACAATCCGTGCGACATCGCTTCAGCATATCGCGACAAAGTGAATTGCTACAACTCGGGGCATGATGCAATCCTGACAGTCAGGGCATGCCATGTAATAAATCACAAATACCCCGGGAATTCAACAATTCGCCGGGGCATTGCGGGTCAGGTTATTACAGACGCCCGTCAATCAGGGCGATTTTCTTTTCAAGGTCGGCGATATCGTCGCGTATACGCTGTGTCTTGCGCTCTATATCTCGGAGCATCGACGATCCGGAAGTGGATTTGAAATTGAAGAATCCGAGGTTGTTCTGATACGTGGTCAGTTCCGAACGTTTTGTCTCAAGCACACGGGCAAGGCGTTCGCGCTCGCGGGAAAGCTTGCCGCTGTCAGACATTTCGTTGATGCTGCTCTCGAAACGTGCGAAATTTGCCCGGGTATCCTTAAGGTCATGCACCTTGTAGAGCTCGTTGATGACGGCACGGAATTCTTCGTACACTTTGTCTTTCTCGCGGAAAGGCACATGTCCGATTTCGTTCCAGCGTGCCTGTGCGTCCTTGATTGCGGCCACTACTTCCTGACGCGGTGCGTCGGCGGCTATCTCTTTGAGCGAGGCTGTCAGCGCACGTTTGGCGCGGAGGTTTTCCTGCTCCGACTTGCGTGACTGCGAGAGGTCGCGTTTTTTCTGTTCGAAGAAGAAATCGCATGCTTCCTGAAAACGTTTCCACACTTCGTCGGAACGTTTTTTGGGAACGGCGCCTATGGTTTTCCACCGGCGCTGCAGCTCGGTGAGTTTTTCGGCTGTCGCTTTCCAGTCGGTGCTGTCCTTAAGGGCTTCCGCCTGCTCGCAAAGAGCGATTTTCTTTTCGAGATTGGCAGCCATATCTTCTTTCACCGACTTGTAATATTCCGCTTTCTGAGCGAAGAATTTGTCGCACACGGCGCGGAAACGGGTGAAAAGCACATTGTTGGCTTTCTTTGATGCAAATCCGAGCTTGCGCCAGTCTTCCTGGGCCTTAAGTATGGTCTTTGTCATGTCGTTCCAGGCGTTGAACGATTTCAGCGCGTCGAAATCAAGCGCCTCAAGGCGTTCGCATATAGCTGTTTTCGCTGCTTCGTTCTCCTGCTCGCGGGCCTTGCGTTCTTCAAAGAATGCCTGATATTTCTTGTTGACTACGGCGGAAGCCTCTTTGAAGCGCGCCCATATTTCCTCGCGCTGCTCTTTGTCGACCGGTCCGGTCTCACGCCAAGTGATGTGCAGATCCTGAAGGCGCTTGAATGCAGCTATCACATCGGTTTCGGCATCGAGTTGCTCGGCATCGGCACACAACTGCAACTTCGTCTCGAGATTTTTCTTGAAATCGTAGTCGCGCAGATCCTTGTTCACTTTGAGCTGGTCGTAGAAAATCTCTACGGCATCCTGGTAGCGTTTCCACTGATCCGACATCTGCTGCGGAGCCACATCGCCCACATTCTTGAATTCCTGCTGTATTTCACGGAATCGGGTAAAATGGCGGTTTACATTGTCTGTATCGTTGCTCATAGCGGTAATCTCGTCTATGAGGGCATTTTTCTGTTCGTAATTGCGCTGGAGCTCTGCCTCTACCTCCGCCGCACGCGCAGCTTTCTTCTCCTTAATCGAATTGAGCAGCTGCCGGAGCACTTCATCGGCAGGGTCCTCTTCTGGGATAAAGGCTTCGGGGTCATTACCGTTGGCAATGAACTGCCGGCGAGCATCCTCGTCGGTCGCCTTGCGCAACGCGTAGTAACGCTGTTTGAGCCGCGACACCTCATCGCGCGAGATTACATCGGCTTCGGCCTGTGCGATAGCTGTAAGTGATATGATGATATCCGCTTCCGACATCTCGTCAATGGCGGGAACGGCCTCTTTGGCTTTGTTATCATCTGTGGCTACATCGGCTGCATCAGCTGATGTGTTGACTTCTTCATTCTCAACTTCAGGCTGAGAATTGTCCGGGATAGGATTGGCAGTCAGGTCAACGGACTCGTCTGCCGTTTGGCGGGTTTCCATAACGAATTAAATATTAATGTAATATCTGAACATGGAGTATACGTTACTCACAATTCGGTTTCAAATTTATGTAAAATAATTGTAAAAACCTACTAATTTTTATAAATAGTTTGTGTATCTTTGCAATGGCAAAGATATCGGGCTTTCCGCCCGTAAGGAATTCAGGTGAAAATCCTGAGCAGACACGCTGCCGTTACTCTTATTCCCACAATATTAATATTATTATGAAATTGCGGGAAGTCGTGACAGAAATGCCATTGGAGTCCAATGCTCTGAGAAGGCGTCGCAGAAGAGAAGCCGGAAAACAAATGCTTTGCTATCCGGGATACTGACAAAGTCCGGATTGTAGATTGATGCGGGGTGGAGAAATATTCACCACTCCGGAGGTCACGTTGAATATTGACAATCTTCAAAAATAATTTAACAGGAATGAAAAAATTTATTTATCTCGCAACTGCGATTGCAGCGTTTTCGTTATCATCATGTTCGGATGACGATGACATGCCTGAAATACAGCCGTCGTCGGTAGACGGTCTGTTCATAGTAAGCAACGGCAACTACCTCGCCGGAAACGGTTCTCTCTCATATTATACTCCCGGCGACAACAGTGTGGAAAACAATGTTTTCGAACGCGCCAACGGCATGAAGCTCGGCGACACGGCTCAATCGATGAGTATTGACGGCAACACAGGATGGATTTGCGTAAACGGCTCAAATGTAATCTATGCAATAGATACTGATACCTACAAAGTGAAAGGGCTTGTCACCGACATCACCTCGCCGCGCAACTCTTTAGTCATTAATGACAAAAAGATGTATGTCACCTCTCTCTACGACAACCGCATAACGATTGTCGACCCTTCCACCTACTCAGTCACCGGACACATAGAAATCCCCGATATGAACGCAGCCACAGGTTCCACCGAACAGCTGATAAAAATAGGCGACTACATCTATGTGAACTGCTGGAGCTACCAGAAGGAGATTCTTAAAATAGATACCCGCAACGACAGGATAGCCGACCGCATCGAGGTAGGCATCCAGCCCCAGAGCATAGCATACGACGGCAATGGCTCGCTATGGGTGCTTTGCGATGGCGGCGGCTGGGCCGACAATCCCGTCGGGTATGAGGCGCCTTCGATTTCGCGCATCAATCTGTCAACATTCAAAGTGGACAGGACCATACGTCTGGCTGAATACAGCACCGTATCCTGCCTCCGCTACCACGACGGCAATCTATACTGGATCGAAAACGGCGTGCAGCGCATGGACATCAACGCCACTGCCGCACCCTCAGAGGCATTCATCCCGTCGGAAAGCTACGGACTGTATGCACTTGCCATCAATCCGTCCAACGGCGACATATACGTAGCCGATGCCATCGACTATATGCAGACCGGATGCGTCAGCCGCTACAACGCGTCGGGCGATAAGACAGACACATTCAACGTAGGTATTATTCCTGCCGGATTCTGTTGGAAATTTGGCAAATAACATCTCTATATCATAAGATATGAGACTCCCGCTAAGCAGGGGCATCACTCAATCGTCAGGACGGCACTATTTTTTTAGAGCCAAATTTCATTTCAATAGCGAACATTTTAGTTCCTCCGAGCCATCCAGACTGTTATTGACGATGACCCTGCTTTTTCTTTATCTGTCGCCGTATGGCGCGACAGCGCAAACCACTGCATTGAACCGCCGCCTCGATGACGTAACAGTCACGGCACAACGTCCGCTCAGCCGCATAGGCATACAGTACACATCCATAGATTCGGCCGCCCTACGCGACAACATATCGCTGTCGATGGCCGACGTGCTCGGCTTCAACTCATCGGTATTCGTCAAGTCGGCCGGACGCGCCACGCTGTCGACGGTGGCATTCCGCGGCACCGCTCCCTCGCATACGGCAGTGACGTGGAACGGACTGCCGGTCAATTCTCCGGCAATGGGCCTGACCGATTTCTCCATGCTCCCCTCCTACCTCATAGACCGCGCCTCACTGCTGCACGGAGCGTCGTCGCTCACGCGTACTTCGGCCGGAATGGGGGGAATGGTCGACCTGTCGACATCGCCGACCGAAATCCCCGACGGCTTCAATGCGCAATACGTACAGGGGATCGGCTCATTCACCACTCTCGACGAGTTCCTGCGGCTCACCTTTGGCAACGAACGCTGGCGTTTTTCCACGCGTGCCGTGCTCTCTACCTCCGACAATGATTTCACATTCGTCAACAAGGACCGCAAGGAGTTTGTCTATGACGACAATCACACCATCGTCGACTCCTATTACCCGAAAGACCGCAACCGCAACGGCAGTTACTCGGATTTCCATCTTCTTCAGCAGATTTATTTCACAGCCCCGCGGCGCCATAATCTCGGTATTCAGGTATGGTACACCGGCTCGGTGCGCCATGTGCCACTCAACACCGTTGACTACATCGACTCGCGCAAATTCATCAAGAAGCAGCGCGACAACATACTCCGTGCCATAGCGTCGTGGCAGCATACCGCGCCGGGCATGACATTCTCGGCGAGAGGCGGCTACTCCCATCAGTGGAACGCCTACGACTACGCGGTCGAACGCAGCGAAGGGGTGATGAACCGGTCGACCACGGCACGCACCAAGACCGATACATTTTACGGCGACGGCGAATGGGGCTGGACTCCGGGAGAAAACGTATTTCTGTCGGCCACACTGACAGTGAAACATGACCATGTGGCCACCGTCGACCACGCGGCTCTTGCCGGTGTAAGCAGCTACGACAGGAGCAGGTGCGACATTGGCGCAGCAATATCCGCCCGGTGGCAGGCTACGCAACGTCTCGGGCTGTCGGCGGTCGTGCGTCAGGACATCGCCGGAAGCGACGCCGACGCCCCTACCCCGGCCATATTCGCCGACTATGTCATATATCGCCCGGCAAATCTGACGGTCAAAGGCTCCGTAGCCCGCAACCATCACTATGCATCGCTCAACGACCTTTATTTCCTCCCCGGAGGCAATCCCGACCTCAAGGCCGAGCATGGCTGGAGCTACGATGTAGGCGCCTCAGCCGACCGAATGATAGGGTCACGGACGAGCATCTCGGCTTCGGTCAACTGGTATGACTCCTACATCAACGACTGGATACTGTGGCTGCCGACCAACAAGGGATTTTTCCAGGCCCGCAACATACGCGACGTGCATGCCTGCGGCATAGAGGCAAATGCCGGAATCGCCTCGCGCCTGAACCGCGACTGGACCCTCGACATCAACGCCAACGCCACATGGACATCGTCGGTCAACAACAGCGAGCCGGTATCGCCCGACGACAAATCCACAGGCAAACAGCTCCCCTACGTGCCTAAAATGTCGGCGGCACTGACAGGCTCCGCATCATGGCGCCTGTGGACATTGCAATACAAGTGGTGCTACTACTCGAAACGTTACACCATGACCTCCAACGAGGAAACAATCTCCGGCTCGCTGCCGCGCTATTTCATGAGCAACCTCTCGATAGAACGGCGCATTCCGCTGCATACGTTCCGCCTGTCGGCCAAACTCGCAATCAACAACCTCCTCAACACCGACTACCAGACAATAATGTCGCACCCAATGCCCGGCATCAACTTCGAGTTCTTCCTCTCGATCACGATATAGGGGCCTCATCTTCTGATGTCCGGACCAAGAAAACTTTTCACTCACGAAAAGATAAAGCGGGCTTTCGCTGCGTTATGGCGAAAGCCCGCTTTATCTTTGCAGCAATTTACTAACAGGCGTTGGAGTTCCAGTACTCAAAATTCCGGCTAACAAAGGTTATATATCAAAAAAATTCGTAATTTTGCTCTTGGTCAAGAGTGACAACAAACAAAAAAATGAAAAGTGCTTCAAACTTGAAGAATCGCCAACTCTGTAAAAGTACATCGAAGCATAGCTTGAATAGCTCATATAATCATGTGGGCTGTTCATCTGTGTGTATGTACAAGCGTTTGGCGATGCTTTCAAGTTTGCACGGATGGCAGCCCACTTTTCAATATACTATTTTAGGGATATTCAGTTAATGGCTTGATTTTTCAATACGGGAAAGTCCCGTGTTT
>CAJLWO010000078.1 GCA_905210435.1 uncultured Bacteroidales bacterium
TTTGTTGCTCAGGTACTTAAAAAGTTATATTTGTAATAGTGTTGCGGAATTAAGGGATATAAAGAATGCCGGCAAGCGTGACGGCGACGAGGTAGCGCAGGTGTACATACAGTTCCCTGAAATCGAAGGTGTCAAGACTCCCATCAAGCAGCTAAAAGGATTCAAGCGCGTCAACATCAGGAAGGGCAAGACCGAGAAGATGGAGATAAGCGTGCCGAAATCCGAGCTCAGACTCTGGGACGACAATAAGAAGGAATTCTATACTCCCGCAGGACCCTATAACTTCATGATCGGCAAGGCGTCAGACAATATCGTGCTGCAATCGCCCGTGACAATATAAGCCAGGGGGAGAAGTAGATATCCGAATGACGCATCACAATGACGCCTCTCCGAGGCTAATACACTGATGGTGAAGCAGAACTAATCTTTCCGTGGTTAAAAACCGCGGCTACTATGCAAAGTCTCCTGATAATCAACCATGTAGTAGCCGCGGGTTCTTTGCAGAGCAAAGTGCCAAAGGCGATAAACAACAAAAAATAAAAATAACGAACTGAAATGAAACTGAAGAAACTTATAGCCGCAGTGGCTATAGCCACCATGACGATGCCGGCAATGGCAGAGCAACATATAGAGAGGGAATACGTGGAATGGACCGACGTATGGTTGCCGGGCGCCGACCGCAGCGACCTGCCGCACATACTCATCATAGGTAATTCCATAACAAAAGGGTACACGCCAAAAGTGGAGCCTGCATTCGAGGGGCGTGCCTATGTGGGGCGTATCTCCAACTCGAAATGTCTGGGCGACCCTGCGCTGTTCGACGAACTGGAATCGGTGCTGAAACACAACAAATTTGACATCATCCATTTCAACAACGGACTTCACGGAGCCGGCTACACCGAGGAGGAATATGACAAGGCTTTCCCAAAACTGATAAAGCTGATACGCAAGTACCAGCCCAAGGCAAAACTGATATGGGCATCGAGCACTCCGGTGCGCTGCGGCGAGGGGATGACGGGGCATACCGAATTTTCCAACCGCGTGAAAGTGCGCAACGAGATAGCGCTGAAGCATATCAACAAGGATGGCAACATCATGGTCAACGACCTGTGGAGCGTGGTTGTGGACCATCCCGAATATTACGTGGGAGGCGACGGCACGCACCCCGTGGAGTCAGGCTGGGAGGCACTGGCCGCCCAGGTGACGAAAGTGCTCAATCAGGTGCTCGAAGAAAAGTAATTCCGGTCACATCGGTAAAATCAACATAAAGTTAAAAAGGGGCGGGGGCGAGATGCCCCCGCCCCTTTTTTTGCTCAGCCTATGCCGGCGAAGCCCATGAATGCCATTGCAAGGATGCCGGCGGTAATCAGCGCCACCGGCACTCCGCGCATCGGCCGGGGAACGTCGGCCAGTTCGAGCTGCTCCCTTATGCCGGCGAAGATTACGAGCGCCATCAGGAAGCCTACGGCGGTGGCAAAGGCGTAGACAACGCTTTGCGTCAGCGACATGCCTTTCTGCGTCACCATGATTGCCACACCGAGTACGGCGCAGTTGGTGGTGATGAGGGGGAGGAATACGCCGAGTGCCACGTAGAGGCCGGGCGATACTTTTTTCATTATGATTTCGAGCATCTGCACCAGTGCGGCTATGACGAGGATAAAGAGTATGGTCTGCATGTACTCTATGTGAAGCGGCACGAGCACGAAGTTCTGGAGCAGCGATGTCACGAGCGTGGAGATTACCATTACCACGGTGACGGCGATGCCCATGCCCACGGCGTTGGTGAGCCTTGAGGATACTCCGAGGAAGGGGCAGATGCCTAAGAATTGCGCGAATACGATGTTGTTGACAAAGATTGCGGTTATGATTATGGCTAAATATTCAAGCATAACTTTATATGATGGTTCGGATTATGGACTGTTGTGACCGGGTGGATTGACGCGTTATGCGGGATTATCCCTTGCGTCCCTGAATGTAGCGGTAGCCGGCAATCAGGAAACCGAGCATGATGAATGCTCCGGGGGCGAGGATGAACAGCAGCGCGCCCGAGCTTTCGGGAAATATGCTGAGCGAGGCTATGCTGCCGCTGCCGAGAAATTCGCGGCAGGCTCCGAGCAGTGTAAGAGCTACGGTAAATCCGAGTCCGGCTCCGATGCCGTCGGCTATCGACGAGATGACGTTGTGGCGCGACGCGAAGGCTTCGGCACGTCCGAGAAGTATGCAGTTGACCACGATGAGCGGTATGAAGATGCCGAGGCTGTCGTTGAGCGCGGGGGCATAGGCCTGCATGAGCATCTGAAGCAGTGTCACGAACGTGGCTATGACCACAATATATACCGGTATCCGTATTTTGTCTGGTACAAGGTTTTTGATGCCCGATATGGCTCCGTTGGAGCAGATGAGCACTCCGGTGGTGGCGAGTCCCATCGACATGCCGTTGATGGCACTCGATGTGGTGCCGAGGGTGGGGCACATGCCGAGGAGCAGTACGAAGGTCGGATTCTCGAGTACGGCGCTGTGGTATATTGTCTTGATGAAATTCATACGCTGGTGTTATTTCGTGGTTTGTCGGTAATACTGCATGGCACCTTCGGCGGCGGTGTTGACGGCTTCGAGGAATGCGCGCGAGGAGATTGTGGCTGCGGTGATACCGTCGACGTCGCCTCCGTCCTTGCTCACGCGGAGTACGGTCTGCACGGGATTTCTGCCGATGACGGAGCGCGACCCGTCGCCGCGGAACCATTCGCCCATCTTTGCGCCGAGGCCCGGTGTCTCGGAGTGGGATGTCACGTCGTAGCCGAGGATGTTGCCCTGCAGGTCAAATCCGACGACGATGGTGATGCGTCCGGAGAAGCCGTTGTCGGAACTGCTCTCCACGGCGCAGCCTATGAGTTCGCCTCCGTTGGTGGCGGGATATACGGTGACGGTGTTGGCGCCGACGGTGAGCTGTGTCTTTTCGGCCGCGGGGTCGTTGTCAAATCCCGTCACGACGTTGCGTATCGCTCCGACGAGTTTGTCGGCGGCGGCTTTCTCACGTGCGGCGGCTGTCGACTGATATACGTAGCCGAGCAGGAATCCGGCTGCCATCGTGGTGACGGTCAGCACGATGACCATATTGGGAAGTGTCGATTTCAATTTTTTCATTTCTTCCTCCTTTCGCCGAATACGCGGGGGCGCGTCAGTTTGTTGATGAGCGGTGTGCAGCCGTTCATTATGAGTATCGCAAATGATATGCCTTCGGGATATGAGCCGTAATGCCTTATGACGAAGGTGATCAGGCCTATCAGTATGCCGTAGATGAGCATTCCTTTGGTGGTCATGGGGGATGTGACGTAGTCGGTGGCCATGAAAATAGCGCCGAGGAGCATTCCGCCCGAGAGCAGTTCGACAGCTATGTTGTTGCCTGTTACGGCTGCGGCTACTGCCACGGCACCGAGTATCGAGAGCGGTATGACGAGGCGGATGATGCGGCGTAGGGTGAGATAGAGCCAGCCTGCTACAAGGGCTATCGCGCCGACTTCGCCGAGCGAGCCGCCCATGTTGCCGAGTGCCATCTGCGCTATGTCGATGCTTGATGCGTCAAGACCGCTCTCCTTCATGGCGCTGAGCATGGTGGCGCCTGTGAGGCCGTCGGGCGAAAGCGGAAGCGGCCATGTGGTCATCTCGACGGGGAAGGATATGAGCAGGAACACGCGTCCGACGAGTGCGGGGTTGAATATGTTCTGCCCGGTGCCTCCGAATGCCATCTTGCCGACTCCGATTGCGAAAACGCCTCCTATGAATGCCATAGGCAACGGTATCGACGAGGGGAGTGTCATGGCGAGCAGCAGGCCGGTGACTATGGATGTGCAGTCACTGAGGGCGTCGCGGCGTCCGAGCATATAGCGGGCGCATACAAATTCGGTGAGCATGCAGGCTATGATTGTCACTGCCGCGACGAGTGCCGAGCGCCAGCCGAAAATCCATATTCCGCATGCGAAGGCGGGGAGGAGGGCCAGAGTTACCTCGAGCATCACGCGCCGGGTGGTACGCCGTGTCGACACGTGGGGCGAGCCTGTCACTATTATTCTGTTACTTTCCATCAGATTGTTTTTCCCATTTTGACATTAATATAATGAGGCAAATGCAGTTGCATTTGTGATAATGATAAGCGGATAATGACCGTTGCGGACACCGGTGCCGCGTCATTTTTTGCGCACGAGGGCTTTCCCGACTTTAATCCAGTCGACGAGGCGCCGTCCGGCCATGCAGCTGTAGCTGCAGCAGCCGCATTCCATGCAGTCGGTCACATGGCGTGCCGCGAGGCCGTCGGTGCGGCCGTGCTGGGAGAGCTTGGCAAGCATGTAAGGCTCAAGCCCCATCGGGCACACTTCGACACATCGGCCGCAACGCACGCATGGGGTTGCGTCGCGCAGGGGTGATTCCACGGCGTCAAGCAGGAGCAGTCCGCTCATGCCTTTGGTGGTGGAGCCTTGCGGACCGGCCATCGCGCGTCCCATCATGGTGCCTCCGTTGATGATTTTGACAGTCGAAGCGGGTATTTCGCCCAGATGAGCTATTATATCTTTAAGCGGGGTTCCTACGGGCACGCGGTAGTTGCCGCGCCCTTCGTAGTTTTTACCGCTGACGGTCATGACGCGTTCGACGAGCGGCATTCCCCACACTACAGCGTGGTAGACGGCGAGTGCCGTGGATACGTTCTGTATTATCACGCCCTGCGATATGGGGAGGGCGCTCGGGGCGATTTCACGTCCGGTAAGAGTTTTCGTGAGCATCTTTTCGCCGCCCTGAGGGTAGCGGGTACGCATCGGGGCTACGGTGATGCGGTCGTGGGCGCGGGCTGCGGTCGTCATCCGGCTGATGGCCTGCGGCTTGTTGTCCTCAATGCCGACGATGCATCTGACATCGTCGCCCAACGCACGGAGTATCAGTTCTATTCCGGTGATTATCTCATGCGGCATCTCGCGCATTACGGCGTCGTCGCAGGTGAGATACGGTTCGCATTCGGCGCCGTTGATGAGCAGGAATTCGCAACGGGGGCTCCCCGGGGGAGGGGAGAGCTTGGTGGCGGTGGGGAAGGTGGCTCCGCCCATTCCGACTATGCCGGCGCGGCGTATGATGTCGGTTATCTCCTGTGCGGAGAGCTGTGCGACGGCGGCTTCGCCGAGCGGACGTGCGTCGCATATGCTCTGCAGGTCGGCGGCGTGGTCGTTGTCGTCGGCTTCGATGATGATACCTTCGGCACCGTGGCCGTCGGCGGTCTCGATTCGACCGACGCTTTTTACCGTGCCCGATATGGGGGTGTGGACGTTGGCCGACACCGGTCCCTGCGCTTCGCCGATGAGGTCGAAACGGCTTACGTGGTCGCCTGCGGTGACTGTTGCCTTGGCCGGGCGTCCCAGTGACTGGCTGAGGCTGATTTCCACATGTCGCGGCAACGGCATGTCCTTTATTGGGCTTCCGGCGGTGAGTTTCATTTCGGGCGGGTGTATTCCCGTGCGGCCGAAACTTTTATGTATACAGAAGTGTTTCATTGCACTGTTGCTCTATGTCGTTGCACTGTTGGTCTATGCTTTCTCATTGATGGCTGCCTGTCGCACGCGTCCGGCGGTGATGTCGGCAAAGGCGGTGATGGCCGATGTGGGGCATCCGGCCACGCATTCGCCGCATGCGGTGCACAGCTCGGGGTTGATTGACGCGAGATTCCCGGTGACGGTGATTGCTCCGAAGCGGCATGTGCGGGCGCATTTGCCGCAGCCGATACAGGCGACGGCACACATTTTTCGCGCCGCTGCACCCTTGTCGCGGTTGCTGCATGTGACGACCACTGCGGGCGCGTCAGTTTTTTTCTCGCGTATGAGTATCAGGTTCTGCGGGCATGCGGCGGCACAGGCTCCGCATCCCACGCAGCGGTCGATGTCGATACGGGGCATCCCGTTTTCGGCGTCCCATGTCATCGCGTCGAAGCGGCATGCCTTCACGCAGTCGCCTCCACCGAGGCATCCCCAGATGCAATATCCTTCGGGCATGGCAAGCGATTTTGCAGATATGCAGGAACTTATGGCGGAGATGTTGCGTTTGACCAGGCGGTTGCAAGCCGTTCCGTGGCATCGCACGAACGCTTTCTTCTCGCTTGCGGCCTGCGCGTCGATGCCGAGCACCGACGCTATGCGGCACATCCCTTCGGCGCCTGCGCCGGGGCATGTGAGCCCGTCGAGAGAGCCTGTGCGGCTGCATTCCACGGCAAAATCGTGACATCCCTTGCGTCCGCAGGCTCCGCAGTTGGCTCCCGGAAGGATTTCCTCGATTTCCCCGATGCGCGGGTCCTCTTTGACATTGAATTTTTTTGCGACGAGGTACAGAATAAGCCCTGCGGCAAATCCGGCTACCCCAAGCACTGTCATAGCCAAATACTGTTGTTCCATTTGTGATTTTATCTTTTTTCTACACTTTTACCCGTTTTGCTGCTGTTTATTCCGTTTGGACTGACTCTACCACCCATTCGACATTTCTGTCGACCTTGTTGCGGAACATCCACAACAGCACGTAGTAGACCATGACGAAGCCGAGAGCCATGACGCCGGTGGCGCCGTCTTTCATCTCGAACATGCTTCCGAGCACCAGTCCTGTCAGTATCGCGATGCACGGTAGCCCCGCAAGCAGGAGCCATCCTTTTAGCCATCCCTTCACGCGTCCCATGAGCATCACCCGGTCCCCCTCCTTCACGTCGAGGCCGGTTTCGACGACAGCGCGCAAAGTGGGGGTGTATGACGGAGTGGAGCATATGCCCGCAATCCGGCATCCGGAGCAATTTTCATCGCCGCAGTTTATTTTGACCCATGCTTTTTTCCCTCGGGTTTTCACGACAACACCGCTTTTAACTGTTTCGCTGATTATCATCTCATTAATAAATATGGTTACAAAAATACAAAAAATTAAGACATAAAATGAGGCTGAGCCTGAAAAATTCATACAATATATATTTTTTAAACAAATAATATGCCTAAATTTGTTGACTCACCTACCGGAAAAATAATACCTGCAGAAATGGCACGGCACAACGACTTGGGAAAATGGGGCGAACAGCTCGCCGTAGACATGCTCGTGACAAAAGGTTACGCCATCGCTGAACGCAACTGGCGCACGGGCGACATGGAGATAGATATCGTGGCCATGAAAGGCGCACGGATAGTTTTTGTTGAAGTCAAGACGAGAAGCGACAACGGATTTGATCCGGCCGACGCCGTCGACCGTCGGAGGATGATGCGGATGGTGCGGGCTGCCGACAGCTATGTGCGGTCGCACGGCATCCCGCATGAGGTACAGTTTGATGTGGTGTTTGTTGTCGGGTCGCCGTTGGGCGCTGTGCCGCCCCGTATCGAGCATATTGAGGATGCATTTCTTCCGCCTCTACGCACAATAAGGTAGTTGGAATTATTCGGGGGCAGGGTAGCGGGTATCCGAGTTCTCTGAGTTCTCTGAGTTCTCGGAGACCTCGGAGTGCTCGGATAGCTCCGAGGTCTCTGTAAAGTCCGACCTGTCCGACCCGTCCGACCTGTCTGACCGGTCGGACTTTGCTGTGGCTTTATCCGGGTCGGTGCGAATTTTTTTGTCGGGTGTAAATGTGTGTTTGATAGCGAGATGCGGCGTTTTCAGCGGGATTCTGTTGAATTTTCATGAAAAAAAGTTGCAAAAATATTTGGCGGGAAAGGAAAAAGTGCATA
>CAJLWO010000079.1 GCA_905210435.1 uncultured Bacteroidales bacterium
GCAGATTCTTTTCGCTTCTGTATCATATTAGGCGCGTAGTTGCGGATTTGAGGATTAATATGTTTAACATTTGGATAATTGCTGTTTATTGCCTACTTTCGCGATATTGTTTTATTTAAAAATTCATTATAATGCCGCGCCCGGTAAGGGCGCAAACTTAAATCTATGTGTCGTCTTACATTTCTTAGCTTAACCCTGGCTGCCGCCTCTGTGGCGTCGGCCTATGCCGACAACAGTCGGGTGAGCGTAGATACCCGCGGAGACTCTCCGCGTCGCGTCACCGTGACTGCCGTGACTGAAAATATAATACGAGTGACAAATACCCCTGTCGGAGTGGAAACGCCACGCTCCCGGACTCTTCTTCCGCTGACGGAGAAGGTGTCGGCGCATATTTTCAATGCTCCGGGAGCCGAAGTGCTTACGACCGACGGCGGCATCGTCGTATCGGTCGACAAGGTTGACGGTGCCGTCACCATCGCAGCCCCCAACGGTGTCGTAATCGCCGACCCGGGCGTGCGTCAGGCCGTCGGCGGAAAGGAGAAAATGACGCTCACCACTCCGGGCAATGAGTCGTTTTACGGCGCCGGCGAACGCGGGTACTCACTCAATCTCGCCGCCGATACGCTCGTGATGTTCAACCGCCAGAACTACGGCTATACCGCCGGCGAGGAGCGCATCAAGCAGATGAACATCACCATGCCGCTGCTTATCTCCTCCAAAGGTTATGCAATCGTGTTCGACGACTATGCCGCCGCAACCCTCACGACCTCAAATCCGCTGACCTATACTACCGAGGCCGGCAAGCCGGTAGACTACTACTTCATCAGCGGCATCACGGGCGACAACCGTCAGGCCCGTCTCGACAATCTCCTTTCCCGACTGACCCGTCTCACCGGACGTCAGGAGCTTCCTCCGCTATGGTCGCTCGGATACATCACTTCGAAATACGGCTACCGCACCGAGGCCGAGACCCGCGGCGTAATCGACTCGCTGCAGCGTGCCGGCTATCCCGTCGACGGCATTGTGCTCGACCTCTACTGGTATGGCAAAGAGCAGGATATGGGCCGTCTGGAATGGGATAAGGACCAGTGGCCCAATCCCGTGAAAATGCTTTCCGACCTCAAGAAGAAAGGGGTCAACCTCGTGGCCATATCGCAGCCCTACGTGCTCCGCAACGGACGCGCCATCGACAATTACAACGAGCTTGCGCCCAAGGGAATGTTCGTCCGCGACTCCCTCGGCAACCCGGGCGAGGTCACGATATGGGTAGGCCACGGCGGCATGTTCGACGTAAGCAATCCCGACACACGCCAATGGCTCTCTGACCGTTACCGTCAGCTCACCGACATGGGCGTGACAGGATGGTGGGGCGACCTCGGCGAACCGGAGGTACACCCCGACTCGCTCTACCACTACAACGGCCTCAAGGCTCGTCAGTATCACAACCTCTACGGCAACGACTGGTCGAAGATAATCTACGACATGTTCAAGGAGCAATATCCCGACCGCCGTCTGATGACAATGATGCGCGGCGGCACTACCGGACTCCAGCGCTACAACGTTTTCCCCTGGTCGACCGACGTGTCCCGCTCATGGGGCGGACTTCAGCCTCAGATTACCATCATGCTCAACTCCGGACTTTCCGGAATGGGCTACATGAGCCATGACGTAGGCGGTTTTGCAATCAACCCCGAAAATCCCGTCGACCCCGAACTCTATGTGCGCTGGCTCCAGCTCGGCACATTCTCTCCCATACTCCGCACCCACTCGCAGCAGGTATCGGAACCGTACAAATATCCCGAGCAGCAGCACATCATTCTGCCGCTCGTCAAGGAGCGCTACGCATGGCTCCCCTACAACTATACGCTTGCCTTTGAGAATGCTTCGGCAGGTCAGCCGCTGGTGCGCCCGCTCAACTACTACAATTCGGCCGACACATCGCTCGACTCCATCTCCGACGAATATCTGTGGGGACGCGACGTGCTCATCGCACCTGTACTCACCCAAGGCGCTACGGAGCGGAAGGTGACATTCCCTGCCGGCACGTGGCTCGACATGGCCAACCCCTCGAATATCTATCACGGAGGAGAGACAATCACCTATCCCGCGCCTCTCGAAGTGCTCCCGATGTTCGTGCGTGCCGGAGCGTTCATACCCCGCGCCGACTACCGCATGAAAAATGTAGGCGACTACCGCACCGACAGCTATACCGTGCGCTTCTATCCCGTCGAGGGCAAGTCGGACGGCTATATATTCGAGGACGACCTGTCCACGCCCACAACCGTGGCCGAAGGCCGCTATTCGCTCCTGCGGTTTGACTCCGACACCGACGCTTCAGCCATCACCATCGGCATGCGCGCCGAGCACGGTGCCACCGGCTATGTGAATCCTGCGCCCGACAAAAACATCGTGTTCGAGGTGTATGGCATAGCCACACGTCCTGCGGCAGTGACCTTCAACGGCAAGAAAGCATCGTTCAACTACGACGAAGCCGGCCGCCGCCTCACGGTAAAGGTGAAATGGAACATATCCTCTGCCGCCGAACTCGTAATCAAGAAATAACGTGACGCCGCATGTGCGGCGTCCATAACCTTTCAATATAACAGCAAATTAATATAACGGCAATCTGTCAGATGGCATCAAAGTCAAACATCAAGAGCTTGTTTAGCAAATTTTTGAAATACGGACTTCCTACTCTTCTGAGCGTAGGATTGTGCTATGTGCTTTTCCGCGACATTGATATGGAAGAGATGTATGACTTTATAGTCAGTGAGTGTGATTTCTCGTTGATACTGGTGTCTATGGCGCTTGGAGCCATGACATTCTGGTTCAGGGGCATGCGCTGGCGCATACAGCTCAAGGCCCTCGGCATCACACCACCCGCATCGGTGATGTATTACAGCATAGTCGGAACGTATGCTGTCAATCTCGTGCTTCCGCGCCTTGGCGAGCTGTGGCGCTGCGAATACATAGCGCGTCGCCAGAAAGCCCCGTTTGCCTCGGTGCTCGGCTCTATGGTGTCGGAGCGTCTTGCCGACACGGTGACAGTATTTCTGATGCTTTTCGCAACAATCGTACTGGCCGGCAGCGCCATCGACTCATTTATCGAGGAGTATCCCGACATGTTCGACAACATGTCGCGCATAGCTTCGTCGCCGCTGACATATATCGCCGTTGTAGTGGCCGTAGGTGCCGTATGGCTGTTTTTCAGGCTCAACCGCCGTCGCCCGTGGGCTGTCAGGCTCAGAAATCAGTTGCAGGCACTCCTTGGCGGATTCACGTCGATATTCCGCATACGGCGGGCATGGTTGTGGCTTCTCCTGACAATTTTGCTGTGGGGCACCTATCTCACGCAGATGATACTTTGTTTCCAGGCATTCGCACCGACAAGGGAATACATGGCGCTTCACGGGCCGCTGATAGCGCTTGTATCGTTTGTGCTCGCTTCGTTGTCTATGGCAATTCCATCCAATGGCGGCATAGGCCCGTATCAGATGGCAGTCGGGTTCGGCATACAGTGCTTCATGGCCGACAGTCTGTCGGGTGCGCAGTCATATTCGTTTGCCACACTCGTGCTCGGAGCGCAGACGCTTGTCACCATCGTCTGCGGTCTGATTTCGTTTGCCGGCATAGCAATCGACAACAGGCGCCAGTCGCGTTTGCGCACAGGCGTGTAGCTTAAAGTTAAAAATACTGAAATAATTATGAACAATTGGTATTATTGGCTAAATTCGTGCCGGTAATACCAATTGTTTTCCAATATGACACAAGTAATAAATTTTGCCAAACTGTCGGAATTTGCCCGAAAAGATGATCGGGAAAGTTGTGTTAACGGTGACTATTTCCTACGACATATAGTTTCAGAAAAAGCTGAGAACATATTACCTGCCGCAATCAAGATTGACGGCATGTTTATATTCATGTGCACGGGAAGTGAGATTGACATCAACATAAATTTCCGCACGGTGAAATTACGCGCCGGAAGCGTGATGGTACTGTCGCCCAATGATCTGATAGAGATAGTGGCCGACTCCTCCTCAAAAGCCGAGGGATACGCCCTGTACCTCCCGATTGAATTTCTGAAACTGTTGAGCTTCGACAGCAATACGCTTAATTTCAGGAATATTAATCTTGACACGTCGCCTGTCATACAGCTTGACGACGATTGTCGGCGACTTTTTGAGGGGTATTTCAATTTGCTTGAACTTAATGTGACAATCAACCGCGAGCCTTCAGTATACACCCGCAACATATCGCGTTCGGTAGTCGGCGCAATGATATACCAGATAATGGCATTCGCAAAGGTACAGCGGGAAACAGCTGGGGAGAATGCCGCAAAATCGTCTGACAACGCCGGGCGCCGTCAATATTATGTGCGTGATTTCATGTCGCTTCTCCAGCAGGACTTCAGACAGCACCGTTCGGTAGGATATTACGCCGACAAGCTGTTTATATCAGCGAAATACCTTTCGCTGATAATAAAAGAAGCCACCGGACGTACCGCTACGGAGTGGATTGACCATTTTGTCATACTCGAAGCCAAAAACCTGCTCCGCTACTCCGGCCGCAACATACAGCAGATAGCCTATGATCTCAATTTCCACAACCAGTCGGCATTCGGAAAATACTTCAAGCACCTGACAGGTCTCTCCCCCTCCGAATTCCGTAAGACATGACGGGTCAGGCCGCCTTATGTCAATGTCAGACGGAATAATAATGCGCTTGTGGATAGTATGTTATCATATAATTGCGCGGACGCGATAAATCGTATTTCTGCAATTTGGTTTTATAATTTCCATATTGGAAGGGATATGTCCGCAAAAAGTTGTATATTTGTGAATCAAATCCTTCTGCTGGGAAGGATTATTTTTAAATTAAATAATTTTTTTAACCTGTAAATTCATACTGAAATGGCAAACGACAACAACAAAAAAGAGATAAAAATCGAGCTTACACCCGAAGTGGCCGCCGGCCATTATTCCAACCTCGCAGTGATTTCTCACTCGGCAGGTGAATTTTACCTCGACTTTATCGCTGTGACTCCCAACGCTCCCCAGGCACGCGTGCAGAGCCGCATCATCATGACTCCCGAAAACATGAAGAATCTGCTCTTCGCCATCCGCGACAACGTGCAGAAATATGAAAAGACTTTCGGCGAAATCACCCAGAAACACCCCGTCAACAACGGCAACGCCAACGACGGCGGTATCCCCAACCCCTTCATGGCATAATCCCTCAGGATAACGCATAAATAAACGTGCCGGAATTGTAGGGTCGCCATAAATGCGGCCCTACTCGATAAATTTTGACACTCAACTGTCGTAATACGAAAAAAATGATAAAAGAGAATAATCTGACCATCTACAACTCCCTGTCGCGCCGCAAGGAACTGTTCCGCCCCATACATCCGGAGCGTGTAGGCATGTACGTGTGCGGCCCGACGGTGTACGGCGACGGCCATCTGGGACACGCCCGTCCCGCCGTCACTTTCGACGTCCTCTTCCGCTATCTGCGCCATCTCGGCTACAAGGTGCGCTACGTGCGCAACATCACCGATGTGGGCCATCTCGAGCATGATGCCGACGAGGGCGAGGACAAGATTGCCAAAAAAGCACGCCTCGAGCAACTCGAGCCTATGGAGGTGGTGCAGCATTATCTCAACCGCTACCATCAGGCGATGGCGCGTCTCAACGTGCTGCCCCCGTCGATTGAGCCGCACGCTTCCGGCCATATCATCGAGCAGATCGAGTATATCAAGAAGATACTTGAGAGCGGATATGCCTACGAGAGCAACGGGTCGGTGTATTTCGACGTGCCCAAGTACAATGCCGACCACAACTACGGCAAGCTCTCGGGCCGCAATATCGACGAACTCCTGTCGGAGACACGCGCCCTCGACGGTCAGAGCGAAAAACGCAACCCCGCCGACTTCGCGCTGTGGAAAAAAGCCGCTCCCGAGCATATCATGCACTGGCCCTCGCCCTGGAGCGAAGGCTTTCCGGGATGGCACCTCGAATGCTCCACGATGGGCGAAAAATACCTCGGCGAGCAGTTCGACATACACGGCGGAGGCATGGACCTGAAGTTCCCCCACCACGAGTGCGAGATAGCACAGTCGGTGGCTCACAACGGCCATGATGCCGTGCACTACTGGATGCACAACAACATGATTACCATCGGCGGCCAGAAGATGGGCAAGTCGCTCGGCAACTTCATCACCCTCGATGAGTTCTTCACCGGCAGCCACAAGCTCCTGTCGCAGCCCTACACACCGATGACAATCCGTTTCTTCATGCTCCAGGCGCAATACCGTTCGACCATCGACTTCTCCAACGATGCCCTGCAGGCAGCCGAAAAAGCATTGAAGCGCATGCTCGAAGGCTACCGCCGTATCGCCGATCTCAAAGCCTTCGAAGCAAGCGATGTCGCCGCCGATATAGCCGCCCTCGCTACTAAATGCTACGAAGCGCTCGACGACGACCTCAACACGCCAATCGTGCTTGCGCATCTGTTTGAGGCATGCTCGATTGTCAACCGCATCAACGACGGCAACGCCAAGGCCACTGCGGCCGATATCGACGCTCTCCGCTCGTTGTTCGACACATTCCTGTTTGACATCCTCGGAGTCAGCGACGACGTGGTCGAAGGTGGCGACAAGAGTGCGCTCAAACCGTTTGAGGATGCCGTTGACCTTCTGCTCAATATCCGCGCCGAGGCCAAGGCGAAAAAAGACTGGGCCACATCCGACGCCATACGCGACGGCCTGGCGAATATCGGCTTCAACGTAAAGGACACCAAGGACGGCTTCGAATGGAGTCTGAAATAAATACATCAAATGGAAAGTAGGGCTGCACCCCGGTGCAGCCGCAGAGAAATTAACCATAAAACGGCGTGGCGGCTGCACCGGGGTGCAGC
>CAJLWO010000080.1 GCA_905210435.1 uncultured Bacteroidales bacterium
AACCGGGTAAGGGGGGGCTATGTCTCTATTTTTGTCTTAAATGAAAGAGCCGTGCACCTGCGCACCGCAAAGCGCCATACATTGCCGGACCGAAATCTCGTACTCCCGCAATCCCGTGCCCGTTTATCTGACCGCAATCTTTACCGTAACCGTACGCTTGTCGGCGGAAACACCTTTCACGATATAAATCCCCGGAAGCAGCGGTGATGCCGAAAACACACCCTCGACGGTAGCCACTGCCTGCCCTCCGACGTTATACACTGTCCAGCATGCCTCGTCGCCGAGCGTGAGGGTGTCGGTGTCTATATTGACATATTCTGCCGCGGCAGGGTCATAGCCTATTTTAGTGTCGAGCCACGGTATGCGCGCCTTCAGATAATTCTTTACCCATGCCACTTCCCCTTCATACGAACCCGCTACCTGCGGATTCATGTGTACTGCCTGGTTGAGAATATCCCATCGCATGAAGTTAAGCCTTTGCGAAGCATCCATCTCGGCTGCGTTTCTGTCGACAAACTCGCACAATGACTCCGCCGACAACCCCTCCTTGCGCATCTTTGTCCATAATGACAGCAGTTCGGGGGCGGTCGACGCGTCGCGCGCCATTATGCGGTTGACGAATGTGCGCATAGTGCCCGCGCACGACGATGAAGATGCCTGATACAGATAGCATTTGAGGTCATTGATAGGATAGGTGCGGATGTCGTTCTCGAATCCGAGGTCGAAGTCCCACACCGGCCCGACATGAAATTTCGGGTCATTGCGCTTCTTGTACATGTACGTGCTCCAGTATGTGTCAGTATTTCCCGACACCTCTCCCACGATGAAGTGCTGCAGGAAACTTGTCAGGTCAATCATCGAGCGGTAACCGGCCTCCGGGTCATCGAATTTCGATGAATAGACCACCGACTCCAGACTGTTGAAATAATCGGTGATGTATGCCGTCTGCTCCGGAGTGATTTTGTCATCGTCGGGCGATTTGATGGTGACGGGAATGCCTCTCTTTGACTTGAACCATGAAAGCTCGCTCCCGGCGTATGCATCCACCTCTATCAGATACCCGCCGGTGAGGGCATCCCCCTTGATGTCCGTTTCCTCCATTTCATTGACCGGCACGCGCCCCTCGGCCACCTCCACCTGATCGCAAAGCTGGTAGCAGCCCTTGTACTCTCCGTTGAGTATGACGTCGACCGGGCGGCAATACGGCACATATTCCATTCCCGCGCGCCGCGCCACCTCAAACGCTATCATATTTCGCATCAGCGTCTTGTCGCCGAAATTGTTGATAAGCGTCCACTTCTTCGCTTTGGCCGGCGCGTCGAGCGGCCGCTGTTTCTTGGCAAACTTGATGCGGTATGGCTTTTTCGGGTGTGTCATGCTGTTGTTGCCGCGCAGGCGTGATTCTCCCGCAGCTTCGAGCACATTGGTCCCGTTCTCCGATATGATTATGATATTGCTCTCGATATTGTGTTCCTTGTCGTAAGGCTCCACGGCATTGACAGTGTTGATAATCACCGTAGGCAGATTGGTTATCTGGTGCAGGCGGCTGTCATCGCCGTCCCCCTTTTCGCCGTAAAATTCTACTTCGGCCACATTGCAGCGGGCATCGTTCGGCCCCACATAACGCACATAGCGGAATCCGCGCGAGCACTCTACGTCGGCATAGCTCATCGACCCTATCCGGCCGTTTTCTGTGGTAAGGTACAGCGGCACGGCATCCAGGAAGTCAGGACGGTTCGCGCCCTCGAACATGGCGAGCTTCACGCGCTCCTCCCCGTGCCAGTCGTTGCGCGGCGACCACCCTACGCGGGTTATCACATGCTTTTCGCCAAGGTCAAGTCCCGCCCACGTATAGCTGCGGTCATACGAAGCGAAATACGTGTTCATGTCGCCGTCAAAAGCATTGTATATCGTGTTGACTGTGGTCGATGCCTCGCCTGTGGCATAATCGACCGATGTGGTGGTGCCTATGGGCGTGCCCGACAGTTTCTCTGCCCCTGCGGCAGTGGCAGCAGCGGCGAGCATTATCGCCGGCCCCAGTATGGACGTTTTTTTAATCATCATGGTAATAGATATTTATGTCATCCCCGCGCTGTTTGCGCGAGGTGGGTTTGTTGTCTATCTTTTAAGGCCGTTCACTTTGATGGCCTTGGCGGGTGATGCCGGGCAGATATACTGGCATGAGCCGCACCCTATGCAGCCGTTGTGGTTCACGCTTGCAACGCGGCGCCCCCCTTTCTGCGTCATCGTTATCGTATGGCGTGGACAACGCTGCGCACACAGTCCGCAGCCTATACATGCTTCGGTATCTACCGTAGCGAGGCCGACCCTGAACAGATGCTTCTCCTCCACGGTCAGCTTCTCGAGCGCCCCGGTAGGACATACTTCGGTACATTTCACGCAGTTGTATCGGCAGTAACTGTCATCATAATTCTTGAGCGGGTGCAGCGGATTGCCGGCGCCGTATTCGCCTTTCGACGGCGCGAGCACATGCGCCGGGCACACCGATATGCATGCGCCGCAACCCACGCATTTTGTCAGAAACGAACGTGTCGACGCTATGCCCGGAGGGGGCACCGGACGTGTGTCGCGTGTCTCATCCTGCACTATCTCTTTCGGCTTCACGCGGTCGAGTTTCCTCGCCGCGCTCGCTACGGCAGGTGCCGCGGCGAGTATCAGTCCCGTGGCAAGGAAACGGCGTCGGTCGATAGCCCGCGGATTCTCCGTATTGTCGGTAGCTCCGGGAGCGTCCATCGTGGCTGTGGCACGCGCGCCCGGCACTTTCATCAGCATCGGTATCGACAGGCGGTGACGCCGCCGCGTGTAGGTGATTGCGCCGCTGTCGCACACCGCCGTGCAGTCGAAGCACACCACGCACCGCGACATGTCGACCGTATGCCCCTTGGAGTCGATGCACTCCGCCTTGCATACGCGTTCGCACAGTCCGCAGTTCACGCACGCGTCGGTGTTTATGTCCATTCCGTATACGCTGTGGCGGCTCAGCAGGCTCAGCACCGAGCCCACGGGGCACACCGTGTTGCATATCAGTCTTCCCCTCTTCATCGGCACCGCCACTATCGCCGCAAGCGCTATGGCAGCTGCTACAACTCCCGCTATCGTTCCCGCAGCCAGCGTGGCTCCCTCGCCCGTAGCTATGAGCGGACGCAGCAGATATGTCATGATGCGCCCGAACGTCCCGTAAGGGTCAAACAGAGCAAGCATCATCGAAAGTCCCGACAGCAGCGCCACCACCGTAAGAGCCAACCATACGTAGCGGAACCGGTTGCGGGCCGCGTGATAGCGGTAGCTGCGGCGGAATTTCATCTTCCGGTTCATGCGCGGCACCCGTGCCGAAATATCCTGCACGATACCCGTGGGGCACACCATCGAGCAGTACACACGGCCGAACAGCAGCGTTACAGCCATCCAGAAAAATATCAGCGAACCGCACACCGACAGCGCTACCGGCACAATCTGCACCTTCGTTATCCACTGCAGGCTGAGCGCCGCCGACGTGCCGAGCATGACGAAAAACACCGTCATGACGCTAAGAGCCACGATGGCCGTGACCCGGCGTCCCGTTTGCAGGGCCTTTCCGCGGTCGTTGGCCTGGCGGCGTTCCCGGCGGTATATCGGTGGATTTTCGCTCATTTCACTCGTTTCGGTACTGAATTCTTACTTTATCTGTGTTACGGCGTTATACCGTTTCCCTTGTCAGGTCGATAAACCGGCCTATGCTTCTCATGTGCGACGCTATCGGCAGCCCCATCGGGCACTCGTACTCGCATCCGCCGCATCCGGCACACCGGTGCGCTATATGCTTGTCGCCGATTTCGCGTTCTATGCGCGCTACGAACCCGCGGCTGCGCTCCGTCCCTCCGCCGTTGCGGAAATCCTTGCCGTCGCGCGGTATTTCACCGCTCTTGACAGCCTCGTTGTAGGCCGCATACATCGCCGGAATATGCACTCCGTACTGACACGGCATGCAGCGCGAGCATCCCACGCAATGTACTTCGCCGGGGAGGTTCGCTATGATTTCATCGGCGTCAAACGGGTCTTTTTCCTCACCCGAGGCATTCGCGCGCAACGATGTTATCCCCTCCTCGCCATGACGGCACGACGTAAGTATCGCGCCCGCCGCCGTAGCGCCGACAGCGGTAGCGGCAACAGCCTTAAGCCATTGCCGCCGCGATATCATATTTCCGTTGTCGTCACTCATTTCAATGGCAAATATAGCAATATTTGTCGAAAAATGAAATCTTTTATTTAACCACGACACGGCGCGAGTTGCTGCCGTCGGTCACGATATACAGTCCCGCGGGAAGGCTTACGGTATATTGTGTGCCGTGCAGTTTTGCGCCCCCTACGGTCTGTCCGTCAAGGTTGTATACATGGTATACCGCCGCTTCGCCGTGGTTGATGATGACAAGCGTCTTGTTGATGCAGTAGGCGTCCCATTCAGCGAGAGTGTCATTCTCTATGCCATCCACCGACGATTTTGCATAGTCGGTGACGGTAAGGTCGTCAATCATGCCGCGTCCCCCCGCGCTCTGGCGCAGACGTATGTAGTTGCTGCCTGCTACGTTTACGGGCACTTCGTATTTGGTATAGGAGTCGGCGCTGACAGTCACCTCTCCGGCGTTTATCCATTGGTCGGATTGCGCGGGCATGTATTCCACCTGCAACACCATGTCGCCGTCCGAACTGCTCCACCGCTTGGCATAGAAACTTACTGTGCCGATACCGTCCTTTTTGGGTGATGCCGACTCTATGGCGCTGGTCGGGTTCTTGCCCATACGCAGTGCATAGTCGCTGTTATAGCCTTTGTCGGATGCCCAGATGCCGGCATTGGTCAGGTTCCAGCTGCACGGGTTGCCTGCGAATGTCTGGGCGCTGTATGTTTCATATTTGCCCTCTGCGGCCTTCTCGAAGTCCTCCACGAACCACGGTGTCGACGTATCGCGCACCGAAGCCGTTGCAAAGCCCTCGTCGTTGATATAGTCGCCGCTGCTGATTGTGATTGTCGACTCATACTCGCCGGCCGTTGTAGCCTCTACACGCAGATAGAAGCGGTCCTCCTGCGGGGCGATGGTGATGCTCCGGCTCCAGTTGTTCATGTCGGTCGACAGTGCGAACGGCGCTTTTACACTTACCGTAAGGTCGGTGTCGATATTCTCCGTGTCGATCCATACCTCGGCCGGCTGCGACGGGGTGTCGGGGTCGGTGAGGAATGCGAATTCCGTTCCGTTGGTATACTGCACGTCGGGTATGAACGCCGCTGTCGTCACACTGATTTCGTTTGATACTTTCGTGTCCGATGACAGCGTATAGCTGTATGGAGTTTCAGGCTCAAGTCCCGTCACATCGTATTCCTCCGTTTCGGCATTGACCGTCACGGGATAGCCCGCAAGCGCCGTGCCGTTATGTTTCACCGTGAGCCGGTATGTCTCGGCATCGCCAAGGCTCATCCAGCGGGCAGTGAAACTCGTTTCGGCGATATTCTCGGCCGGAAGCGCGGGTATGCCGGCGATAGCTTCGGCGCGGAGATTGACGGTCGATGTCAGGTCGCCCGACCTGAACATGAGCACTCCGGTCGATACGCCTGCCGAGGCGCGTTTGAACGATACCGATATGGATGTGCCCGCATTGGCGGCAGCCGCCGTGATTGTCGACTGCTTCAGCGTGAAATCGTTGCCGCTTAGTGTCACTGTCACCGGCGATGTCAGGTTCATGCCTTTCACGTCGATGGCGCGGGATATAGTATAGTTTGTTGCCGTCAGGCCGAAATCGATTGCCGAGTTGTCCACCGGCAACGACCATGTAGGCTCCGGATTGCCGTTGATGTACCATGCCTGGCCCTTCTTGTCGCCCCATATATATTCCACAAGCTCCGGATGGTCGATGAAGGGGTTGCGGTTGTTCTGAAATTCGTATACGGCATCGTTGCGCACGGTCTCTTTCTCGTTCACGGCGTCCTGACGGTGCCATTTCAGCAGAAGGTTGAGCGCCCAGGTCTTGTAGGCCGGATACGCATTGCCGGCGAGCATGTCGGAGCTCCATGTGCTGATTTTGTCATTGTAGGCGGCCGCCATGTAGAAGTATGTGCGCGCAAGGTCCCCCTTGTATTCGTCGACAGGCTCAAACACCTTGCCCGAATACCCCGGGAAAGTCGAGGTGCCAAGTTTGCCGAGCGCCTGCACTCCGTTGCTCGACGACAGCGTCGTGCCGTTGGCGCATTCGCCGTAAGGGAAGTTGCTGCGCTGTCCGTTCACTTTTCCGTCGGTGGGGTAGATGTGGAATGCGTCCGACATCATCGGCGACCTGTCGTCAAACCAGCTCTTGGGGAACGAGTGCTCGCGGTTGACGCAGTCCCCAACGTACTTGTAGGTGCCGCACTTCTCCTTGCCGGGAGTCCACCGCTTGGTGGAGTAGATGTCGATATATTTCCCATTGCCGTCCACATCCGATTTGTTGTAGACTGCCCAAAGGCCGTCATAGCCCACATTCTTGTGCGGGCCGACCACTTCCCGAAGCGCCTTGAGAAGCGCCTCACCCGTTTTGCCTTCGCATGACTTGTAATAATCGTTCGGTTCCGCCGCCCACAGACTTGTCTGTGCGACAGCCAATAATGCAACTATAAATGCAAAAATCTTTTTCATGTTAAGGTTCTGTCTTAAAAAATTTTTAGAAGCGAACTACAAATATACTAATTATTTTCATTTACCAAAAAGAATTGAAAGTTAAATAATTGCCCCTCGCACCCTCTCGCCTTTTTGTAGAGTCCAAGGGCAAGTGCAATATTAGCGAAAATGTTTGAAAAATTCAG
>CAJLWO010000081.1 GCA_905210435.1 uncultured Bacteroidales bacterium
TGTTGCTCAGGTACTTAAAAAGTTATATTTGTAATAGTGTTGCGGAATTAAGGTTTTTTTGAACAGGAGCACAAAGGAACAAAAGCTTTGGTAGGAGTATAGAAGATGACGTTGTGTGCTTTTGCTAAGGCTTTTGTTCTTTTGTTTAACAAGGGAATAAAATCGTAATATTGTCCATCAATTGAAATATTTTATCCATTGCGAGAGGGGGAGGGCGGTTGTAATTTTGCATCGAAATCATTATCGATGTCCGCGCCCCGGAATGCCGGCAAAGAAGATTCCCCCAGGGAACGCCGCACGTGGCCCGACAGAAATATCGACCTGAGTCTTCCTGAAAAAACAAACAACTTAACATTATCATGAATTCTTACAACAAATCATTCGTATTCTTCATCTGCCTCGTATCGGCGATGGGCGGTCTGCTCTTCGGCTATGACTGGGTTGTCATAGGCGGCGCGAAACCGTTCTATGAAGTATTTTTCGGTATCTCTGACGACACCACGCAACAGGCATTCGCCATGTCGGCCGCAATACTCGGCTGTCTTTTCGGCGCCACAACGGCGGGCATGATGGCCGACCGCTTCGGCCGCAAGCCGCTGCTTCTCATTTCAGCTATAATCTTCCTTGTATCGGCATACGCCACAGGGGCTTTCAATGTATATGCCGGCTTCCTTGCCGCACGTTTCATCGGCGGTATCGCCATCGGTCTGGCCTCGGCGCTGTCGCCCATGTACATCGCGGAGGTAGCTCCCACACAGATACGCGGCAAACTCGTGACGCTCAACCAGATGACCATCGTGCTCGGCATACTTGCGGCGCAGATAGTCAATATGCTGATTGCCGAGAAAGTGCCGGGTGATGTAGTGGCCGTCGACTCATGGAACGCCCGGTGGGGATGGAGATGGATGTTCTGGTCGGGCGCTTTCCCCGCCGCCGTATTCCTGCTGCTGGCATGCTTCATACCCGAAAGTCCGCGCTGGCTTACCCGCGTGGGACGCATATCACGTGCCGACTCGATATTCTCGAGAATAGGGGGCAAAGAGTATGCGGCTGAAAATATCCGACAGATTGAAAACGCTGAAAAAGACGATCGCAAGAAAGTGGGACTGCGCATGCTTTTCAGCCACAAATACGCCTCAATCCTCGTGCTCGGCATCATCATCGCCGTGTTCCAGCAGTGGTGCGGCACCAACGTAATATTCAACTACGCGCAGGAGATTTTCCAGGGCGCCGGTTTCCCGATCGACGGAATGTTCCTGAATATCGTGATTACGGGTGTGGCCAACGTAATATTCACCATCGTGGCAATCTATACGGTCGACCGCTGGGGACGCCGCAAGCTGATGCTTTTCGGTGCGATGGGGCTCGCGGCCATCTATATCATACTCGGCACGTGCTACTATTTCCACGTGAGCGGCATACTGATGGTAATCTGTGTGGTTGCAGCCATCGCATGCTACGCCATGTCGCTCGGCCCGATCACCTGGGTGCTGCTCGCCGAACTGTTCCCCAACAAAATCAGAGCGGCCGCCATGGGCGTGTGCACCTTCGCACTGTGGACAGGCTGCTTCACACTGACCTATACATTCCCGCTGCTCAATGCCGGACTCGGCTCATACGGCACATTCTGGCTCTACGCCGCAATCTGCCTCGCCGGATTCGTCTATCTCAGCCGCCGTCTTCCCGAGACCAAGGGCAAATCGCTCGAACAGCTTGAAAAAGAGCTTGTAAAGGAGGATTGACAACGGAGACTTCCTAAATAACAAATCACATAAAACATGAAATCTACGGGCGTGACGGAATAAGGTAAAATGAGAGATTGGAGAAAAAAGGTATCAATCCGTCACGCCCACTATTAAAAAACAAACCGATTAAAACGCAATTATAATGGTAAAAGCATGGAAAGAGAAGGTGGTGATACCCACCTACGAACCGGGTGCTCCCGAAAAAAATCCTATTTTCCTGGAAAAACGTGTCTATCAGGGCTCATCGGGCGTAGTCTACCCCTATCCCGTCATCGAATCGATTTCCGATACGAAAACCGACGTAGAGTATGACGCCGTATGGATCGAGAACGAATACATCAAGGTGATGATACTCCCGCAGCTCGGAGGACGCGTGCAGATGGCCTACGACAAGGTACGCAACCGCCACTTCATATACTACAACCATGTCATCAAGCCCGCGCTTGTCGGACTTGCAGGCCCCTGGATTTCTGGCGGCATCGAGTTCAACTGGCCCCAGCACCACCGTCCCTCCACCTTCATGCCCGTCGACTGCACCATCGAGGAGCTGGCTGACGGAGGCGTGACCGTATGGGTCAACGAGCGCGAACGCATGTTCCACCAGAAAGGCATGGCCGGCTTCACCCTGCGTCCCGGCAAAGCATATCTCGAAATCAAGGGTGTGCTCTACAACCCTACCCCGCTCCCCCAGACATTCCTGTGGTGGGCCAATCCCGCGGTAGCCGTCAACGACCACTACCAGAGCGTGTTCCCCGCCGATGTCAACGCCGTGTTCGACCACGGAAAGCGTGCCGTAAGCTCTTTCCCCATCGCTACGGGCACATACTACAAGATGGACTATTCGGCAGGTGTCGACATATCCAACTACAAGAATATCAAGGTGCCTACCTCCTACATGGCCGTCAACTCCAAATATAACTTCGAGGGCGGCTACGAGAACGACACCCGCGCCGGCATGCTTCACGTGGCGTCGCACCACGTATCGCCCGGCAAAAAGCAATGGACATGGGGCAACGGCGACTTCGGCCGCGCATGGGACCGTAACCTTACCGACGACGACGGCCCGTATATCGAGCTTATGGCCGGTGTCTACACCGAAAACCAGCCCGACTTCACCTGGCTCATGCCCTTCGAGGAGAAATCGTTCACTCAGTATTTCCTCCCCTACCGCGAACTCGGCATCGTGAAGAATGCATCGAAAGACATCCTGCTCAACATCGACCCCGCGGGCGACGCCAAAGTCAACCTCAAGGTATTCGCCACCTCCGAGCAGACAGTCACCATCAAGGTAGTCACCGACGGAGGCAAGACCATAGCCGAGCAGACCCTCACTCTCTCGCCCGAAAAGATTTATGACGAGGTAATCACCGTGGGCGACGCCGCGTTCGACACTCTCAACGTAGTCATCACCGACAACACCGGCCGCGAGCTTCTCACATGGCATGCCGAGCCGGCCGACATACGTCCTATCCCCGACTCGGCGGAAGCCGCCCTGCGTCCCGACGAAATCAAGACCGTGGAGCAGCTTTTCCTCACCGGACAGCACCTCGAGCAGTACCGCCACGCGACATTCAACCCCGTGGAATACTACGAGGAAGGCCTGCGCCGCGACCCGATGGACGTGCGCTGCAACAACGCCCTCGGATTGTGGTACATACGCAAGGGACGCTTTGACATCGCCGAGAAATATCTCCGCACCGCCGTCAAGGTCATCACCCGCCGCAACCCCAATCCCTACGACGGCGAGCCCATCTTCAACCTCGGTCTGGCTCTCCGCTTCCAAGGCAAATATTCCGACGCCTACGACCGTTTCTACAAATCGACATGGAACGCCGCCTGGCAGGATGCCGGCTACATGGCCTGCGCACAGATTTCCTCGCTGCAGGGGCGTCTCGACGACGCGCTCTATGAAGTAGACCGCTCGCTCATACGCAACTGGCACAACCACGAGGCACGCGCCCTCAAAGCCAACATACTCAACCGCATGGGACGCAAGGACGACGCGCTCAAATGCTGCGCCGACACCCTTGAAATCGACCCGTTCAACTTCGGCTGTCTCTACGAGGCAGGCAAAATCGACGAGATGCGCAACATGATGCGCGCCGACGCCAACGACTACGACCAGGTGGCACTCGACTATATGGCCGCAGGATGCTGGCAGGATGCCGTCAACGTATGGAACATCGCCATCGAAGAGAACGCCGTCACCCCCATGACACGCTACTATATGGCCTACTGCCTGCTCAACAACGGCAACGAGACAGAAGCGAAAGCGATGTATCAGGAGGCAGCGAAAGTATCGCCCGACTTCTGTTTCCCCAACCGTCTGGAGGCAATCCTCGCGCTCAACGAGGCAATGCGCATCAATCCCGATGACGCCAACGCGCCCTACTATCTCGGCAACCTCTACTACGACAAGCGTCAGTATGACCTCGCTATCAGTCTGTGGCGCAAGTCGACCGAGCTTAACCCCGACTTCCCCACCGTATGGCGCAACCTCGCGCTCGCCACATTCAACAAGCTCGACGACACCGAAGCTGCCGTTGAAATGATGGAACGCGCATTTGCCCTCGACACCGACGATGCCCGCATACTCATGGAGCTTGACCAGCTTTACAAACGTCTCGGACGCGACCATGCCGAGCGTCTGGCGTTCCTCGAGAAATATCCCGAACTCATCAAACGCCGCGACGACCTGTTGCTCGAGCAGATTACCCTGCTCAACCTCACCGGCAATTACCGCCGCGCCATCGAGCTGCTCGACAGCCACATCTTCCACCCGTGGGAAGGGGGCGAGGGTAAAGTGCCTGCACAATACCAGTACAGCCGCGTAGAGCTCGCCAAAGAGGCCATCGCAGCCGGCAATCCCGCCGAAGCCGTCAAGCTCCTCGAAGAGTGCCTTGTCTACCCCCATCATCTTGGCGAAGGCAAACTCCACGGCGCCCTTGACAACGACTTCCTCTACCTGCTCGGACAGGCATACGAAGCCCTCGGACAGCACGACAAGGCCGTCGAAGCATGGACAGCCGGCACCGCAGCTCCTCTCGAACCTGCTGCCGCGCTCTACTACAACGATGCCGCTCCCGACAAACTTTTCTACGCCGGCATGTGCGAACTCGCCCTGGGCAACACCGACAAGGCCCGCGGCCGCTTCAACCGACTCATCACCTACGGCGAGCAGCATATATTCGACGACGTGAAGCCCGACTACTTCGCGGTATCGCTCCCCGACCTTCTGATATGGGAAAGCGACCTCAATACCGCCAACCAGGTACACTGCCGCTACATGATGGCACTCGGCCACTACGGCATGGGCAACGCCGACAAGGCGCGCACATTCCTTGCCTCGGCCCGCGCTCTTAACTGCAACCACACAGGCATCAACGCCTTTGCTTCATTCATAAAATAGTTTCACTAAATCTTACAGGAGCATGGCAATACCCATATTTGCCATGCTCCTTTTATTTTTCAATAAAATCTTAATAAAAGACGATTCTCGAATCAAAAAAAATAGTAAAAATAAGGATATATAAAAAATAATTTGTAAATTTGCACGCTGAAAGCCAATCGGGGTGTAGCACAGTTGGCAGCGCGCCACGTTCGGGACGTGGAGGTCGGAAGTTCGAGTCTTCTCACCCCGACATTTTTCAATAAAATGTCAAGTTCTTGCAATCTTACTGATTGCGAGAACTTTTTTTATTCCCTACGCGATATATAGATACAGTCATTGCGCACAATGTCTGTGGCGCACACTGGGCTGAGACATGTACGACAACACAATCTTTAACGATGATATGGACAAAATGAAAGAAATATATTTCGCGGGAGGATGCTTCTGGGGCACCGAGCATTTCTTCAGCATCGTGCACGGCGTCACCGGCACAGAAACGGGCTATGCCAACTCAAGGATTGCATCTCCATCCTACCGGGAGGTGTGCAGCGGGGCCACAGGAGCCGCTGAAACCGTCAAAGTGATATATCTCCCCGGCGAAGTGAGCCTCGGCCGTCTCATCGAGCTATACATGCTCACAATCGACCCGACATCAGTCAACCGTCAGGGCAACGACACAGGCACGCAATACCGCACAGGCATCTACTACACCGACCCTGATGACTCTCAGGCAATCCAGCGGGCACTCGCGCCCTACAAAGAGCGGTACGGCCACGCATTCGCGGTCGAAATAAAAGCACTCGAAAATTTCTATCCCGCCGAAGAGTACCATCAGGCATACCTCTACAAGAATCCCGGCGGCTACTGTCATATCGACCCGCAACTGTTTGATATCGCCAGAAGCTCAAAGAACGCCTCTAAATCGCGCGAAGAACTCAGCCGTGCACTCACACCCATCCAGTATGCCGTGACGCAGGAGAACGCCACAGAACCGCCTTTCAGGAACGAATATTGGAATGAGCACCGCAAAGGCATCTACGTCGACATCACAACCGGCCAACCGCTATTCTCCTCATCCGACAAATTTGACTCCGGCTGCGGCTGGCCCAGCTTCACTCAGCCGATAGAAACAGACGTTGTCACCTCCCGACGCGACCTCACCCACGGAATGGACAGGACAGAAATCCGTTCATCGAAAGGCGACGCCCACTTAGGCCACGTATTTCCCGACGGTCCCAGCCACACCGGCGGCCTCCGCTACTGCATCAACTCCGCCTCCCTCCGCTTCATCCCGATAGAAGAAATGCCCCAAGCAGGCTACTCCGACTACATAAAATACATCCGCTAATACCACGCCACCCACCCGACCATCCTGTTAACCCCGCCTACACCGCCCAAAGTCCAACCCATCCGACCGGGTCAGACATGTCAGACATGTCCGACTTGTCCCACCCGCCCGACAAATTCGTAAACGCCCGAGAGCCGGAGGCTCGGGGATTGTGATCAACCCCGGCTCGGAGACCGCGGAGCGGGCGCAGACCGGGGTAAAAGCCGCCCGCGCCAAAAAGCCCGGGAAGGGCGCCTTGTGATAATTCATGCAGCAGCCAACTTCAGTCACTCACCACCACAAATCGAGTAGGAGGTAAACACTAATTGCAGGTGTTTATCTCCTACTTTCGTGTT
>CAJLWO010000082.1 GCA_905210435.1 uncultured Bacteroidales bacterium
GTACAAGACTTTAAATGCTAAACTTGTCAAAGAACTCTTTGGCTTGGCGACTGATGCCGCTTAGCCTATGAATATTTTTTAACGAACTATTGTTCTTTAAACACCCTATACTATTTTCATTTCTTGTCAAATCTGATTTCGTCAAGATTGAGATTTGAATTGTTGAGATGAAGGGTAAATCCCTCCACCTGCGGGTCATTGATAAGTGCCGATATATCGAAAGAAGCATAATAAGCACGTGAAAAGGTAGCGGCATCGGTCTCTGATGCGTTCACAAGATATATGTCTGGATAACTGCTGTCGGCCTGTATCCCCGGCATCGCGAGAGTAAAGTCGCGCGGACCTTGCTGATACGGCAGCCGCACATGCATATTCAGATACTTGCCGGCCCGCCACGCACTGAGAAGATATACCGCTTCTCTGTCCCACCCCTCTATCTCATTTCCTTCCGTAACTGTCAGCTCGCCATTGACAATTTTACCGTATCCTTTGGCGGTGATTGCTCCCGAACGATAGGCTTCCCCGCTTTCAGGGACATACATGAGCAGAAACCTGTCGCCTGCGGCCACAACACGCGTGTCGAGCCGCTGCGGAGTTGTCAGGGTTATGACATCATCGTTTCCGGGCTTGCATAATGTGAATACCGAGCCATTTTCCGAATCCTCCTCCAGACATACTATATCGAAAAGTACAGCGCTGTCCGACGGATTGTCGTCAGAACACGAAGTCAGCGACAACAGCAAAATTACGATAACGGAGAAATACTTTTTCATTTTTACCCTAAACATTTGGTCACACTGCAATAATGCCGTCATTTATGGTTATCACCCTGTCAGCCTCGCCGGCAAGAGTATTGTCATGGGTGACAATCACGAATGTAGTACCCATATCGCGCCGCAAGTCAAAGAACAGCCTGTGAAGTTCCTGACGGTTGACAGAATCGAGACTGCCCGACGGCTCATCGGCAAGTACCACCGAGGGATTGTTGACCAGCGCACGTGCCACAGCCGCACGCTGCCGCTCACCTCCCGAAAGCTGTGAGGGACGATGGTCGATACGCTGCCCGAGCCCCATATAATCCACCAGCTTGCGCGCACGCCCGAAAGCGTCACTGCGGCGTACACCGGCTATCAACGCCGGCATCGCCACATTTTCCAATACATTGAATTCAGGAAGCAGCTGATGAAACTGGAATACAAAACCTATATTTTTACCGCGGAAAGCTGCAAGCTGCCTGTCGCGCAGTGTATATATGTCGGTATTGTCGTAATACACATGCCCCTTGTCAGGTGAATCGAGAGTACCGAGCAACTGAAGCAACGTTGTCTTGCCTGCACCGCTCGGTCCCACAATGGCTACAACCTCACCGTCCTCAATCGTGAGGTCTATTCCTTTGAGCACTTCAAGGCTGTCAAAACTCTTGTGTATGTCAACAGCACGTATCATATAAACGACTTGGCCATCATTGATATGGCATATTCAGGCGATACGCGTCGGTAGAGTATATCGTATACCCCTTCAAGTATCGGCATCGCCATCTGGTACTCCTCGTTGATTTCATGCATGCACTTGACCCCGTAGTACCCTTCCGCTACCTGTTCCATCTCCATTTTTGCCGCCTTCACCGAATACCCGCGCCCTATCAGTGCTCCGAAATTATGGTTTCGCGAAAATCTGGAATAAGAAGTCACAAGCAAGTCACCTAAATATACCGAGTCACAAATCTGACGCGGACGCGAGTCGATACCGTCAAGAAAGCGCTCCATCTCGCGTATGGCATTGGATACGAGCATGGCAAGGAAATTATCACCCTTCTTCATGCCGTGCACTATTCCTGCCGCTATAGCGTACACATTCTTAAGTACACCGGCATAACCTATGCCGGTGACGTCAGACGATACTATGGCATGCACATTATTCGACTCCAGGACGGCGGCAAACTGCGATGCTATATTGATGTCGCAACCTCCTACTGTAAGATATGACGGACGGTCAAGAGCAACTTCCTCCGCATGACACGGACCCGAAATAATAAGAGCCTTTGACGGAGCCACGCCGTAGCGGTCAATCATGTAGTCCGTAATAAGCATATTGTCATCAGGCACGATACCTTTTATAGCCGTGACAATAGCTCGGTCGGAGATATCAGCCGTCAGTTTCGACAGATGGTCCTTGAAATAAGGCGAAGGCATTACAAATAGCAGCGTATCGCTCATCTCTACCACCTTGTTGATATCGCTTGAAAACATGATGCGCTCCGTATCGAAACGCACGTCGGTCAGATATGCGGGATTATGATGTATGCGCTTAAACTCGTCGATACGGTCGTCGCGACGCATATACCAGTTGATGGTCTCGCAATTTTTCAACAAGACGCTGGCCAGAGCGGTAGCCCAGCTGCCACCGCCCATCACAGCTATGTTTCCGGGAAATTCCATGGTAAATCTGTTGTATGCGTGAATTATGTTATAGCGCTACCGTTCAGGCTTCTTCGGTATCTTCACCGTTTTCCTTCGCACGGCGTTTCTCAGGACGCATCTGCGGGAAAAGCAATACTTCCTGGATGGTGGTCTGTCCGGTCATAAGCATAACAAGACGGTCCATGCCTATACCCATGCCTGATGTTGGAGGCATACCGTATTCAAGCGCACGGATGAAGTCGGCATCGATAATCATAGCCTCGTCGTCACCCTTCTCGCTCAGACGCATCTGCTCAACGAAGCGTTCGTACTGGTCGATTGGATCGTTAAGTTCCGAATATGCATTGGCGAGTTCCTTGCCGTTGACCATAAGTTCAAAACGTTCGGTAAGTTCGGGATTGTCGCGATGACGCTTCGTAAGAGGCGACATCTCTATGGGATAGTCGATTATGAATGTAGGCTGGATATAGTTGCCTTCGCATTTTTCTCCGAATATCTCGTCGATGAGCTTGCCTTTACCCATCGAGGCATCAACCTCGATATCAAGTTTGCGGCATACATCGCGAAGTTCCTCCTCGCCCATGCCGGTAATATCGATACCGGTGAAATCCCTGATTGCATCAATCATCGTCACACGACGGAAAGGCGCCTTGAACGAAATGATATTGTCACCGACTTTCACTTCCGTCGTGCCGTTGACATCAAGACATATCTTTTCAAGAAGTTTTTCCGTAAACTCCATCATCCACTTGTAATCTTTGTAGGAAACATATATTTCCATACAGGTAAACTCGGGATTATGGGTGCGGTCCATACCTTCGTTACGGAAATTCTTGGAGAATTCGTATACGCCTTCAAAACCGCCCACAATCAATCGCTTGAGATAAAGCTCGTCGGCTATACGAAGATAGAGCGGAATATCGAGAGCATTGTGATGGGTGATGAACGGACGGGCAGCAGCACCGCCGGGTATCGACTGAAGTATCGGTGTCTCTACCTCCATATAACCGTGGTCATTGAAGAACTGACGCATGGAGTTGAACACCTTTGTACGTTTTACAAATATCTCCTTCACACCATCGTTGACAACGAGGTCGACATAACGGCGGCGATAACGCATCTCCGGGTCGTCAAAAGCATCGTAAACAACGCCGTCTTTCATCTTGACGATAGGAAGCGGACGCAATGACTTGCTGAGCACAGTGAATTCCTTGGCATGAACTGATACCTGACCGGTCTGCGTGCGGAACACATATCCTTTCACCCCTACGAAGTCACCTATATCAAGAAGCTTTTTGAACACTACGTTGTAGAGAGTCTTATCCTCACCGGGACATATCTCATCGCGGTTGACATACACCTGTATACGCCCGGTAGCGTCCTGAAGCTCCATAAACGAAGCCTTGCCCATTATACGGCGGCTCATCACACGTCCGGCAACAGTCACCTCACGCTGAGGCGCTCCGTCATCAAATGACGACAGTATCTCGTCGGCATGTCCTGTCACCACATATTCTGCTGCGGGATAAGGTTCTATACCAAGGCGGCGCATCTCCTCCATAGAGCCGCGGCGCACTATCTCTTGTTCGCTAAGTTCTTGCGGATTCATATCTGTAATATTTTTTATTTCATTATTAAATCACCGCACACCCCTCAAAGCACTTAAGGCGGCGGTGGCATCATCTTGGATTGCAATCATACTTCGTATACAATGCAAGTAACTGCAAAGATAGCAATTATCGCCGACAAAGTCAACCAACAAAATTAATTTTTGATATTTCACGCATATATAAGCTTTATCACGCCTTTTTTATACAAAATATTATTCCGGTATGACATGCATTATACTCAATTTTATACATCTGTAGCTTAAAATTTATTAATACGGAAAAATTTCTTTAATTTTCAATAAATATCTCAAAAATTCTGTCTATATTTGCAATCAAATTAGGTCATTAGAACGTTTCTATTGTGTTTCCTCCTGATTGATAGACTTGCATAGCCTACGTCAGATATTTTAAAATAGATACTTTTTCGAGAATTTTTAAATTACACTATAATTTTATATTAAATCAAAAGAAATGAGCAAGATTGATTTAACCCGTTATGGTATCACCGGAACTCCGGAGATTATCCACAATCCCTCATGGGACCAACTCTTCATTGATGAAGTAAATCCTTCATTGGAAGGCTATGAAAAAGGCCAGAACACTGAGCTGGGCGCTGTAAACGTAATGACAGGTATCTACACCGGCCGTTCGCCCAAAGATAAATTCTTCGTTGAAGACGGCGTTTCAAAGGACACTATCTGGTGGACTTCCGACGAATATAAAAATGACAACAAACCCATCTCTCCCGCTACCTGGGACGCTCTCAAGGAAATCGCCGACAAAGAGCTTTCAAACAAGAAACTCTATGTAGTAGACGCTTTCTGCGGCACAAACCCGGATACCCGTCTTGCCGTTCGCTTCATCGTTGAAGTTGCATGGCAGGCACACTTCGTGACCAATATGTTCATCCGCCCCACCAAGGAAGAACTCGAAAACTTCGAACCCGACTTCGTAGTTCTCAACGCTTCAAAGGCTAAAGTTGAAAACTGGAAAGAACTCGGCATCAACTCAGAGACTTGTGTTGCCTTCAACCTCACTGAAAAAATGCAGGTAATCATCAACACATGGTACGGCGGCGAAATGAAGAAAGGTATGTTCTCTATCATGAACTATTACCTTCCCCTCAAGGGCATGGCTTCAATGCACTGCTCGGCCAACACCGATATGAACGGCGAAAACACCGCTATCTTCTTCGGTCTTTCCGGTACAGGTAAAACCACTCTTTCTACCGACCCCAAACGTCTCCTCATCGGTGACGACGAACACGGCTGGGACGACAACGGCGTGTTCAACTTCGAAGGCGGTTGCTACGCTAAGGTTATCAACCTCGACAAAGAGTCAGAACCCGACATCTACAACGCAATCCGTCGCGACGCTCTTCTCGAAAACGTTACAGTTGACAAAGACGGCAAAATTGACTTCGCCGACAAGAGCGTGACTGAAAACACCCGCGTTTCTTATCCTATCGACCACATCGAGAAAATAGCCCCGGGAAGCCACGGCCCCGCTGCAAAGAACGTTATCTTCCTTTCAGCTGACGCATTCGGCGTGCTTCCTCCCGTTTCTATCCTGACTCCGGAGCAGACCAAATACTACTTCCTCTCCGGCTTCACTTCGAAACTCGCAGGTACAGAGCGCGGTATCACCGAGCCCACTCCTACTTTCTCGGCTTGCTTCGGTGCAGCATTCCTTTCGCTCCACCCCACCAAATATGCTGAGGAACTCGTCAAGAAGATGGAAAAGAGCGGCGCTAAGGCTTACCTCGTAAATACTGGCTGGAACGGTACCGGCAAACGTATCTCTATCAAAGATACCCGCGGTATCATCGACGCTATCCTCGATGGCGCCATCCTCAAGGCTCCCACCAAACAGATTCCTATCTTCGACTTCACTGTTCCTACCGAACTTCCCGGCGTAGATCCCAAGATTCTCGATCCCCGCGACACCTACGCTAACCCCGAAGAATGGAACAAGAAAGCAACCAAACTTGCTGAAATGTTCATCGCCAACTTCAAGAAATTCGAGAACAACGCAGCCGGCAAAGCTCTCGTAGCAGCAGGTCCCCAGCTCTAATTTCTGAAACATGAATCGAGTAGGAGGTAAACACTAATTGCAGGTGTTTATCTCCTACTTTCGTGTTT
>CAJLWO010000083.1 GCA_905210435.1 uncultured Bacteroidales bacterium
ATTTAACCAAATTTTCTCATCAAAATATTTGCTCAGGTCAGAGTAAACTCCACTCCATGTTCCTTAAGTTAACAGCGATGAATCGCGTCGCTCCAATTCGGTGTGACTTTTGACTGCTAATTATCGTTTTGCAATATCCTCCGCGCAGATCCGGCCGTAGGAGAGGTGTTTGTATTCCGGTTGTTGCCGCTAAGCAGTTGCTGACAGGGTGATGGTGAATGTAAGGCCGCCGGTCGGGGCGTTGGCTACGGTGATTGTGCCGCCGTGCATGAGTACGGCGTTTTTGACTATTGAAAGCCCCAGTCCAGTGCCGCCTGCAGCACGTGAACGTCCTTTGTCTATGCGGTAGAACCGTTCGAACAGGCGCGGGAAATGCTCCTCGGGAACGCCTATGCCGTTGTCGGAAAACGACAGTCCTATCGTAGCGCGGTCAATCCTGAGCGGCGAGATGGCTATCTTTGTGCCGCCGCTATAAGCTATCGCGTTGTCGATAAGGTTGTTGAATATTGACAGGAGCAGGGTGGGGTTGCCGTCCATGCGCAACGGGGCGCGTACATTGTTTTCTATACGTATGCCACGTGACGATGCAAGTGATTGCTTGTCGGTTACGGCTTCGGCGATTATTTCCGAGAGGTCGACTTCCTCCTTGACGATGGCGGAGCCGCCATCGTCCATACGGGTAATCAGCGATACGTCGGCGAGCAGTTTTTTCAGTCGCTCGCAGTGCGACAGACTTCGCCGCAGGAATTCCATTCTCTTGGCGTCGGTGATGCCGGGGTGGTTAATCATTGTCTCAAGACATACCTGAATGGAGGCGACAGGAGTTTTAAGTTCGTGGTTTATGTTGTTGGTGAGCTGTTTTTTTATACGTTCTTTCTCCTGCTGCTCGTGAAGGCTGATACGGTGCTCGCGGTCGCGGTCGGCATAGGCCTGCTGGAGTTCGGCATACAGACGGATTATATGGTTGGAAATCTCTCCGAGCTCGTCGTGGGGAAACGGTTCGATATCAGATACCCTGACGCCTTTCTCGGCGCTTTGAGCAAAGCGGTTGAGGCGGATTATGTGCTGCCCGACACGACGTGTGGCAAAATATCCAAGCGTGCACATTATCAATGTGACAGCACCCATTATCCACAGAAATCCGTAGTCAGCTTTAAGAAGCGAGTCAAGTGACACCACGTATGGTACGGCAGTACGTACAATCATGCCGTCATGCCCTTTCGTGGCCGAATAGAAATATGTCTCGCCCGTGCTTTCGCTGTGTCGGTGCACGGCATATCCGCTCCCCTTGGCGATGGCCTTCATGATTTCTTCGCGCCGGGAGTGGTCCTGCCGCGGCATGCTGTCGGGATAGGTGTCAAATATTATATATCCCGATTTGTCGAGCACGCTGACGCGCAGCTGGTCAAACGGGTGGAAATCCGTATAGTCGATTTCGTTCAGGTCTTTTCCTTCGTCGAGCTCGGCGATGATGAAGTTGTTGATGAGCTGAAGCTGTGAGTTTACCTCGGTGGTCTTGAACTCCTTTTCCCTGTGATACTGGAAGATGATGAAGCACCCTACAAGCAGCAGGGAGTAACCGAGCAGCCAGATGAAGAGCCGCCTGGAGTAGCTCAGCCGTTTAGTCGGTAAAGAAGCCATATCCGTAGCCTGAGCGTGTCACAATCTGCTTGCCGTACCGTCCGATTTTCTGCCGTATGCGCGTGATATTGACATCTATCACCCGGTCAACCACTACGACTTCGTCGGTCCAGATGTCGCGCAGCAGCTCCTCGCGCGAGAATATGTTGCCGGGTTTTGACAGGAGTTTATACAGTAGTTCAAACTCCTTGCGCGGCATCTTCACCTCTTCGCCGTCGACTATGCAGCTTTTCTTCGACGGAATGATTACGAGGCCGCCGTAAGCAATCTTTTCTGACACAGGCATCTCTTTTGGCGATGAGCCCGAACGGCGCAACACGGCCCGCACGCGGGCCAGCACCGTGCGCAGCGAATACGGTTTGGCAATGTAGTCGTCGGCACCGAGTTCAAGACCCTGTATCATGTCGTCCTCCGTATCTTTCGCCGTGCAGAATATTATGGGCACGGCCGCCGTAGCAGGATTTGATTTCATGATACGGGCAAGCTGTATGCCCGATATTTCCCCCATCATGATGTCGAGGAGTATTAAATCATAGTCCGACAGGTTGAGTGTCAGGGCTTCTTCGGCGCTGTAGGCGGTGTCGACAATGTAGCCTTCGGCTTCAAGATTGAACCCGAGGGTATCGCATAGAGTTTCCTCGTCGTCGACGACAAGAATTCGTTTAGTCTTTTCCATGCCGCAAACTTACGTATAATAATCATATAATCTCCTTTGAGTATGGAAATTTAATAAAACTTTAACAGCGGTTGCCATGATAGCCGTGTAGTCTGCGCGGAATATGGGGCTGATTTTTATAGGGATTCAGAATATCTACAAAATCGGCGTTTATTTTTGAACCACTACCTGATATTCTGAAAAATTATGACATTTATGCATGATGTGTTGGGATGGCTTGCCGATGCCGACGAGGCCATATTGCTTGCAGTCAACGGTTATCATACGCCATTTCTTGATTCTGTGATGTGGACGTTGAGCGGCAGGCTTGTATGGATTCCGCTATATCTGTTCCTGATGTGGCTCGTTTTCCGCCGTATGGGGTGGAAGCTTTTAAGAGAGCGTTTGAATTTAAACCGTATTAACAATAGAAGATAAACCATACAATGTTACGTTCTGCAATCTTGATATGATTATTTCGCCGTGATATGGGATACCTGAAAATTTTTTGAAAAAAAACGGCAAAATAATTTGCAGTTATTGTAATTATTACTAATTTTGTAATCGTTACAAGAATGTTAAACGCTAATGCCGAAGGATAGAACATATACAGATGCCGAATTGGCGGAGATGCTCCACCGCGCGGGAGTGCGTCCTTCCGCACAAAGGATTTCAATATTTTCTTTTGTGGCAAATTCGCAGAGGCATCCGGCGGCAGAGTCTATTTTTACCGCTCTTTCCGAGAAATATCCCTCGTTGTCGCGTACTACGGTGTATAACAGCCTGCATACGCTTGTCGATGCCGGACTTGTACGCGAACTTGAGATTGAAAGCGGAAATATGCGTTACGACCTTGCGCCGCAAAGCCCGCACAGCCATTTTATATGCCGTGTATGCGGACGGATATTCGATATGCCTATGCCGGCTGACGTCGAAGAATTCGTATCGGCCGGATTTGCTACGGAAAGTGTGGATATATATTTCAGGGGATTATGTCCTGAATGCCGCAACGCTAACGGAGATATGGACAGTAAGAAGCGTGCAACAGATATGGAAATAAACAAACTATAAAAAATAAATCAGAATGAAAGAATTAAAAGGAACAAAAACAGAACGCAACCTTCAGGAAGCATTTGCCGGCGAATCGCAGGCACGCAACAAATACACTTATTTTGCATCAAAGGCAAGAAAAGACGGTTACGAACAGATTGCGGCTATCTTCGAGGAGACTGCCAACAATGAGAAAGAACATGCCAAGCTGTGGTACAAACTCCTTAACGGCGGCGAGATTTCCGACACAATGGACAATCTGCGTGAGGCTGCCGAAGGAGAGAACTACGAATGGACCTCAATGTATGACCGTATGGCCCAGGAAGCCGATGAAGAAGGATTCACGGCTATCGCCAACCGTTTCCGCGCCGTAGCTGCCATCGAGCGCCACCACGAAGAGCGCTACCGCCGTCTCCTCGCCAACATCGAAGAGGGCATCGTGTTCTCCCGCGAAGGTGACACCGTATGGATCTGCCGTAACTGCGGACACATCGTCATCGGCAAGAAAGCGCCCGCAGCATGCCCCGTATGCCTCCATGCAAAAAGCTTCTTTGAAATCGAAGCCAAAAACTATTGATAGACACACCGGCATTGCCAAAATGCACCGAGGGAGTTGCAAAACTCGGCTTTAATTTTCCGCGATTGAAAACCGCGGCTACTACACAGTTGATTATCAGGAGATTTTGTATAGTGGCCGCGGTTTTCAACCGCGGAAAATTTAGTTTTGCAACACCCTTAAAACTTGTTTTATAGGGAGGGAGCGGGATATTCCGGTTCAGTCGGGGTAGATTGCGGTTTTGATTACGTTGTCGGCTCTCTTGGCGAAGAGGTCGTAGGCTTCCTGAATGCGGCTCAGCGGGTAACGGTGGGTTATAAGGTGGGTTGTGCGGATTTTGCCTTCGGCTATCAGCTGTAATATTCTGTCGCAGTCGCAGGCATCGACTCCTCCGGTCTTGAATGTCAGGTTTTTGCCGTACATGTCGGGCAGAGGCAAGGTCTGTGCCGACTCGTAGAGCGCAACAACGGTGACTATGGCGTTGGGCCGGGCGTATTCCCATGCCATGCGGAATGTATCCTCGCTTCCCGCTACTTCAATTACGCGGTCGGCACCGCGTCGGGCGGTCAGGCTGTCGAGTTTTTCCCTGCATTCCGACGGCGCTGCAACGCTTACTTCGGGATAGTGCTGCTGCACGAACCGGCGTCGCGCCTCGTCACTTTCGCATACCACGATATGCCGCGGGGTGTAGAGCCGGACGCATTCGAGCGTGCACAGTCCGGTCGGTCCCGCTCCGATGATGAGCACGGTGTCATCGCCCGATATTTCCGAAATCTTCGCCGCCCAATAGCCGGTGGCGAGAATGTCGCCTACGAAGAGGGCTTCCTCGTCGCTGACGTTGTCGGGAATAGGGGAGAGGCCGTTGTCGGCATACGGCACACGTACATACTGCGTCTGTCCGCCGTCGATGCGGCATCCGAGCTGCCAGCCGCCCGATGTGCAGTTGTTGACGAATCCGCGACGGCAGTAGAAGCAGTCGCCGCAGAATGTCTCGACATTCACGGCTACCCTGTCGCCCGGCTTCACGCCTGCGACATCGCTGCCGACAGTTTCGACAACACCTACCATTTCGTGGCCGACAGTGATGCCGGCTACGGCCTGCGGCACAGCACCGTGCAGTATGTGCAGGTCGGAGGAGCAGATGCTTGAGAGGGTGACTCTCACGATGGCGTCGCGCGGGCCGGCGATTTCAGGTATCGGTTTCTCTATCAGTTCAAAGCGGCCGGGACGCGTGTAGGTCAATGCTTTCATTTTCGCGGATGGCATGGGGTCAGTCTTTTTGTTCGAATCCTACGGGATTGTTCATGATTGCTATGTGACTGTCGGGGAGGCCGAGCAGTGATATGATTTCGGCGGATTTCATTGTGGCGCGCGGCACGGTGGCCAGTCCCAGTCCGGCGCATGCCAGGGAAATATTCTCGCTTACGATTCCGGCATCGACGGCAGCCATCATCAGGGCGCGTTCATCGGGATTGCTGAATTTTGTCATGTCGGCAATCATGACGAGGCTTACGGGAGCGTCGTTGACAAAATCCTGTCCGGCGGCCACAAGATTGCGGTAATCGCCGTCGGCCACATGCTTCAGCGAATGTGTGGCTGGAAGATATTCGCTGACACCGTTGCGGTCAAAGACGAACAGCCGTATTTCCTGGAAATTGCGGCACGAGGGAGCCGTCAGCCGGCCATCCGGACGGTTTTGTCCCGTCGCGGCCCACAGCAGATTGCCCAAATCCTGTCGCGACAGTTCACTGTCGGCGAATTTTCTCACCGATTTGCGCCGGGCGAACGCCTCCATCATACCCGTCCCCGCCTTCATGTCGGGAGCCGGAAGCACAGTATCCATATTTTCAGCCGCCATAGTCAGGCTTGATAATGCTATCGCCCCCGACATCAAAAATTTCTTTATCATAAATCTTGGTATTTAGTCAGCCCTTAAAAACGGATATTAATTGCTGATATTCAATAAAATAAAC
>CAJLWO010000084.1 GCA_905210435.1 uncultured Bacteroidales bacterium
AGCTGAATTTTTCAAACATTTTCGCTAATATTGCACTTGCCCTTGGACTCTACAGAAATTCCTCCCCTCTGCGGTTTAACTAAATTTTAAACAAATTTTATACCTTATATTATAAATAATAGTAATTTTGTGGGTTAAAGCTAACAAATTACACAACGATGACTTACGAATATGATTATCTGGTGATAGGCGGAGGCATAGCCGGCATGAGTTTCGCGCTCAAAGTGGCAAAAACCTCACGCGTGGCTCTTATATGCAAAACCACTCTCGATGAGGCCAATACAGCTCTTGCGCAGGGAGGCGTCGCTTCTGTCACCAATCTTGCTGTCGACAATTTCGACAAGCATATCGAAGACACAATGATAGCGGGCGACTACCTCAGCGACCCCGAGGCTGTCAGGAAAGTAGTGGAAGAAGCTCCCGGACAGATACGTGAGCTCATCGGGTGGGGCGTGGATTTCGACCGGCGCGACGACGGCGAGTTCGACCTGCACCGCGAGGGGGGCCACAGCGAGTTCCGCATACTCCACCACGCCGACAACACCGGCTACGAGATACAGCAGAGCCTCATACGCCGCATCCGCGAAAACCCCAACATCGACATCTTCGAGCATCATTTCGCAATCGAAATCATCACCCAGCACCACTTGGGCAAAATCGTGACACGCCGCACCCCCGACATCACCTGCTACGGCGCCTACGTGCTCAACGAGGAGACCTCGACCGTCGACACCTTCCTCGCCAAAGTCACGCTGATGGCCACCGGCGGTGTCGGAGCCGTATATCAGACCACGACCAATCCCCTTGTAGCCACCGGCGACGGCATAGCGATGGTCTACCGCGCCAAGGGCACCGTCAAGGACATGGAGTTCATCCAGTTCCACCCCACGGCGCTCTATCATCCCGGCGACCGTCCGTCATTCCTCATCACCGAGGCCATGCGCGGCTACGGCGCTGTGCTCCGCAACCTCAAGGGGGAGGAGTTCATGCACAAATACGACCCGCGCCTGTCGCTCGCGCCGCGCGACATCGTGGCACGAGCCATCGACTCCGAGATGAAACAGAACGGCGACGACCACGTCTACCTCGACGTCACCCACAAGGACCCCGAGGAGACCCGCCGCCACTTCCCCAACATCTACCGCAAATGCCTCTCCTTAGGCATCGACATAACCAAAGACTACATCCCCGTGGCTCCCGCCGCCCACTATCTGTGCGGAGGCATCAAGGTCGACGGCAACGGCGAGTCGTCAATCAAACGCCTCTATGCCGTGGGCGAATGCTCATGCACCGGACTGCATGGCGGCAACCGCCTCGCCTCCAACTCGCTCATCGAAGCCGTGGTCTACGCCGACGCAGCCGCACGCCACGCATCGCAGATGATTGACCACTACGCTTTCCGCACCGACGTGCCGGCTTGGAACGACGAAGGCACGCGCCACCCCGAGGAGATGGTGCTCATCACCCAGAGCATCAAGGAGGTAAACCAGATAATGGGCACATACGTCGGTATCGTACGCTCCGACCTGCGCCTCGACCGCGCATGGAACCGCCTCGACATCCTCTACGAGGAGACCGAGAAGCTGTTCAAGTGCTCCAAGGCATCGCGCGAGATATGCGAACTGCGCAACATCATCAACGTAGGCTACCTCATAATGCGGCAGGCCAAGGAGCGCAAGGAGTCGCGCGGACTGCACTACACCCTCGACTATCCTCCCGTGCCCCACACCCGATAGGATTACAGGGGGGCGCCCGCGGGACACAGCTACGCATCATGAAATGTCATGTCAAAATACCGGTTGCCCTGATTGCCGCCCTCATCGCGGCCATAGCGGCTTACGGTGCCCCGCAGCAGCCCGACGACAGCGGCGGCGCGGAGCTTAAACGCGTGCGTCAGAAGGTGTTCCGCAGCAAGTACCATACCGTAATCGACGGCGACACGGTGATGATGCTCGTGTTCAACGAAATCGACGTCTACCCTCCTCTCCGGTTCAAGAACAAAAAGGAGGAGGAGTTCTACTGGCGCACCGTCCGCGACGTGCGCAAGGCTCTCCCTTACGCCAAGCTCATTGCCGAGACACTCACCGAGACCTACGAATATCTCCAGACTTTCGAATCGGAAAAAGAACGCAAAGCCTACCTCAAGGAGATGGAGGGTGAGGTCTTCAACCAGTATAAACCGGCGCTTAAACGCTTCACCAAAGGACAGGCCAAGATACTTGTCAAACTCATCGGCCGCGAGACCAACCAGAGCGGCTACGACATACTCAAAGCCTTTCTCGGCACCACACGTGCGGTATTCTACCACGGATTCGGCAAGCTCTTCGGCGTCAACATCAACGGCAAATACCGCCCCGACAAAAACAAGGAGGACGCCACGATAGAGCGCATAGCCACCCTCATTGAGCAGGGGCAGCTGTAGCACCCCGGAGGATGTTGCAACACCCTCCATAAATATATTTTTCATGCTGCGGCAAACTTTTTCATTTCCCTGATGTTATTACATACGATGTCACGCATTACAATCAATTTTTAATATATCAGACAATGAAAAAATTACTTTCTTGCGCAGCGTTGCTTTGCGCAATTGCAATCGTGGGTTGCTCAAAAACCGACAAAACTGACAATAAAACAGCCGCCGAGGCCGAATCGGCCGACACCTCGGTAACTGCAGCCGACCTGCCCGCAGGTGTGGTAATCGAAGGCGAACAGCTGCTCGACTCAGCCGGCAACGTGATAGCAACCGTGGTCGACGGTGCTTACGTCGAAGCCAAAGGGAAAGTAATCGGCTCGGTCGAAGCCGTTGAAGCCGGCTATCAGGCCGCCAGGGACAAAGCCGCCGGCTTCACGTCGGAAGTGGCCGACAGCGTGAAAAATGTCGCCGCCAACGTTAAGGAAGGCGTTGAAAACAAAGCCACTCAGGTAGTCAGCGACGCCAAAGAAGCAGGCAGCAAAGCCGTTGACAACATCAAGCAGAGCGTAGCCGAAAAAATGGATGAAGGCGCCAACGCCCTCAAGAACGAAGCAGCCAAACTCGGCAAATAAAGCATATCCCCTCCCTGAAGAGGATTGAAGATACACCGTCGTCAGACGGGTCGGACTTGTCAGACAGATCCGACCCGTCCTGACATTTTATCAGAGGGTGCTGCAAAACTGCAAAATTTCGGCCGACCTCGCCGACAACGACGTCAAGGTGACAGTCGACGGCAACACCATCGTAGCCAACGCGACAGCCGATACCGACATCAAGGTAATCGACATGATGGGCCGCACCATCGCCACCGGCGTGACCAACACCCCCATCAGCGTTGAAGCCAACGGCGTGCTCATCGTCAACGTAGCCGGCAAATCGGTCAAAGTAGTGAAATAAAGCACAATACAGCCCCCTACGGGCGATATAAACAAAGGCACAAAAGCCTCGACAAAAGCACAATCTTTCATTTTGTGCTCCTGTCAAGGCTTTTGTTCTTTTGTGCTTTTGTTTGAATTATCGGGCGCGTCTCGCCTGCCGGGATGCGTCCGCAGTCGCTCATGTCGCCGATTTCCTTACCCACACTCGTGATGAGCCGTTCCGACTCCGAGCGTGCAACCTGCATGGCATCCGCGTAGACCATCCCGAAAAAGGCATCTACATACGCCGCACCGCCAAAGGCTCTTCCGTAGTATCACTCTGAAAAGCCGAATATTACTCATCGGGAGCGGTAACATCACGTCACCACGGTACTCCTCTACACAGGAAATCACCGCATGTGACGTGGCGTTACCGCTCCTGCTTTTGCATGTCGGCACATCCATAAACGGAACTGTCGCACGACAAATTAACGGCTGTACGGTTTCTCCGTCAAAAAATTCTTTCATTTTTCCACAATATTAAACACATACCCATTTTTTTGCCAAAAAACATACAAAAATATCTACAAAAAGAAAAATAATATTTATCTTTGCAAAAAATGTTATATAACGGCGCTATACAACATCACATCATTCTCCTCTCTCACCCAACTCAAATTTCAATATACCAACATATTATTCACATTATAACCCAAGTTAAGCATGAAGAAACTCTACACATTGGCTTTTTCCGCATTGCTTTGTGGCTCGGCATTTGCAGAAGGCCGTCAGCCAATAGCAAAAACACTCGACAAAATCGCCAGTCCCGTTGAAAATACATCAGAAATGTATCTCCCCGGCGCACTTAAAGCTCCCGCTCAGGCATCAGCTCTTGCTACCGCCTCCGACATGGCCGGCACCTACACCTGGACCTGTCAGAGCCTCATTAGTATAAATCCTAACGGCACAGTACTGACACTCGAGATTAAAAATGCTCTCACCGGCGAGGCTACTATATCAGGATTACCTCAAAACTACGTTATCAAAGCTACCGTAGATGTTGCAAACGGCACTATTTCTATCCCCTCTCCTCAGAATCTCGGTCCTGACAGTTACGGGGATACCAACTATTTTTACCTCAAAGATGTGAACGGCAACCAGATAGTCGCCGGACTCGGGTCAAAAGAGGCATCGGTAGGAACTATTAACGGAAATACCGTGACATTCCCGAATCTTGACGTATGGGCTATCGGCGACTATTCACATGAAGATCTCGGATGGTGGGCTTTAACCTATACCAACGTCCTGACAAAAGTTGACGTAGACTATAGTGTCGCTATTGATATGGCCGACTGTGCCGATGACGACGAATTCACATTCTCAGTCAATGCGGGCCCCAAAGCCACCAATCTGGTATATTTCATTACCAAAGGAATGTATGAACCCTCACAAGCAAATCTTGATATTGTGGCAGCAAATGGTACTGAGCTTCCCAGCACTGAGGATTTGAGCCTTTCAGCCGGCGCATTCGGTCGCGGTGGTTATACTCTTTTCGTCGCAGCACTTGATGAAAGCGGAAATGCCAAAGCCGGTGACAGCCGTGTATTCTATGTTTACGCTGATGATGCCGAAAACTGGACTACTCTCGAAGGCGAAGCCGTTTATTCCGAAGACCTCATCAATTCGCTCTACAATAACAGCTCGGTCAATGATTATAACCTCGCTGTACAAGTAAATAATGATACCCCCGGATATTTCCGCCTTGTCAACCCTTACGGAGAGGCATATCCCAAGGCTTCAAAGAACAAACACGAAGCTACACACACTCATAACCACTACCTCTACATCAATGCTTCCGATCCCGAGAAGGTAGTCGTAGAATTCTCACCCCTCGCAATCGACTTCGGTGACGGTTCGATGTATGCCAACTCAATGGTCAACTACTTGCTTGACCGTGGCGCAACTGAAGCTGATGTTGCAGACTACTACGGCAAATATGACACCGCAACCCGTACAATTACCGTACCTGTAAAATCCCTAATCATCGGTGAAAGCGGGTATGAATATGGTTCTCCCGGTTTTGGTAATGCCAACAACCTCTTCAAAGTAGTGCTTCCCGAATCGGCAGGTGTTGACGACATCATCTCCGACTCGAATGCTGATGCTCCCGTTGAATATTTCAACCTGCAGGGTGTACGCGTGGCCAATCCCGCTGCCGGACAGCTCGTCATCAAGCGTCAGGGCTCGGAAGTCACAAAAATGGTTGTACGCTGATAAAGCCATAACATATAACTCAGCCACCCCGCTGCAAAATAAAAAATCACCCTCCAATGAGGGTGATTTTTTATTTGTCATCAAAGTCGGACTTGTCGGACCGGTCAGACCTGTCGGACACAATCAGCAAGTAGGCTGAGTGGAGTTTACTCTGACCTGAGCAAATATTTTGATGAGAAAATTTGGTTAAA
>CAJLWO010000085.1 GCA_905210435.1 uncultured Bacteroidales bacterium
AATACTTGGCTCCTCGGAGCCGTTAACAAACTCTCAAAAAATAACCGAAGTATTGTATATTTACAATTCGTTATATTTGTAAAAAATCTCAATTATGGCAGACTTAATAGGAACCATATTAGGCATCGGGCTAATAATTTTAGGAATTATATTTCTAATCGGCCTTTGGCGCTTTTTTGTGACTGGTTATGATGAAACAAATTAGCAAAGCCCACTTGTCATTATAATCGCTTCAGCAAATCGTCAAACCTCTTTTTGTCCTCGGCTCTTGTGAGTTTGGGGACATTGTTTTTTCGAATCTGTTTTTTGTCCCATGGTAACGGCAACAGTTTTTCAGGTGTCACCCGACCTTTGGCATGTGGCTGTATGCAGATGGCCGCCAATACTCGCGTCCGCTCCCATGCATCGTGCTCCTGTCGTTCTGTCAGTTCCCTCCAAGACTTGCAGATGTCCTAAGCCGCATGTACTCATGGTATTCTTACTGGCTCGTGTGTATTAACTCAGTGTTTTTTCTATGAGTACGAGGTCAATGCCGGTAATGCCTTTGAATTGGCATGGAAGATGATCTACCTCGGTATAACCCAGTTTTTTGTATAGCTTACGTGCCGGCAGGTCTATTGCCTGTGTATCGAGACGGAGACGGTTACAGCCTTCGTTGGCAGCCATTTGTTCGTAGAAATGGATGAGTTTTGTGGCGTAGCCGCAACGGGTATGCTCTGGGTGCACAACGAGAGTATGTATCACAAGAATTTTGTCGTAGTTTTCGGGCTGGTACCAATTACCGGAATGGTATTCCGGAAGCGCAGTATGATTTATTACAGCGGATGCGACTATCCCCTTCCGCCCATCTTCCATAATATAGATGTCGCCTTCGGATATGTGCTCTTCTGCCCATGATTGAGTGGGATACATATCGCGATACCACTTCATGTGAAATCGACCGTTCTCTATTTCATCGTGTATTGCATTGTAAATATCTGAAATAGCATGAAGATCACTCGGTAGACCCTTTCTTATTTTTAGCTCCATAATCGTCGGGTATGATATTTCATGGAGTGCAAAGGTAAAAAAATAGCTGATATATCAGCGTGTCATCGTTTAAAAAAGTTTAGACGTTATTATTTGAAAATGTTGGGAATAATTTTTAAATTTGTGGCACATATAATATTTAAATATATGTCATTATATATTTTTATTTAATCTTATATAATACCAAATCCTGATTCTTGTAATTTCAGATTAAAACAAAGAATATTATATAATACCATTATGGCAGAAAACAAAGAAAAATTATTCGACCAATTTCCCCCTATTACTACTGAGCAATGGCGTGAAAAAGTCGATGCCGACCTTAAAGGGGTTCCCTTTGAAAAGAAACTGGTCTGGCGTACCAATGAAGGATTTAATGTGAATCCAATGTATCGTCTGGAAGATATTGCCGACTTGAAAACTACAGATACTCTTCCCGGACAATATCCATATGTGAGAGGTACGCGCGATAATAACAACTGGCTTACACGTCAGGCTATCATTGCCGACAGCATAAAGGAGGCAAATGAAAAAGCCCTTGACGTATTGACTAAAGGCGTGACTTCCCTTTATTTCAAATTGCCGAAAAATCAAATCAATGCCGCCGATGTAAAAGCATTGCTCGCAGGTGTGGATTTATCGAGTGTAGAGATAAATCTGGGATGCTGCCATGGACATGCTAAAGAATTGTGCGGCATTCTGGTTGATATTATCAATGAAGCAGGCGCACAAAAAACTTTCCATGGTTCAATCGACTATAATCCGTTGCGCAGGGCTCTCCGTCACGGAGGAGAAATACTCCCCGATGCTGTAGCCGATGCCAAGGCAATGATTGAAATAGCAAAGGATGTTGACGGACTGCGTGTCATTTCGGTTGATTCTGTAATGCTTTCCAATGCCGGGTGCTATATTTATCAGGAATTGGGATATGCTCTCGCATGGGGTGCCGAATGGATGAGCCAGCTCACTGATGCCGGTGTCGATGCTGTTGAAGCCGGTTGCGCTATCAAATTCAATATGGGAGTTTCGTCAAACTATTTTATGGAACTGGCGAAATTCAGAGCTGCGCGCATGCTTTGGGCTCAGATTGTAAAACAATACAATCCTGCTTGCGACTGCGCATGCAAGATGATGGTACATGCCGAAACATCACGCTTCAACCAGACTATCTATGACGCTCATGTCAATCTGCTTCGCAGCCAGACTGAAGCTATGTCCGCGGCTTTGGCCGGGGTCGACTCCATAACGGTAGTTCCGTTTGATACGCCATATAAGACTCCTGATGCATTCTCCGAACGTATCGCACGCAATCAACAGTTCCTTCTCAAGGAAGAAAGTCATCTTGATAAAGTTGTAGACCCGGCCGGCGGTTCTTATTATGTAGAGACTTTGACTGTGTCTCTTGCAAAGCAGGCGTGGGAATTGTTCCTTGGAGTACAGAACGATGGCGGTTTCTTTAAAGCGGTATCCGAAGGTCTGGTACAGAAGGCTGTAAATGAGTCTGCTGCCAAACGTCATGCCGATATGGCCCGTCGTAAAGAGATACTTCTCGGTACTAACCAATACCCCAACTTCAACGAACTTGCTGCCGGAAAAATAGAAAAGACAGGTTGTTCATGTGGTTGCGGGCATTCTGACGGTGACGCTTCAAAGGCATTGAACAGCGCGCGTCAGGCAAGCGATTTCGAAGCACTTCGTCTTGCTACCGAGCATGCGGCAAACCGTCCTAAGGTATTTATGCTGACAATCGGCAATCTTGCCATGCGTCTGGCTCGTGCACAGTTCTCAAGCAACTTCTTCGGCTGCGCCGGCTATGAAATCATCGACAATATCGGATTTGATACAGTAGCTGATGGCGTCAAGGCTGCGTTTGACAAGCAGGCAGATATTATAGTGCTCTGTTCGTCGGATGACGAGTATGCCCAGTTCGCTCCCGAGGCTTTTGATCTGATTGGCGGTAAAGCCAAATTCGTAGTGGCAGGTGCTCCTGCCTGCACAGAAGAACTGCAAGCAAAAGGTATAACTGACTTTATTCATGTCCGTTCGAATGTGCTTGACACTCTCCGTAAATTCAATGCCGAACTTTTAAAATGATTTCTTACCAATGAGACCGGATTTTTCTAACATCAATATAACAAATGATGCATTCGCATCGCAGGCCGCTCCTCTTCAGGATGGAGAAAAGTGGCTGACTCCTGAATTAATTCCTGTAAAGCCTGTCTATACGAAGGCTGATCTTGAGGGTATGGAGCATCTGAATTACGTAGCTGGTATCCCTCCGTTCCTTCGCGGTCCGTACTCGGGCATGTACGCCATGCGTCCGTGGACTATCCGCCAGTATGCAGGTTTCTCGACCGCAGCGGAATCCAATGCATTCTATCGTCGAAATCTCGCTTCGGGACAGAAAGGACTTTCGGTAGCATTCGACCTTGCCACGCACCGCGGATATGATGCCGACCATGGACGTGTGGTCGGTGACGTCGGTAAAGCCGGTGTGTCAATCTGCTCGCTTGAGGATATGAAAGTATTGTTCGACGGCATTCCCTTGAACAAAATGTCGGTTTCGATGACAATGAACGGAGCTGTGCTTCCCGTTTTGGCCTTCTATATCAATGCAGGATTGGAACAGGGAGCAAAACTTGAGGAGATGGCTGGCACTATTCAGAATGATATATTGAAGGAATTCATGGTGCGTAACACCTACATCTATCCGCCTGAATTCTCAATGCGCATCATAGCCGACATCTTTGAGTATACTTCGCAAAATATGCCCAAATTCAATTCGATATCAATCTCCGGATACCACATGCAGGAAGCCGGCGCGACATGCGATATCGAACTTGCATATACTTTGGCCGACGGTCTGGAATATCTCCGTGCCGGTGTCAATGCCGGAATGGACATTGATGCATTTGCTCCCCGTCTGTCATTCTTCTGGGCTATTGGCATGAACTTCTTTATGGAGATTGCCAAGATGCGTGCCGCACGTATGCTTTGGGCCAAGATTGTAAAACAGTTCAATCCGAAGAACCCGAAATCGCTTGCTCTCCGTACGCACTCGCAGACATCGGGATGGTCGCTCACCGAGCAGGACCCCTTCAATAATGTGGGCCGTACTTGTATAGAAGCTATGGGCGCTACGCTTGGACATACTCAGTCGCTCCATACCAATGCTCTTGATGAAGCAATCGCACTCCCGACCGATTTCTCGGCGCGTATTGCGCGCAATACGCAGATTTATATTCAGGAAGAGACTTATATCACAAAAGAAATCGACCCCTGGGCAGGTTCATATTATGTTGAGTCGTTGACCAACGAGATAGCTCACCGCGCATGGGAACATATTCAGGAGATTGAGAAACTCGGAGGTATGGCAAAGGCTATCGAAACCGGTCTTCCGAAGTTGCGTATCGAAGAGGCTGCCGCCCGTACGCAGGCTCGTATCGACTCAGGCCGTCAGACAATTGTAGGTATTAACAAATATCGTCTCGAGCACGAAGACCCCATCGACATCCTGGAAATTGATAATACCGAGGTGCGCAAAGAGCAGATCGAACGACTCAACGCTGTTAAGGCTTCGCGCGACGAGAAGGCTGTCAAGGAAGCGCTTGCAGCAATCACTGAATGCGTACGCACCAAGAAGGGCAATCTTCTCGACCTTGCAGTCAAAGCAGCCGGCCTTCGCGCTACATTGGGCGAAATTTCCGATGCCTGCGAAGAGGTTGTAGGTCGTTATAAAGCAGTAATCAGAACAATATCAGGCGTGTATTCAAACGAGACAAAACAAGATCCTGATTTCATCAAAGCTCAGCAGATGTGTCAGGAATTCGCGAAGAAAGAGGGTCGTCAACCCCGTATTATGATAGCCAAGATGGGGCAGGATGGCCATGACCGCGGTGCCAAAGTAGTTGCTACCGGTTATGCCGACTGTGGATTTGATGTCGACATGGGGCCGCTGTTCCAGACTCCGGCAGAAGCAGCGCGTCAGGCAGTTGAAAACGACGTTCATATACTTGGCGTATCGTCACTTGCGGCAGGTCATAAGACTCTCATACCTCAGGTGATTGAAGAACTCAGGAAGCTTGGCCGCGAGGATATAATGGTCACTGCCGGCGGTGTCATACCTGCACAGGATTATGATTTCCTCTATAAAGCAGGTGTAGCAGCAATATTCGGCCCGGGCACACGTATCCCCGACTCGGCAATCAAGATGCTTGAGATTTTAATGTCTGAAGAATAAAATAATCAATCGATAGAATGACGGGAGCGGGGCGTTTCATCGGAACGCCCCGCTCTTTATCGCCGATTGCCTAAAGTCAAAGTCGAAATGCAATTTTCCACCTGCATAGCCTCATATATTT
>CAJLWO010000086.1 GCA_905210435.1 uncultured Bacteroidales bacterium
TGCAGATTCTTTTCGCTTCTGTATCATATTAGGCGCGTAGTTGCGGATTTGAGGAAAAAATAAAAAACAAAAGAACAAGAGCACAAAAGCACAAACAAAAGCACAAACAAAAGCACAAAACTTCATCTCCTGTACTCCTGCCAAACCTTTTGTTCTCTTGTTAAAAATGCACGGGAACTCAAAATTCAAAATTCCCCATTCAAAATTAACCTTGTCTTATTGTTTTTCCAACCGATATCGTTCGGTCGAGCGGATTACGCGGATACTTATTTCGTACATCATGTAGAGGGGGACAGCCACGAGTATGAGCGTCATTATATCGGGAGGCGTGATTATCGCCGCAACGATACAGATAATCAGGAATGCATAGCGGCGGTATCTGACAAGATACCCCGACTCCACCATACCCATCCTGCCGAGCACGAATGCCACCACCGGCAACTGGAACACAAGCCCCATCATCAGCGTCAGCGTAACGAACGTGGATATATAGCTGTCGAGCGTGATTGTGCTGTGCACGCTGTCGGCCACCGAATATGTGCCTAAGAAACGGAACGAAATCGGAAACAATATGAAATAACTCATCATCACGCCCGCTACGAACAGCAGATAGACAATGCTCACAATCCTCACCGAATATTTCCGCTCGCTCTCCAGCAACGCCGGCGAAACGAACTTAAACAGCTCATACACTATGAACGGCGATGCGCAAAGCAGCCCCAAATAAATCGACGTGGTGATATGCGTCATAAACTGGCTCGACAGCTCCGTCGCTATAAGGTCGACATGAAACTCCTCGAACCGGAATCCCGCGTCAAAAATCCCCATAATCCGTTCCAGCCACCGGTAAGTGCAGAAATCCCACTGCCCCGGCGCCAAAAGCACCGAAAACGTGACATCTTTCAAAGCAAAAACAATGCAGGCAAACACCAGCGTCACCGCCAGCACCCGCTTCAACATCTTGCGGAGGACACCGAGATGCCCTCCGAACGTCAGCATCTGTTCATCCGCCGACATACGCGTCACTCCTTTGCGTCTGACCGATTTCCAGCGTCACCGTCAGCCGTACGCTCTTTGACGCCGTCAGCCGTGTCGGCAGCAGAAGGAGCATCATCAGTCGCACCCTCCTTCATTCCGTCCTTGAATTCGCGTACGCCCTTGCCAAGTCCGCGCATCATCTCGGGAAGTTTCTTCCCGCCGACCAGGAGGAGAGCCAATCCGCCTATGAGCAGCAACTCCGTAGTCCCAATAAAAGCTGTTATCATAATTGTATATTATTCAGGTGTCACCAATACGATTTCGCACGTATCGAAATTTATCTCCCAATGGCCGTCCTCGGCACTTTCCCACTGATACTTCTGTGCCATCGAGTCCCACCAGTTCTGGAATTTCGTGCCCGTCTCGCCCATATCCTTTACGAGACGTTCATACAGCTCGGCATTGTCCGACGTCAGTATCTTCGCCAACTCATTGAGTCCGTTGCGTCGTTCAAAGAGCGCCTGTATCTCATTGCGCTCCTGTTCCGTTACTTTTCCTATTGCTTTTTTCATTATTTTATTATTTCAAATGGGTCAAGGTAATCTATTTCTTTAATCTCTTTTTCCGGAAGAAATTCGCCTAAAGTTCTGATTTCTTCGAGAAGTTTACGTGATGCATTTCGCTCTATATGGGCTACGACACACTGTTCATGGCTCGGGGTATTGACTTCAAGCGTTGTCTTGCAGTTTAACCATACGCACCGGCGGCATTGCCACGCATCGCATTTGCGGCAAATCGGAGCGTGGTCGAGGCGATAGAGCTGTTGATTTTTTATATCGAGCCCGTTTCCCAAGTCGCCGACAGGTTTGCACCCGTCGAGATAGAATGCCGGACAGATATAAAATTTGCCGTCGGGAGCGAGTGTGATGCTTTCATCGCCGGCATTGCAGTTATTCATCTTGTATAACAGCATTCTGTCAGTCAAAAGATTGAAATGTAGCGAATGTCCTTTGCCATACTCCTCTTTGACTACGGGTATCATCGCGCTCAAAAACGTTTCATATTTTTGGAAATCCGACTCTTGAAATTTGTCTATATCGGTGATGACAACAACAAGTCTGTCAAGTTTAGGGAACAAAGATTTAATTACGTCGGCATTATTGAAAAGGCCGGATTTGTCGGTACGTATCACGTAGCTTTTCCCCGACTGGTATTTGAAAGTATCAACACCTTTCCAATCCTCAAAAACTACAATATCCGCCTCATCGGTCAGCTCTTTATCTTCGCAATGAGAACCGACAATTTTGGCATGGTCTATCGTGTCAATAACCTCCTTATATTCCGAAGGTATTTCATTATCGGGATACACGAACTGCACGTTCAGATTTTCGGTCATCGCCCAAAATATTGCCTTTTTGAGCGTATCAATATCAGTCAGTCCGTCAGAAGCGTTTCCTCTTTCATAATGGCAGAATGACACGGCATCATTCGCCAACGGTATTATCAGGTATTTCAGCATGGCTTTTCGGTCTGTTTCTTATGGATAGCATTATATTCCTCACGGCGACCTTCCAACTCCAGTTTACGGAAAAGTTTGTTCCAGTAATAGTTATTGGCACGGACGCGAGCCTTATGCATCCTGCATATCGCCGTAGAACGCTGATATATTGTATCACTGTCGGCAGCATCATAATTTTCACCCTGACACCATGCGCAGCCGCTTGCAACTTCGCAATCTATACACTTCTGAGGCGACTGTGTCGTACGGTCAAGTGTCAGGAACGGGCGCAACTTGTTGTTGTCAATCCCGTCATTGACATTTCCTATAATTATCGGCTTTTTCTCGCGTAAGGAATATGCGGCAAAACGTGTGCAAGGATAAAAATTGCCAGCAGCATCAACAGCAAGCATTTTGCCCGCACCGCACCAGTTCTGATTGTCAGTTACGGCATCTAACGGCTTACCGATAAGTTCCGAAAAAAATGAACATGCATTTTCTTTGTAATATTCACCTTCGATGATAGCATCTGCAAGATCAATCAACTGGCTTTCAAATAGTTTGTCGTCGCCCTCTTCCCATACATCTTCAAAGACCACATTTATATTGACTTCATGAATGCCAAGTGAATACAGATGCAGCACGCTCTCCTTTATGTATGGAATATCGGCGGAACTGATAGTCACCTTAGTCCCGGCATTAGTAAATTGAGACAGCCATAGCGGAATGTTTCTTACAACATCAATATAGCTTCCCCGTTCCGGGATGTTTCCTTTCCATATACGGTTCATGTCATGCTTGCGCTGCGTGCCGTCGATTGTAATACCGATAGAAATATGACTGCGGTTCTTGAATATAAATGACTGTACTTTCTCGCTGTCGTAATTGATACCATTGGTTGAGAAGCTGAAACGATAGGAATTAAACCAATGGTGGTTTCTTCTGAACAGTTCCAGTTTTATATAGTCACAAATTTTATCAATAAGGTCAATCTCAAGAAACGGCTCTCCTCCGATAAAATCCCATATTACCGACTCCTCCCGGAACTCGGCCTCATGGTCAAGTATATAATCGATTGCCGCCTTGGCGACTTCCCAACTCATGCGCTCCTTTTCGTTCTTACCGACAAGATAGCAATATTTACATGCAAGCTGACAATCTTTTGTTACAATAAACGTAATGTTTTTTGTCTGGCCGGATTTCCAGGAAAGAGACTGTTTTTTTATATCAATCATATCTCTCTTAGAAATACATTAAACCTATGCATGTAGCCGAGCATGAGTTAAAACAAGTGTACATACAGCCGCCGGTACAGCTTCCCATGCATGTGCCGCTACACCCCATACAAGTAGTATTACACGAAGTATAACAGCTCGCATCGCAAGACCCGAGGCAAGTAGTACTGCATGTACCCGTACAGGTCGTTGAACATCCCCCTTTGCAGCCTCCCTTGCATGACGAACCGCAACCGCCCGAGCACGAACCTTTACAGCCACTTCTACAAGAGTCTTTACACCCGCCGCTGCAATCCGAACAACTGCCGCCGCCATTTCCGCCGCCATTTCCGCCACCTCCGTAATTAACTCCGGTGTTGGAAGCATAGCATGATTGATTGCAGGTTCCGTAACAATCTCCTGTACAAGAACCGGAGCACGAACCGGAACACCTATCCGTACAATTGCCTTTACATGTATCCTGACAACTGCCCTTACAAGTATAGCTACAGTAACTACACCCCGACGAAGTGTTGACGGCTCTTGCTATTGGTGTGGACAACAGTGCAGCACCAAGAATCGGCAATACCTTTTTGACGCCCTTTTTAAAGAAATCACGGCGGGATTGCAGTTCTTCGTTTTTGTCTTCTTTCATGATAGTATTACCGTGTTCTGTAGGCCTCCCGGATTGGACTGACTGGTTTATAAAAAAGAAGCGTGAAAGCCTGTATCGTTACTCTTCCCGCTGATAGAGGCTCTCGCATTGCCCATTGGAGTAGAAAGAGCAACGCCGAAGCCTCACGCTGTATGATATGACAATGCCGACTCATTACTGAGCCGTCACTATAAATCATACCCGAAAAGGCATCTACCGTTGCTTCATTCCTGACACAGACAAAAGAACTTGCGAGATTCCTATCAGTCAAGAATGAGCGCTGATAAACGCTCCTGTATAATGTCTGCACCCGCCCCCTGGCCCATATCGGGCTTCGGAAAGCGATATGCACCGTAAAGTTAATAACAATTATTTAATTTCCACAACATAAATTTTTATTTTTTTTCATTGTAAACCAAAGTTTTCCTCTTTTCTATGACCGCGAAATAACCGCAGACCGAAGTTCGCTTCTAACTTAAGGACGCTTACAATGCCCTACTTAAGGGCGAGAGGATTACAGTACTGCGAAATTTGGGCTAACAAAGTAGGGACGCACGGTCTGTGCAATGCGGTTCAAATAGCGGAGGGCTGAAAGCCCGTTGGTGTCACT
>CAJLWO010000087.1 GCA_905210435.1 uncultured Bacteroidales bacterium
TTTGTTGCTCAGGTACTTAAAAAGTTATATTTGTAATAGTGTTGCGGAATTAAGGAGCAACAAACAATTTTTTAAAAACAAAATAAAAAACTGAATTTTGATTCATATCCTTGCTTCTATTACTCTATTTTGACCGTGAACGAGTAGCGGTATTCTTTGCCAGGGTAGAGGCGGTAGGCGTCGCGGGGTGTGGCGCCCCAGCTTGTGTCGCCTCCGAGGCCGCGTTGGGCGAGGTCGATGTTGAGGAAGTTGAGCGTGCGGTGACGTACTATGTCGGTGGTGTGCATCTGTTTCTTCGACAGGCCAGGGTCGAGGGCTTCGGGACGAACTTCGAGCAGGCTTATGTTGAGCGGTGTGTCGGTCATTTCGATGGCGAGGTCGCCGGTGCGGGCGCGGCGCACGTCGGTATGGTTGCCCGTTTCCTGCGGACGGATATACGGGTACAGCATATCCTTCGCTTTCGCCTCCCATAAGCCTATGAATGAGGCTGTATTGCGGTCGGAATAGTTCTCCTCGGGGCCACGTCCGTACCACTGCAGCGTGTCATAGCTCTTGTCGAGCGGCCATTCCATGCCAATGCGCATCAGTTCGGGGGCACTGTCGCCTGCATTGAGAGTGTAGTCCACCGTGAGGCGCCCTTCGCTGTCAAGGGTATATTTCAGCGTGAGCTGCGAACCGGTTTCCGCAATGTCGAAACGGGCCGTGGCTGATGCCGATGCGGGGTCGGTGCTGAATGCCGTCAGGCGCATTGTGCGCGGCGCCGTGCGCCATGCATTGCTTTTGATATGCATTTCCTCTCCCCAGTCGTTGTCGGTCGGGGCTCGCCAGAAATTCGGGCGCGGTGACTCGGCGAGGCGGTTGCGTCCGTCGCGACTGTATTCACGCAGCAGCCCGCTCTTTTTGTCGATTGCCATTGTCACCGACCCGTCGGCCGATGCGAAGGTGACCGACTCGTCATTGTCGGAAACAAGCCGTCCCGGAGCGTTTGCGATGCTGTTTGATGCGGAGTATCCCCTTATCGTCCACTGGTGGGCCGCCACTTCGTGGCCGGCAGGTATTACTTCCGACCCTTTGTCGGCTGTGACGTAGACCTCGGCAAGTATCTCGCCGTCGGGCAGTATGTCGGGTATATCAGTGTCGATGTCGACATACTGTCCCGGAGCGCATTGCGCGTGCATGCTCTTGGAGTCAACCTCCTTGCCATCGCAGAGTATGCGGCGGATGATGGTGTAACCGTCGAGTCCGGTGAATGAAAAGTTGTTGTGCACGCGATATTTATCGCCGTTGCCGAGCGGCTCGATCTGTATGTCCTGATACACGCTTTTCACCTCTTTCAGAGCCGGATGGGGAGTGCGGTCGGGATTGACGAGTCCGTTGATGCAGAAATTCTCGTCGTTGGTATATTCCTGCGCGTTGAAATCGCCACCGTAGGCCCAGTAATGCCGGCCGTCACCTTCGTGTGCGTCAAGACCCTGGTCCACCCAGTCCCAGATGAAACCGCCCTGCATGTGGGGCGACGAACGGATGACGTCGAAATATTCCCGGAAGTTGCCGGTGGAATTGCCCATGGCGTGGGCGTACTCGCACATGATGAACGGACGGTCGGCGTTCTCGCGTGCGGCATATTCCCGCATATACTCCATCGACGGGTACATGGGGCACACGATGTCGGTGTTCGACCGCTCTCCGGCCTGCTCGTACTGCACGGGTCGGGAGTCGTCGCGTTGCTTTATCCAGTCGTAGGCGGCAAAGAAATTATCGCCGTCGGCAGCCTCGTTGCCAAGGCTCCAGGTTATCACGCACGGATGGTTCTTGTCGCGTTCGACAAGAGCCTTTTCGCGGTCGAGAATGGCATCGCGCCACTGTGGCATAAAGGCCGGATGTCGTGTTTCGTCATAAGCGTCCCAGGGGTCGACGCCCATGCCGTGTATCTCGATATTGGCCTCGTCGACGACGTAAAGTCCGTGTCTGTCGCAAAGGTCATAGAATATCGGGAGCTGAGGATAATGGCTCGTGCGCACGGCGTTGATGTTGTTCTGCTTCATCAGCCGGATGTCGCTCATCATGGTGGCAGTGTCCATCACATGCCCGTAGGCCGGATGGTGCTCGTGCAGGTTGACGCCATGCACCTCGATGGCCTTGCCGTTGACAAGGAGCTGTCCTCCCGCAATCTCAACGTTGCGGAAGCCCGTCTTCGAACTGACTGCCTCGCCGTTGCCAAGCGACAGCACGAGTGTGTATAGATTAGGCGTTTCGGCGCTCCACGCCTTGACCTTCCCGACGTTGCGTCGTCCGAACGATACCCGTGTTTCGCCGGGAGCGGCCTTTACTTTTTTCCTGAAAGTTGCGATGAGCCGGTCGCCGTCATACAGTTGCGCCGTCAGTTCCGCCTCGGTCCCTTTCCCGGTAAGATTCTCGATGTCGGCTTCAATATCAAGTATACCCTTGGTGAAACTCCTGTCGAGCGACGCTTTTGCGAAGTAGTCGCGCACTCTCACCTTGGGCGCGGCATATATGCTGACCGGACGGTCGATGCCGCTCAGCCGCCAGAAGTCCTGGTCCTCGAGATACGAGCCGTCGCTCCAGCGCATCACTTTGCAGGCCACGGTATTCTTCCCCGGCCTGACTTTGTCCGTGATATTGAACTCGGCAGGGCCTTTGGCATTCTGCACATATCCGGCATACTCGCCGTTGACCCATACGGTCATCGACGCTGTCGCTCCCGCGAAGTGCAGGAATATGCTCTTGCCGTCCCATTCGGCCGGTATGGTGAAATCGCGGCGGTAGCATCCCGTAGGATTGTCATCCGACGGTACAATCGGCGGATTTGCCGGGAACACATATTTGATATTGGTGTAGATCGGTTTACCGTAGCCTTGCATCTCCCAGTTTGAGGGTACGGTTATCGTGTCCCAGCCGCTGTCGTCGAAGCCCGTTTTCTCGAATCCTTCAGGAGCGTCGGCCGGCGATTGTGTCCAATGGAAACGCCATTTGCCGTCGAGACTTATGACAGCCATTCCGTCGCTATCCTCCGAGATCGCTTTTTCTGCCGACGGATAGCTCTTGAACGATGCGTGATAGGATGTGGTGCCTTCGTTGAAATGAGCTGGCGACAGCCATGGTTCCGAAGCTCCGCACCACTGCAGCGGCGCGATGGCGGCTGCAAGCAGAGTGATAAGATGTTTCATTTTAAGGTCAATAATGTCAGGTTTGTAAAAATGCTGTAACCGAGGCGGCGGTTCAGCCCATTTCGGTCATGTGGTATCCCATCCGTTTCAGCCATATTGCTGCGCCGAAGTAGTAGAGCTGGTACAGGCAGCGGACGTAGGCGTTGAATGCCGATGGCGTGCCCGCCTCGAAATCTTCATGGATAAGGGCGTTGTGGGTCAGTTCGGCCACGTTTCCGACAAGAGTGGAGATTTCCGCCGAAGCTTTCTCATCGAGTTTGAGAAACTCGTCGCAGATGTATTCGTCCATGGCATCATAGCCGCGGCCTTTGACGAGGATTGCATACAGGTCGTCGAACTGCGAGTACATCTCCCAGTCCTCGTCCCACATCTGCGCCACAGCCATGCCGATGAACATCATCCATCCGAGCGATGCCGTGGGATAGTTCTGAAACTCACGCACGCCGTCGGGAAGATAGGCCATGCATATTTTCTCCCAGCGCTCCTCGATGTCGGGAGCGTCGGGCAGCATGCGGTCTATTTCAGAGCGTGCATGCAGATAGTTGGCGAGATTGCGGTGAAGGCTGTTTTCAAATTTATCGAGATGCCGGGTATCCATTTGATGTAACTTTTAAGGGCGTGAGGCCGGATTGTGGCTGTTGATTATACTTGCGAGGCGTTGGAGATTTTCGTTGCTGTTGGCTGCGATGACGCCGCTCCCTTTCATAGGGTCGAGGGGCTGTCCGGTGACATTGCAAAGCACTCCGCCTGCCTCTTCGACAATCAGGGATGCCGCAGCGAAGTCCCATGCTCCGAGCAGATATTCGAAGTACATGTCGAAGCGGCCCATGGCTATGTAGCATAGTTCGGGGGCGGCGGCGCCCAGTCGGCGTATGTCGTTGCACTGCATGAACACGTCGCGGATTGCGTCGGCACACCATGCAGCCTGCTCTTTGTGGTATACGGGCAATGCCGTGCACATTATGGCATCGTCGAAACTTCGCGCCGACACATGTATGCGTTCGCCGTTGCGCCATGCACCCTTGCCGCGCACGGCACTGAACATCTCGCCGGTGCGCGGCAGATAGACCACGCTCATTTCCATGCGCCCCTCATGGCACAGACCCACGCAGATGGCACACTGGTCGACGCCACGGGCATAGTTGGCCGTTCCGTCAATCGGGTCGATAATCCATACGCGGCTGTGGCGCACGTCGGCTATGTCGCCCTCCTCGCATATGAACCCGCTGTCGGGAATCAGTTCCGCCAGGCGTGCGCGCAGGAAATCCTGTACGGCAATGTCCGAGGAGGTCACGATGTTCTCGTTGCCCCCTTTCTGCATTATCTTTATTTTGTCGGGAGAGGCCATCAGCCGCGATGCCTCCCTGACTATATCCATTATCCTTTCAATCATAATAGGTGTATGCTTAATTTTATATGGAGGTGTTGCGAAAATGTAGCCGCCGGAATGTAGGGACGCGATTCATCGCGTCCGCGTCATCACGATGCAATTTAGCATGCTACGCTTATGGGTTCTTCAACACCATCTGTCAGAATTCAGTCTTCCGCAAAGGTAGATATTATATTCTGTTTTTGCAATTAGTAGTGGTGCGGTAAAAACGTAACCGCTGTTATTAAAATATTAGTATTTAG
>CAJLWO010000088.1 GCA_905210435.1 uncultured Bacteroidales bacterium
CCAAAGCCACCGCCTTGTTCCACGGAGCAATGAAGCTCGTCCGCATGATTCTCCCTGCCGTCCGGCTTCTCTTTACACCTCTCATCAACGCCGTGCAGTATTTCACCAACGGCCTTCAGGTGAACTACACCATGCAGGAGCGTTGGCGCAAGTCAATGGCTGCGATGAAATTCTCAAACTGGGTAGGACTGATGCTTGCCCTCGGTGCAGCGGTCTACGCCCTCGCCAACCGTTTCAAAACGGCTGCGGAGGAAGCGGAGAAAGCCCGAAAGGAGCAGGAGGAATACCGCAAGTCGCTTACTGACCTCGACGAGAAGTCCTCGGAATACTGCCACGCCGAGATTGCGCGTCTCGAAGCTCTCTACAAGGAGGCGACCGATGAAGCGAAGTCTACCGACGAGCGGCGCAAGGCCGCTGAGAAATTACAGGCACTTTATCCCGATTATTTCAAGAACCTCTCCACGGAGCAGATTATGGTCGGTCAGGCAAAGACCGCCTACGACCAGTTGCGTGACTCCATTATCGAAGTGGCGAGGGCGAGAGCAGCCGCCGACAAGATTGTGGAGAATGAGAAAGAACTTCTCACTCTCGAACAACAGGCACCGGGGCTGAAACAGAAGCGCGACCGCGACAAGGCAGCTCATGACGCCGCCGTTGCCGACTGGGACAGGGCGCGTGAGATGGAGAGTTATCAGTCTTACACCAACTCCACCGATGCCGCCGTGGGTCAGATGGTGGATGTCGCTCCATACGCTCGGCGCGTCGCTTCTACCGGCGAGACCTACAATGCTTCCGAGGCCGCTTATCAAGCCAACCAACGGAAGCAACGGCAGCTCAATCAGGCCAACGAGTTCCTGCGTCAGAAATACAAGATTTCCGCCGAGGCATTGGAAATGCCCGAAAATCCGGCTGTCAATCTTCCGGGCAATACTCCTATAAACACACCTTCGGGCAGCGGTGACGGAAGCGCCGCTGCCGACAAGTTCGCCAAAGAAAAGGAGTGGCGCGAACAGGCCGAGGCATCGGCCCGCATCGCCTACGCCACCGGCGAATCTGACTACATCGCCTACACTAAGGAGATGGACCGTATCGCCGTGGAGTTCTGCGAGAAGCAGTTGCTTCACACAAACCTCACGGAAACGGAGAAACTGAAGATTACCGCCGAGTGGCGCGAGGCGCAGATAAAGCAGCAGGAACATTTGGACGAGCAGACCATCGAGGCGGAGAATAACCGATACAACACGCAGCTTGCCGAGTTGAAGCAGTTCTACATCGACGGCTCTATATCCAAGGAAACCTACGACCTGAAAACCGAAGAAGCCGAAATCGAGCATCAGCGCAAGCTCGTTGCTCTCACTAAGGAGGGAAGCCGTGAAAGGCTTCAGGCCGAGCAACAGTTACAGTCCCTGCTGATCGCGCAGATGCAGCGCAAGCAGCAGGAACGCGAACAGCTCGAAGCGAAGTATGCCGCCATGAAGAAGGACTACTTCGGCGACAATCCGCAGGAGGCCCAGGCGAAGCTCGATGCCGACCTCGCTGTGCTGAAAGTGGTCTATGACCGCGAAATTGCCGCCGCCGGAGAGAATGCCGCAGAAAAACTGCGCATCGATGAAGCATACGAGAAAGCGAAGCTCGCCCTCAAAAAGAAGTACGGACTTCTTGCCGAGGAGGACACTCGCAACGCTATGGAAAAGGGTATCGCCGATTCCGTGGAATGGCTCAACGGTGACGGCGGCAAGGCGCTTACGGGTACTCTCGACACGCTCGTTTCGGGTATGTCGGCTATCTTCTCGCAGCTTTCTTCGCTTATGCAGGCTGAGCTTGAAATACAGACCGCCGCCATCAATAAGCGCTATGATGCCGAAATATCCCGTGCCGAGGGTAACACCTACAAGGTGAAGAAACTCGAAAAGGACAAGGAGAAGGAACTTGCCAAAGCCAAGAAGGAGGCGAACCGCAAGATGTTCGCCATGCAGGTAATACAGGCTGTGGCGCAGACCGCGACCAACGCCCTGAACGCCTATGGTTCTGCCGCCGCAATCCCGGTGGTAGGCTATATCCTCGCGCCCATCGCGGCTGCAATGGCTGTCGCCGCAGGTGCCATCCAGATTGCCGCCATCAAGAAACAGCAACAGGCTTCGGAAGCCCAGGGCTATCAGTCCGGCGGTTTTACCCCGGAGGGTAATGCCGATGAAGTCGCCGGTGTCGTTCACAAAGGAGAATGGGTCGCTTCACAGCGACTTGTCAATAATCCCCGAACCCGCCCGCTGTTGGAGGCTCTGGACTATGCGCAGCGTACCAACACAATCGGCTCCATCACTTCCGCCGACGTGTCGCGCACGATTACTGCTCCCGCAGTCCTGGCCGCACAGCCTCAGGCCCCAACCGTGGTGAACAACACCTATAATTCCACTCCGTCATCCGACAACTCCGAATTGACTGCGACAATACGGCAGTTGAAAGACCGTCTGAACGAGCCTTTTGTTACCGTAAACACCGTTACCGGCGATCACGGAATACAACAGGCTCAGGACGAGTACGACAGACTTATGAAGAATAAATCGCCTAAATCAAGAAAATAATGCATATCTACGTCAACAGCAAACTGGCCGCGCTCAAAAAGGGTACGAGTTTTGAGTATGTCAGCGAGAACCGCCTCTTTTCGGGAAGTGACGGTTATACCCTCACAATTACTTTTCCCTTAAAGGGTTGCCCCGAAAATATCGCTATCTTCGGCCATATCAACCGGGCTGATGTCGCCGCGAAGAAAGTTATTTTCGACTGCGAGATACGCGACAAGGGCTTCTACAAGTTCGGCTCTATCACCATCACCGAAATTTCCGAAACCGAGGTCAAGACGCAGTTCCTCGAAGGCCGCTCAGAACAGAACTTTGACAAGACCTTCGACAAGGTCTTTATCAATGAACTTGACCTCGGAGCGCCGCCGACAACATCGAAAACACAGATTACTCCGTCCAATGCCTGGTACCCCGAAAACTCTGGCTGCAAGTGCGTGGCGCTGCCGTGGGTCAACGACTATTCGGGCAATATTCAGAACAAGGCGGAGCATATTGTCGACGATGCCGTGCAGAACAGGTCTCATTACGAGTGGAGCGAGGACACCACCGGATTGTCGTGGCAGCCGTATCTTCTTTACATCACGAAGAAGATATGCGAGGCCGTGGGCTATGCCGCCGACTTCTCCAAGTGGGAGGAAGTCGAGGAGTACCGTTACCTGCTTATATGCAATACGCTCCCTCATGCGTGGTATATGCCCGGCTTCGCAAACGCTCTGCCGCATTGGACGGTCGAGGAGTATTTTGAGAAACTTGAATTGTTCCTCGGCGGCGAGTTCGACTTCGACCATCGGGGCAAGCGAATAACGTTTGCCTTCACTCAGGCGACACTGTCCGCGAAGCGTCCTGTTTGCCTCGAAAGTGTGGTCGAGGAACACTCCACCGAGGTCAAGGTCGACGAGGACCGCTGCGAGTATCTGGAATCCAAGAATCTTGTCTACAAGGACTGCGATCATGAAATGTGGAAGTTCTACTCCTGCGACTGGTTTGTCAAGGGCTGGCAGAACCGCGTTGTAAAATACAACTCGATGCGCGAACTGTTGGAAGCCAATAAGGGTTATATAACATGGAACGGTCAGCACCACCGCGACAACCGCATCGACAAGCTGCTCTATGCCGCTGACTGCGACGCTTATTTTGTTATCCGTGCCGTCAGCCGTCAGATTCAGGTGGAACAGCGGGCCGGACGTCTCTATGTCTATTACCTTTACAAGTGCCGTCTGCAACCGGTCAATCTCTTTGGCGGGCGCATCGTAAGCGATGATGATGCCGAGCAGGTGGAGATTGAATTTGTTCCGGCATGGATTGATGACACCGAGGAGAAATACGGCAGAGTGCTGTTCCTTTCCTTCTCCGGCTATGACGAGGACAACAATACGACGAGCGAGAATGACGAAAACCATCCGTTTATGCAGACGCACACGGCATCCTCTCTTGCCGCCGGGGAGAAAGAGAAGAAATCGGAATATTACGACCGCATTTATATAGGCTGGTACGACGGCTCCAACTACTATCAGGGATGCCACCTGCCGTACCCGAATGTGGAGAACATCGTTATCGCCGACGACTGGAGCAATTTCAGCTACGCCCATTTCTCCCTGCGCATCAACGACCGACAAGTCAGGCGTGGCCAGATAATCCACAACATCGAGCCGAAGATGAAAACGACCTTTAAGTTCCTCGCAGACACCATCCCTGATGTCCGCGCTGTTTTCCTCATCCGAGGCAAGCGCTACATCTGCGAAAAAATAACTGCGACATTCACAGAATCCGGAATGTCGCAGCTAATCAAAGGTGTTTTCTACCCAATAGTCGATTCGTGATTCTCTATGGTACAGCAGACATCAATTCTTAGAATATGCTAAATGTTAATTATTGCAAATATTTGGGGCAAATCAGCCTATGCAAAGTTAAAACATTTAACATTTAGCCTCAGATATATGGCTTAATGTTAAAATGTAGGGTCAATTTTAACAAGTGGTATTTGAACCTAAAACTTGGTACATCGCCTTTCAAAATTGTCACCTAACTCATTGTATTACAGACTCCAACGTCAACAAAAATAGGACCGCTGGCGGATCACAACATAGCGCGATTCATTAGGGCTATTCAGAAAATAGCCAACTAATTGTTTGGCAATTTCATAGATGATT
>CAJLWO010000089.1 GCA_905210435.1 uncultured Bacteroidales bacterium
AAAATATATGAGGCTATGCAGGTGGAAAATTGCATTTCGACTTTGACTTTAGGGTATTGAGAGAAATCAATTTTATCGTTTCCTTGGTAAAATAAAATTTCTCCTGTGAACCCTTCCTTTGAATTCCCAAGAAATTTGCCGTCCATATCATAAATGATAGCCAATCCCGACGGGTCGGAATGGTTTATTGGGTTACCAGCACAATATAAATAGTGAGAGAACTGAGGGTAATTGAAATTCAACGGGTCGGGGGATGTGAAGCGGCAGAGGATTGGGTCATACTGTCGGGCGATGAAGTCGTAGAGGTTGAGGCCGAATGACGGTTGCCACTCCTTTGCGGAGTATTTGTATAGGTTTGTCGAGACGGGATGCCGGTTGCCGCGTGCCACCGCCTTTACATATTCCGTCGATGCCGATTCGCCGAGCAGTGCGCCGTAGGGGTAGTAGTGGTTGTCCTGCACGGTTTTGGCAGTCGTGGCGTTCCATACCTGTCGGATGTTGCCCTGATGGTCGGAGATGTGGAAGTAGACACTGTCCCCCTCGATATATCCGCCGGGGATGCGGATGCTGCTCAATCGGCCGTTGACATACTCCCACGGCCCGCAGTAGTCGGTGACGCGGATATAATTTCCATTGCTGTCGACGGAGTCAGCGGGGAAGAATCCGCCTATGCTCGGTATTCCCGTCGCCTTCTGGCGTAGGCGCCGCTGGCGGAGTCCGCCGTCGGCGTCATACAGGTTTTCAACAAACGAACCGTTGCCGATTTCCACCCTGACAGGCTGATTGAAGCGGTTGTACACCACACCCATAATCTTTCTGTTGAAATCCATCGTCATATTTCCGTTGGCGTCATATTCATACTCGACCTCCAGATAATTGTTGTCATAGAAGTCGGACGCACCGGTATATGACGTATTCGAAGCGGAGTCGGAAACCTTTGTGACCTGATTGCCCGAATACGATAGGGTCAGGTTATCGACCGTGCCGAACCTTGCAAGAAGATGCGAGCTTCCCGACCCCATGACTTCGGTAAGCCCTTTGCGTACGGAGTCAATCCCCGCGCAATCTACGGTCAATATGTCGTATAGGCTTCGGAATATCATTGATAATTAATTGAGTTTATATTATTATATGGTAAGTAATACTTGTCGTGAAACATTTCCGTTATCCAATCTTCTGTTTCCGGCCTGACTTTTTTCAACTGTAAAATATCACGTTCTATTTTATTTGTAATTGCATATATTAATTGCCTGATTCGGTCGAACTGGTAATTGAAAGAGTCTTCAAATGATACCCAATAATCATAATATTTAATGTTCCTGTTATATAAATTCTGATAAAGAACACCTACGCTCTTACAACCGGTTTTATCTTCAGTACCTTCTTGTAACATTTTTATTATTAAACATTTATAATGGTCAGCTGTATTTCGTTGGTTAAGCTCCGTAAATCATTTGACCGTTTTGTAATCCAGTTCATAATAATTGTAATTGAACATTTCTTTAACCCAATCAGTTGCTCGTTCACCTCTTCTGCCATGATATATATCATTGTCAACTTTACACAAAATATCATTTATCAGATCCATCATTTTATAAAACGGAGGCCTGAAAGGCTCAAACCCGCTATAAGAAAACTGTATATCATCTACATGAAAAAATTCATTGACAATTTTACCGTTTACAATCAGCTTTATAGACAAATCGTTTTGACTGGATCCGATAACCAACCTTTCGTTTGGTATACCTTCTTTTAATGCGGTGTTACTGTCGGAATAAATGGCGTATAATAACGACTTCAGACAGTCGGTCACCGGTTTATTCAAAGAGATAAGATGATATTCATTTTTTAAAGGTCGTTCACTTAAACTCCGAACATGGATTTCTGCAATTGTGTCCTTAAATATAATCTGACAATCGGCAATCTTCCAGGCATCTCCAGGACATATATAATTCAAATTGCCATAGATCTCAATACTGTCCGGATTAATATCAGCCTTGACAGAATCATCTGAAAATTTCGTAAGATGATTTCCTGAATTGCACGTATTTATTGTTTTTGCCCCTAAATTTAAAGAAGCAAAAATTAAAAATAAAAATATCTTCGTTACATTATTTCCCATCCTTATAGTATTTTATGTATTGATTATATAAATATAGATAATAATTCTTCAACTTCATATTGGTCTCCTCTTCATAATAAGCCTTAAAATGATCCATGACGAATCCTTTATATTTGTTAGTCGTTAAATCCCATAATGGTTTCCAGTCAATAATGCTTTTATATGCGAGATGATGAGTACTATTCTCATTAAAGTAGTGTTGCATACCATGAGCATACCATTCATGAACAAGAAGAGTTGCAGCTATATTTTCGACAGTAGCCTCATGTTCACTTAGAAAATCACCGCTTCCGATGATTTGTGGTAATCCTACCATAGTTCCATTCCGGAAAGTTACAAAAGTTCTCCAAATAGTATTCGGCCATATATTTTTGTCGATGACCTCAATGCTGCCATCTTGTATTCGTGATATGTGGAACATTGTATGGAAAATAGATGTATTGTTAAAATGAGATAATATGTTATTGAAAATTGCTTGTCTGGCATTATTTGGCAGCATGTCAGCTACATCTTCATAATTATGTAAGATAAACTCAACTGATTCACTTAACTCATAGTCTGAATACTCCGAAAATTTAATATTTTCAGTTCCGTAGTAGATGTAGATATTTCCGGTAAATCCCTCTTTTGAAGTTCCGAGCCGCTTGCCAAATGGGTCATAAATCACCGACAACCCCGTCGGGTCGGTGTTGTTTATCGGATTTGCTGCACAATAAAGATATGAAGATAACTGAGGGTAGTCGCCATTCAGTGGATCGGGGGAGGTGAAGCGGCAGAGGATGGGGTCATACTGTCGGGCGATGAAGTCGTAGAGGTTGAGTCCGAAAGCAGGTTGCCATTCCTTTGCGGAGTATTTGTATAGGTTGGTGGAGACGGGATGTCGGTTGCCGCGTGCCACCGCCTTTACATATTCCGTTGATGCCGATTCGCCGAGCAATGCCCCGTAGGGGTAGTAGTGATTGTCCTGGACAATCTGCCCCGTGGTGGCGTTCCATATCTGGCGGATATTGCCCTGATGGTCGGAGATGTGGAAGTAGACGCTGTCCCCCTCGATGTATCCTCCGGGAATGCGGATGCAGCTCAGCTTGCCGTTGAGATACTCCCACGGCCCGCAGTAGTCTGTGACGTAGGTGTAATACCCCTCGGCATCGACGGGATCCGACGGGAAAGATCCTCCCACCGACGGCGTCGACGTGGCCTTCTGCCTCAGCCGTTTCCGCCGTAGCGACCCGTCGGCGTCATACATGCGTTCCAAATATGAGCCGTCGCGCATCTCCACCCTGACAGGCTGATTGAGAGCATTGTAGATAATCCCCGTAATGCCGCGGTTGGTGTCCGCAGTCATGTTGCCGTTTGCGTCATATTCATATTCCGTATTGTAATAGTCCGAGTCATTGAAATCGGAAGCCCCGGTATAGTAAGTCCTTGAAGCCGAGTCCGCCACCTTCGTCACCTGATTGCCCGAGTACGAGATGGTGAGGTTGTCGACCGTGCCGAACCTTGCAAGCAGACTGGAGCTTCCTGACCCCATGACATCGGTAATCCCCTTGCGGACAATAGACTTCGGATTTCCGTTGAGGTCATAGCTGTAGGAGCATGAATAATCGGCTCCCGGCGAATGCGTAAGGTGACTGAAATTCTTTCTCCCGCTCTCGGCATATTGCGCCGATACAAGCCTGTTAAGCCCGTCGTAACCGTAGGTATATGAGCGCTGCACCCTGTCAGCGCCTTTCCAATCCATGCCGGATATGTTTCCCGAATATGACGGGACAGTGCCCGATGCATATTTCAGCGTCATGGTCATCGAGCCTGACGCCGTCGCAATCGATTTGACCGCGCCGTTGGTTATGTAGGTGTAACTGACAGTCTCGGTGTTTTCCCCGCGCAAATCGCGAAGTATTACCGATGCCGTGCGCCCGATGCCGTCGTATACGGTAATGCTTCTTGCCGTTTCGACATCATTGACCGAAGTCGTGACCGAAGTCTGCCTCTCGAAATCATCATAAGTATAGGCAAACGCAAGTTTCTCCACCGAGCCGTCGGGCGCGAACCGTTGCGTCACCGACGACATCGGCAACCCTGACGACGAGTAAGTTACAT
>CAJLWO010000090.1 GCA_905210435.1 uncultured Bacteroidales bacterium
AAAATATCTACGACTTTGACAAATAGTTGGTTAGATATTTACTGAATGTCCCTAAGTTAACAGTATTGGGACGCGATGAATCGCGTCCGATTCAAGACGCTTCGGCATAGGAACTGATTTTTTGCTTTTACTCGTTGTCAGTGTCGTCGGATGGAGGACAGTAGCGCGAATCGTACAGTGGGCAGTCACTTGGGTCGTCCGTAGGATTTTCCCTGAGGTATGGACATTCGGCGCCTGTGACGATATACTGCAGTATGCCCGGCGTCGTATTGCATGGACGGCGTTTCCAGAGCACGAAAGGATTTGAGGCATCTCCCGGCTGAGGCCTGTATCCTGATTTATCCTCGACCCTCCGTTGCGATTTTGTGCGGTGTTTCATTTTTGGAAAGTATATTTGATATAATTGTCAGATACCTTAAAGATTTCTCTTTTTCAGGTCGGGTAGGAATACCGCGATGATGCCGAACAGCGGGGCGAATGTACATACTTTGAACACTGCCTCTATGCCGTAGATGTCGGCGAAATTGCCTATAAGCGCGGAAGCTACGCCGCCGATACCGAACGCGAACCCGAAAAACAGACCCGACACAAGGCCGAGATGGTTGGGAAGAAGTTCCTGTGAATAGAGCAGTATGGCGGGGAACGCCGACGATAGCATGAATCCGGCGAAAAAACTGCATGCCACCGTACCGGCAAGCGGCATGTATGGCAGCAGGAGTGCGAACGGGGCCGCTCCGAGTATTGATACCCATATTACCACCTTGCGGCCATATTTGTCGCCGAACGGTCCGCCTACGAGTGTGCCGGCGGCTGTCGATACCACAAATACGAAGAGCATAATCTGTGATGCCGATACGCTTACCCCGAATTCGCCGATTACGAAAAACGTATAATAGCTCGTCATGCATGCCATAAAGGTGTACTTGGATATAATCAGGAGCATCAGCACTACCACCGTCATGACCGTTTTCCCGTGGCTCAACGGCATGGGACGGCGCGTATCGCTGCGTGCGGCAAGTGCTTTCTGACGTACGATATATCCGCCGAACCATTTTATGATAGGCCGCATCACGGCAAAAGCCGTAGCCGATATTATCAGGAACCACAGCACGCAGGTGCGGTTGAAAGGTGCCACAATCAGCGCCACAAGCAACGGACCGACCGAACTGCCGAAATTGCCTCCGACCTGGAATACCGATTGTGCCAGACCGCGTTTGCCGCCGCTGCACACCGATGTAATCCTTGATGCTTCGGGATGAAGTATCGATGACCCTACTCCGACAAACGCCACCGTAAGCAAAAGTAACCGGAAATCGGATACGAATGCGAGCATGCATATGCCGGCTGTAGTGAAAGCCATACCGATCCACAGGCTGTAGGGCTTGGGGTGCTTGTCGAAGAAGTAACCTACTATGGGCTGCAGCAGTGACGCCGCAAGCTGGTAGACAAGTGTCACCAGACCGATCTGGGCGAAATCAAGTCCCAGGTCGCTTTTAAGAATAGGGTAGAGGGCTGTTATGACAGCCTGAAGTATATCGTTGCAGCAGTGAGCGGCACACAGACACAGGAGCAGTCCCAGAGGCACATTGTGCAACTGTCCTTTTAACCTTGAAACAATACTCATCGGAAACTTACGTTCATAAATCTTTCCGCAAAGTTACAAAATATTCGTTGTCGCGTGCCGATTTTATTGCCGTAAATTAATTCACCGCGGTTTGTGGCCGCGGTGAATTCTGTCATTATTATATTTTTATGTACCGGCGTAGGGTGTCTACGTATTCCTCGAATGCATCGCGGCCTGTCGGGGTAATCCGGCATACCGTACGTGTCTTTTTGCCTGCGAATCCCTTGGTGACCGTTATATACCCCGCAGCCGACAGTTTGTCGAGCTGCACGCTGAGGTTGCCTGCTGTCGATTCGGTTTTTTCGCGGAGATAGACGAAGTCGGCTTCCTCTACGTTCATCAGAATTGACATGACGGCAAGTCTCAGCTGGGAATGCAGCAGTGGATTCAGTTCTTTCATCGTTGCGCGTTGTTGAGTTTTTTACGTATTACAAATGCCGGAACTATGAACATGAACAGAAAGCAAAGCATATAGAGGGGAATAACCCATACCATAAGGAGCGGCGTGCCGCACAGTGTCATGGCAATAAGTACGAATCCGGCTATGATGGAGAATGTGCCGCCGAATATGTAGGAACGCTCTTTCAATACTATTCCCTGCATGGTGGCGCCGAATCCTACGATGATAAAGGCGTAGTAGAACATCACAAGCCATGCGCCGGAATGTCCCGTGAGGTCGAACACAAGGCAGATGGCGGTAAGCGCTATTGCGATAAATCCGACCGTTTTCCATATCCCGTCGCTTATACGGTCGATTGCTGTCTTTGCGCCCTTATTCCTTTCGGCGCGTTTGCCCATAACGAAACTCGCGGGAATGCCTATGACCGGGATTGCAAACCATGCGAGATTTATCCAGGGATTGTGAGTGATAAGACTTAGTATCAGTACGACGGCGGCGGTGGCGATTGTCAATACAGCCCACATGATTGAGATACGCAGGTCGGGCATTGCGATGCGTTGTTTGGTGGCCTCTATCATCTGCGCTATGACAGCCATGCTTTCGCGGGGAGTGAGATTCTTTTCTTCCATGATGTTGTTTGTTTGAAAGTTTATAAATCGGTTTATATTGTAAACTATGTGTTTAAAAATAAAAGAGCATGCGCGCTTTACTGCTCTTAAATTCTGATGCAAATTTAAAGCAGTTTATAATATAAACCAAATTTTTCACCAAAAATTTTCAAAAAAATAATGATGGAGAAGAATACCCCGATACTGTTTACTTAATGGTGTGAGGGTGTTGCTGAACTATAATTAGCGGCTAAAAGTCACAGTAAATTGTAGGGACACTCTTGATAGCGACGGTTGATTATCTCGGATGTGGTGCCCGAATATCATATTGTTGGGCAAAGAAACTGCGGCTGCTATTTTGTCATCTCCGGTGAGCAGATGCATAGTAGCCGCAGCTTCGGTTTATAGAATAAGATAGGGTAGGAATGGTAATCAGCCGATTTCGCCTCGCATGAAGTCCTCGAATACATCGATATGCGGACATATCGCCGAGAGGTCGATTGCCGCCTCTATTCCGGAATTGCCTCCACCTACTACGGCCACGCGTTTCCCGGCATAGAACGGTCCGTCGCAATGTGTACAGAATGCAACACCGTGACCGATATGCTCGGCTTCCCCGGGCACCGACAGGCGCCGCCATCCGGCTCCGGTAGCGATGATGAGGCGCGAGTCATACGCCTATACCGAGAAAATTGGCGGAATGCAGATAATCAATCATCCCGGCCAATACTGGAGCCTGTCGACATCGTATGCCGCAACCGATAAAAATTCGCCGCAATGGCATGCTGAAAATTTCAAGACTTATTCGTCGCTTGTCGGTCTTGAGGTGTACAATCAGGGCAACCGCCGTCCCAACGACCGTATCCTGTGGGACCAGATACTCGACATTACCATGCCGTCGCGTCCCGTATGGGGTTATTCGGGTGATGATACGCACACTCTTGAGCAGTATTTCCGCAACTACAACATAATGCTGATGCCCGAACTTACCGTCGACGCACTTAAGGAGGCGATGAAGGGGGCCACGAGTATTTCTCCTACGAGTACACCGGTTCGGGTGAGGCGAAGGCTCCGGCTATTGTCTCCATCGAGGTATACAACGACGCGCATACCATCACTGTCAATACCGATGATGCCGATGCCATATACTGGATTTATTCTACCGACAAACCGTCGTCGGGCAGTGCGTCATCAAGGAAAAGCACTGTCGTAGGCATGGGCAAGACTTTTGATTTCTCGGGGTATCAGGGCCGCTACGTGCGCGCACTCCTTACCAACGACTACGGCGAGACATGCACGCAGCCTTTCGGAATCGAAAACAAGCCCGGAACAGCCGGAGCATCCTCGACAGTACCCTACGATGAATTCGAAAAAACAATATTCGCCGACAGTAATTACTAATGATCCGTTTAGTAGATGACAAAAATTGAAATTATGCTGTTAAACATCTAAATTTAAGCCGA
>CAJLWO010000091.1 GCA_905210435.1 uncultured Bacteroidales bacterium
GCGTCCGGCTTATACTCCTAAATTCGATGTTTTCAAATTTTTGTCATGTACTTAAGAAATATATAATAAGATATGAGCAAAGAAATAACTTGGACACCGATAAAACAATATGAGGACATATTGTTTGAAAAATATGGCAAGATTGCCAAAATAACAATCAATCGCCCGCGTGTGTATAATGCATTCCGTCCGCAGACCAATATGGAGATGCTTGATGCTATGGCATATTGTCGCGAATCGCCGGAAATAGGAGTGATAATCCTTACCGGTGCGGGAGATAAGGCATTTTGTTCGGGTGGAGACCAGAATGTAAAAGGTGTCGGCGGATATATCGACAGCAATGGCGTGCCGCGTCTTAATGTCCTCGACCTTCATAAAGCCATACGCTCGATACCCAAACCTGTGATTGCTATGGTCAACGGTTATTCTATCGGCGGGGGAAATGTACTGCAGGTGGTATGCGACTTGTCGATTGCTTCGGAAAACGCGCGCTTCGGCCAGACCGGTCCCAAAGTCGGAAGTTTTGATGCAGGATTCGGTTCCAGCTATCTCGCGCGCTGTGTCGGGCAGAAAAAAGCGCGTGAAATATGGTTCCTGTGCCGACAGTATACAGCTGCCGAGGCTCTCGAAATGGGTATGATAAACTGTGTAGTGCCTTTCGATAAACTCGAAGATACGACTGTGGAATGGTGCGAGACCATACTGCAACGCTCACCGATGGCAATACGTATGATAAAGCGTGCGCTCAATGCCGAGCTCGACGGTCAGCGCGGCCTGATGGAATTTGCCGGTGATGCGACGCTGATGTATTATCTGATGGAAGAGGCCCAGGAAGGCAAAAATGCTTTTCTCGAGAAAAGAAATCCTGATTTCGACCAATTTCCTAAATTCCCCGGCTGATGCTGAAAGCTGTCTGGACAAAATATACGCTTGATTTTCTGAGGCAGTCACGAACGTCACGCGAAGTACTTGATGTCAAGGATACATATTTTATAAAAATCGTTGACACTGAAAATCCGGATATTGCAGGCTATGGCGAAGCGGCGTTGTTCAGGGGGTTGTCGGCCGATGACACCCCTGAATTTACCGATTTGCTTGATAATTGTTGCAAATCAATCAATGAGCTTGACATCCGGTCGGTCTCATCTTCTGCCATAAGGATGGGGCTTGAGACTGCATTGTCTGACTTGCGGAACGGCGGGGGGCATGAACCGTTTTATAGCGGAATAATACCTCCCACGCGTATCAACGGCCTGATATGGATGGGTGACAAGCAATTCATGCTTGATGAGATAGAGGTTAAATTGCATCACGGATTCAATTGCCTTAAACTTAAAATCGGAGGTATAGATTTCGAAAATGAGTTGGACATACTGAGAAGCATACGGCACAGGTACAGCCCTGATGTGCTGGAGCTGAGACTTGATGCTAACGGTGCGTTCACTCCCGATAACGCTATGCATCGGCTCGAACGGCTCGCTGCATTCGGAATCCATTCCATAGAACAACCGATAAAAGCCGGCCAACAACGGGAAATGGCTGCGATATGTCGCCAAAGTCCTATTCCTGTCGCTCTCGATGAGGAGCTAATCGGATTAAAAGACATACATGAGAAATGTGATATAATCGACACAATACGTCCCGCATATATTATATTGAAACCGACATTATGCGGCGGTTTTGCCCAGTCGGACGAATGGATTGATATAGCCGAAAAGCGTGGAACAGGCTGGTGGGCGACATCGGCGCTGGAATCAAATATCGGATTAAATGCAATCGCGCGATGGTCAGCGACACATAATGTTACGATACCTCAGGGGCTCGGAACAGGACAACTATACTCAAACAATATCGATTCGCCACTGGTACTGACCGGCGAATATCTGACTTCTCTTCCCGACGACACATGGAACTTCAACCGGATAACGTTTTAGCCAATATACACAATTGTACCCCCGAGGCTTATGATTTCATTGAAAAATGGTTTGACGAATCGCCGTATTTAACAGCTCATACATCCGGCTCCACTGGGCGTCCGAAGCCAATCAGCCTTCTGAAAAGCGACATGAAAGCGTCGGCAATGAGTACGAACCGATTTTTTCGTATTACAGAAAAATCCAGACTGCTGTGTCCGTTGTCGGCAGATTATATTGCCGGGAAAATGATGATAGTCAGGGCTATCGTCGCGGGTGCGCAGCTATGGATGGAGGCACCGTCGAATACTCCGGTGCATAGTGACTACGGACAAGTCGATTTAATCGCAGTCGTACCTTCGCAAGTTCCCCATATACTCAGTAATCCGTGTATTTTCAATAATATAAAATATACGCTGATAGGCGGAGCTCAATTGTCGACCGACTTGTCGCGACGCATTGTTGAAGCGAAAATAAACGCGTATGTATCGTACGGGATGACCGAGACATGCAGTCATGTGGCTCTGCGCAAGGTAGATGATTCTCCGGAAGGGATATATGAGGCAATGCCTGATATATATTTCACGAAAGATTCGAGAGGGTGCCTGATTGTGCGGTCGGACAGCCGGTCATTCAAGGAATTGCGTACCAATGATATTGTCAATCTTTCGGATGAACGTCATTTCTCGTGGAAAGGACGTATTGACAATGTCATAAACAGTGGCGGTATAAAAGTATATCCGGAGGAAATTGAGATGCAACTGCATCCCATAGTTCCGCACGGCATAGAGTTTTATGTCGCAGGATGCAGTGATGAGAAGTGGGGCGAAGTCCCTGCCATTATCCTTTCGACTGAAGTCGACGATATGGACAAACTTCTTGCCGACGCCCGGAATAGAGTAAAATCAAAGGCACAACGTCCGGTACGTATAATTGTCAGCGACATAAGACATACTTTGTCGGGAAAAATAATCCGGGAACGTTTCATTTAAACAATGAAATACCGCAATAAAGAATTTAGACAAGCTCTTAAAGAAAAATCTATCAGCCGAATTTTGAAATCTTTTTGAGCATAGCCTCGTTAAGTATGCGTATGCGGCGGCCATCGACTGTTATAATTTTCTCGTTGACGAAACCTGAAAGCGTACGTATGGCATTTGATGTTGTCATATTTGACAGATTTGCCAAATCTTCACGGGCCATATATATCCTTAATGTCGAGTTGTCATCCTCATATCCATAGTTCTCCTTCAATACAATCAAAGCTTCAGCCAATCGTCCGCGTATATGTTTCTGTGTGAGGTTGACAATTTTTGTATCCGAGCCACCAAGATTGCGTGACAGTTCCTTAATGAAAAAAAGCGCAAGGTTGTTGTTGTTGCGTATCAACTCCATTACAAGTTCCATCGGTACCGAGCCTAAAGTAGATGCTTCAAAAGCACCCGCGCTTGACACATAGGGCTCCTGCGCGAAATAGGCACGATAGCCGAAATATTGTACCGGACGTATCAATCGTAAAATCTGGACTCTACCTCCAACACCTTCTTTGAATTTTTTTACTTTGCCTTTCAAGAGACACCATAGGTATTCAGGGGCTTCCCCCTCAGCATATATAATCTGGTTTTTTTTGAAATTGTGAATCTCAAAAGCATTAATTATGCGATGCTTTTCCTCATTGGTTAAAATCGACCAGATTTCAGCCAAATCTTCACTGACAACTTTCTCGAGGGCGCTCTTAATCATGCTATACGAATATGTTTTATAACACAAAATTAATAAATAAATCAGTAAATCAATAATTTATTGATTTATACATGTCGAACAGTTCCGTTTTTAACTATATTTAAGGAGAAATCAGCCAATACTATGCGGTGTAAGAGTCTGCTTGAATTTAAACTTTATGGTATGTTTTATAATAAATCGACACGGCTCTTTCATTTAAGACAAAAATAGAGACATAGCCCCCCCTTACCCGGTT
>CAJLWO010000092.1 GCA_905210435.1 uncultured Bacteroidales bacterium
ATCATCTATGAAATTGCCAAACAATTAGTTGGCTATTTTCTGAATAGCCCTAAGTTATACTTAGTATCGAGATAGTCAGGGGTAAATTCGTAGCCAATATAGGTATCTTCGGTTATCTGTATAGGCATATAGTCTCTGCACCAGATGTCGCGTGTGCCGTCAAGAAATTTGACATCCACTCCACTGTCGTTTATTCGTCTGACAATATTTAGTCCTCCCGAATTAGCTAAGAGTTTGCGGGAAAAGCAGCATACATTTGTGTCTGCATCTAATATTCGTTTTTCCATACCATTCGTTATTTTTGATTCACGCTGCAAAGTTAGAGTGAGCTTGCTCCACATCATGGTACATCACGAATTTTTTTATAACTTTACACTCTCATCAGATTATGATATGCGGCACAAAGACTTATTCAAGACATATATTTGGTTGATTGAAACCATCCACCGGCTTGGTTCGCTTACTCTATCCGATTTTATGCGACTTATGGTTAAAATCTTCAATTTCAGGAGGTGTACCTTTATCAAGGACATCCTTTAATCGCCACCGTAAAGAAATAGAGGATATATTTGGTATCAAGATTGTATGCTCGCGTTGCAATGGCAACCGTTATTACATCGAGAATACTGACAATCTTGATGCTGCAACGGTTGAAAACTGGATGGCTAACACCATCTCAATCAACAACCTTATCGCTGAGAATAAATCAATCAGCGACAGGATACTGGTTGAAAATATTCCGTCGGAGAGCGCTAATCTTAAAGTCGCAATTCAGGCGATGCGCACAGGTCATGTCATAGAATTTGACTATCGCAAATATTATTTGGCGGAATCAAAGAGGTGTATTGTCGAACCTTTCTGCGTCAAGTTATATCATCGCCGTTGGTATCTACTTGGACGATACTCGGGCACGAAAGATTTCAGATTGTTCGCCTTTGATCGAATTAACGATGCCAAGACTTTGCCGACTAAATTTAAGGTACCCGAATCGTTCAATGCAAAAGACTACTTCAGTGAGTGCTTCGGAGTTGCGCGAAATGAGACTGTTCCAGTTCAAAAAGTTGTAGTCCGTGCCTATATTAATGAGCGTTACTATCTCCGGGATTTACCACTTCATCCGACACAGCGACTTATTGGCGAGGGGGACGGTTATTTCGATTATGAGATAATCATGCGTCCGACTGAAGACTTCCTCGGCTATCTGCTTTCTCGCTCTAACTTCGTTAAAATCTTGTCTCCTGCGCCATTAGCAAAGCAGCTTCAGGAAATGGCTCAATCAATTCTTGATAGATATAAGTGATTGGGAGTTGTTTTGTGTGTGCACGATAGGTTCAGCTATTCTTTAAGGCGGATGACGCGGATGCCGGTGAGGCGGTTTTGAGTGAGGTAGCGGTCGAGCGGGGTGGTGTCGAGTATTACTTTGCCGGCTTTGGATGATGCGTGGAGCAGGTAGGGTACGTTCTTTTCGTCGATGAACAGTATGCCCATGTGGGATACGTCAAGGCCCTTTTTGCCGGTGCAAAGTGCTATTATGTCGCCGGTGCGTAGGAATGTTTTGGCTGCTTTTGCCACGCGCGATGTTTTGATGATGGGAAAACGGTGGCTGCGGTATCCGATTTCGGTTTGCTTGATTCTGGCGTATGTGGCGGAATCGGCGAGGGCGGGGTAGAGCTTGCGGTTGGCCGACATGAAGTCGATTGTCTTGATTTCGTATGTGGCCAGGTCGCATCTTCCGGTCGCTTCCTCAAGGTTGCCGCGATGTGTGTTGTCGACAATCCAGTCGCTTATGTAATGAAGTCGGGAGGCGTAATCTTTCATTTCGCCTCCACGGTAGCGCAGCCGTTCGAGGTTGTATGCGAAATCACGCCATGATGTGCGGTGCTCGCCGGCGGTAAGGGCAAATGCGGTGACATAGTCAATGAGGGTAGTGCAGTCGACTTCGTCGAGATTTATTGTCAGTTTTTCTTCGGAGTCGTTTTCGAGTGTCCCCGCCACGTATGGGCGTCCGATAAATTCACGCGCTATGGAGGCGACGCGTTTTTCGGAATCGGAAATCATGACCGCTCTTTTGAGGGTTTTGTTTATTGAAACGGTGTCGGTGCTTTCGTTGTGCCAGTTGATGTGCTGGGCGGCTGTAGTGAGGGTTGCGATTAAAGCGATTATTGGCAGATAATATTTCGGATTCATTATGCGTAGTTTTTGGTTATCAAAAATACACATAATTTATGAGAAGTTATATCGCGTGTGTGATTTTAGTTGAATAAGGTTCGCAAATTGACCTACATTGTGGGTATTTTTGCCACCGGTATAGGATTTGCCGTTCAATTGTCGGTAAGTTGCCGGCGTATTTCGTCGTCGGGCCAGTATCCCCATGATTCCACAATTTTGCCGTCGCTTACCCTGAAGTTTTCCAATGCTTCGAAGCATATTCGTCTTCCGGTGGCCTCAATGCCCTGGCATGTTCCAGAGTGGGTGCCCTCGAAGAGAATGCGTGTCGCTACCATATCTTTTTCGGCAAATATGTCGAGTATGGTTATTTTAAGGTTGGGAAACTGGTCGCGTACTATTTTAAGGATGCCTACGGCGTCGGCGTTGCTTCGCGCTTGCGCCGGGCTGTGGTCGATATAGTCGGATGATACGCAATTCATGATGAAGTCGTAATTATGTTTTGCATATCCTTCTTCAAAAAAAGATTTTACTATATCTTTTGCGCTTTCTGTGGCATTTTCCGGAGAATATGTTTTTTCTCCGGATTTTTGGGATATTATAGTATATGTAAGTACGGCGCATATAGCTGTTAGAATAATTATGGCGGTGATGAGAGTCGTTTTTTCATATGTTTCTTATTTTTTTTGATGTTTGATAGTGCGTCGGCAATCTAAAATATAAGTAAATGGAAAGTCGCTTTGCAAAATTATGATATGGAGTGGATACCGGCAATAGTTATTTATAACCATTTTTTGATGGTGTGATGGCGTATTCGGAGACCTCGGAGAGCTCCGAGGTCTCTGTAAAGTCCGACCCGTCCGACCTGTCCGACAGGTCCGACCTGTCGGACAAGTCAGACCGGTCGGACTTTGCTGTGGCTTTATCCGGGTCGGTGCGAATTTTTTTTGTCGGGTGTAAATGTGTGTTTGATAGCGAGATGCGGCGTTTTCAGCGG
>CAJLWO010000093.1 GCA_905210435.1 uncultured Bacteroidales bacterium
CTTGCTTTTGCATTTGCTTCTGCACTTGCTTTTGCATTTGCTTCTGCACTTGCTTTTGCATTTGCTTCTGCACTTGCTTCTATATTTGCTGTAGTAACAACTTCTGCATCATTAGAAAAAGCAAAAAGGCCTCCAAGAGGTTCCTGAGGTGTGAACCCCGTTTTTTCTTTAACTTTAGGTTGACAGTTTCTAACGAAGTCTTTGGCTATTTCATAAGTTGTGCCTCTGCCGAAACCGGAAGACAAAAGCATGCCTCGGTCACATAGACCTCGAAGTACCTTGGTTATATCTGTGGGATGCAGATCAAGACTATGACGTAGCACTTCATTAGATACATGTCCCATAGAGATAGTAAGAGCCAGTACGATATTCTCGTCTCGACCCAACGATGTCACTGCCTCACCGAAGAGTTCTTCCATTTTTACCTTTACTTCCGGTGGCATTGTAGACTCTAACGGCATAATCAGTTCAACTCTATTAGGCTGAGACTGCTCATAGATTACAGGAGTTCTGAAGTTTGCCTCACGCCAGCCTTCTATAATTTTATCGGCTCCGCTACCGGCTTTTTCAGCACCTCCGATCATCATAAACATTCGCTGTAAGGACGGGTTTCGGCAAACCGTGGTTCCACCGGCATAAAACTGGTCTTTAGATATAAGTAAAGTCCCGGGATTAGACAGTACTATTTCATTGGGATATTTATTAACAACCAGAGTCGTAATTCCTGTCTGAAATTGAGCATGAATGCACAGGTTTACAAATGCCTCACGCATAGCCACATGCGATGGCGGTTCGTCTTCTCTGTCATTGCCCTTTAGTTTGAAAGGAATGGGCAAAAAACTCTGAAGTTTAGGAAGTATTCGACGATAGGCTTGGAATAAATTTGCCTCCCAGGTCCCGTCGTTATATATTCGGTTTATCCATCTGTTTTTAGGATTGCGGCTGTCATATTCACGATAATCAACCATGAAATTAGGAAGAAGTCGCGACAATACCTCATTCTTCCCGAACATTAATAGTCCGGCCAAAGTGATTCCTTCAATTCCTTTTTCTCTATCCTCGGCGTATGCGCCCAGATGAGTAAGGAATTTTTTATCATCAAAGTCAACCCAGGGATGAGTCGGACGCTTGTTAATAAACATCTGACGGTATGCTCTAAGGGATTCCTGGTCAAGATCATCAATGGTATAATGACTGTAAATTTCATCATCCATTGCAAGGTCATGACGTTGCTCTGCGAGCATTTGCTGAACTTCCCATGGACTGCAATGATAGTCACCTGTATTATTACGACGATAAGTGCCATCGTAAGGATTAGCTCCAATATAAATTGGACGTTGATCCCTGCTGGCACGAGGAATGTTGAATAATAGGAACCAAGCGCCATTGTATTCTACTTCAGATACATCTTTATCGGAGATAATCTTACGATTTACTTTCTGTTTGCTGTTTATTTGATTCCAGATGTCGTCTTTATATTTTTTTATTTGTTCGGCTGTTAGTCCGTCAGGATAGAATCTTCCGTCCTTCTCTTTAACACCGAATACGATAGATCCTCCTTCGGTATTTGCAAAGGAAGAATATGATTCCCAAAAAGTTGGAGGGAATCCGCCTTTAGTATGTTTGAATTCCAAAGCGACTGTTTCCTTCTGTTCAAGGAGTTTGCTGAGGAAATTGTGAAAAGCGGTTTGCTCTGTTGAAGATGTCATAAGTCGATGATGTAGTTTTTACCAGTCGGCGTTGAGGAATTTGTTGAGCTGGGATTTGCGGCCGCCGGTTTCTTTGAGCACGGGATAGCTCAGGAGACCGGCCTGCTGGAGCGGGGCGATGTTTTTGCCCACGCCGTCGTCGAGCTTGGGGTCGTAGCCCGAGGCAAGGAGGGCGTCGAGTTTGTCGGTGAAGGCCGCGAGTTCGCGCAGCTGGGCGCGGATGTCGGCGGCTTCGCCCTGTGCGGAGGGGTCGGCGCTCTGGGCGAGGGTGGCAAGGCGGTCGGTAAGCGCTGCCTCGCGGTTGGCGCAATAGACGCTCTTCACGCGGCTCAGCGTGTTGCGGTCCCATTTATAGATGCTCACAAGCAGCTCCATGGCATGAAGCGGCCCGGAGGTGAGATGCCAGATGAAGGGCGTCCTTGGTAGATACATGAAAAGATTGAGGCGGTTGCTCAGCTGTTCGAAGAAGCGAGTGCGCAGATATTTCGCGATAGGCATGCCTAAGAGTTGACACACTTGGGCATACTGCGCTCCGGTGTAACCCTGCTCGATCATCTCGGCCTGAATGCGCTCCGACACCATACCTTCGCCGGTGCGGTCGACCATCGGCATCACGCCGTCATCGTCTTTCTCGAGCAGTGTGCGGACGATATCGGTGACGAACTCAAAGGCAAGCTCCTGAGTGCGCTGTGCCGGAAGCACCTGCGCCACGGAGAACTGATACCATGCCTCTATGGGGTTCACATGATTCTGAATGCAAAACTCCTCCCAGTCGTAGTTCTTCTGATACAGACGCTCAAATTCAAGGCGCGGCTGCTCATCGCTTTCGGGGAGTGCGTTGATGTGAGCTGTCAACTCCTCTGATGCCGGGAACTCGCTCCTGTGGAGTTTGAGGAACTCCAGGTATCGGTCGCGGGCTATGGCGCTGACAGGAAGATCTCCGACAGGAATCCCTTCCTTGTCGAGCACCATCTTGCGGTCGCGCTCCGTCAGCTCGTAGATGTCAAACACCTCGCGGTTGATAATTGCTTCGTTCAGCAGCACCTGCGTCAGCAAGCCATTCTCATAGAGATAATAGCTCGCTATATTTTCTACCGGACTCATATCACCCGACTGAATCGGCGAATGCTTGAACAGCGGCTCAATCAGCGAAAACTCGCAGAGATGCTTCTTGATCGAAATAATATTCCTTACAGAATCTCCTATACACTTAGAATTTTTAATTTTCGAGGGGAATGGGACTCTTATTAAGTCTCCAACCTGAGTATTTAGTCAGCCCTTAAAAACGGATATTAATTGCTGATATTCAATAAAATAAA
>CAJLWO010000094.1 GCA_905210435.1 uncultured Bacteroidales bacterium
TTGTAGGGACGCGATTCATCGCGTCCGCGCCCGAATGGTGTAATGTATTAATATCATAACTATAGCGCGGACGCGATGAATCGCGTCCCTACAATTTGCGGTGATGTCTGACAGCTAATCATAGTTTTGCTATACGTTCCTCCTTTCCGGCGCTGTCAGGTGAATAAAATAGTGCGGGTGTCGTAAAACTGCTGAAATTCAGTAGTCTTGCAACACCCGCAGTGCTTGATATATGTGTGTCGGATAGTTGATTGATAATGTTTTAAACGAAAAGAGGTTGATGCTTAGATGCCGTAGCGGAGTTTACGGTAGAGGTTGTTGAACTCTGTCCCGTCTTCGCTTGCAGTGTAATAGTGTACCATGTTGGCGATGGCGGTATTGTAACGGCTGCGCTGGCTGTCGGTCATCTTGTCTTCCATGGTGCCGAGTGCTCCGTTGAGATTGTGACGGTCATATTTCTCGCCTATCTCTTCGCTTGCCTTGTCGATTTCGATAGCTGTCTTGATGGCTTCTTCATCGAGAGCACGTACCTGAGGCTTGAGTGCTGCCTCCACGCTGTTCTCCCACTCCAAAGCGTCGAGCATCATGTCGATGTCTCCCGATTTACCGTTGGAGATAAATGTCGACAGGTCGCCTGAAGTCACACTGCTGCTGCCGGTCGATGAGTCGCTCGATGATTTCTGATATTCCATGGCCTCAAGACCTTTTATCTCTTTAGCCTTTGCCATAAATTCGGGGAACGGCGTATCAAAGCCGTAATATTTGAGAGTGAGCACACACTCGGTGGCATTGTCGCCGTTCTGCAGGGCTTTCGACAGATTGCCAGAGCCGCTGAAGGTCAGCATGGTGCCGAGCTCATTGCCGTTTTCATCGTAGACACCGAATTTCGTATCAGAGGATAGCTCCTTGTCAACAATACCGTTGGCCTTTGCCTTTATTTCTACTACAGCAGCTCCGTCGGCGTAATTGAATGTATAGTCACCCGGTACAAGTAATATATCCCACTTCATGTCGCCGTCAGCGAACATGTTGTCGGTAATCTTTACTGTGGCCGTCCGGGGGATTGCGGCATCTTCCGATTGCTCGGATGCTTCGGATTCATTGTTGCCACTTTTGCTGCCGCCGCAAGAGGTGAAGCCTAAAAGCAGTGCGGCTGCTGTCATTGAATAAAAAATCTTTTTCATTACAAATAGGTTATTGGTTTATAAAAATACAAATAGGTTATTGGTTTATAATAAAATGTCAGGTATTGTCAAAACAGTTTGTGCTATTGACAGTGTATCAGCCTAATATGTTGTCAGACATGTTGTTGATGGTGAAATTGAAGCACAGGTAGACTACGACGAGTTTGATTACTGTCGATGCCAGATAGACGGTAAATGCCGAAGCGGCGCGTTTGCCGGCCTCCTTGCTGTCCTTGTCGGTCATATACTCGAACAGCCATGCAAAGCCGTAGGGAAGGGCGAGCATGAAGATGATGCCTACGACAGCGCTGGCTTTCAGCGCGATAATCAGACCGATAAGTGAACCGATGAATGTGCCCCATTTGCCACCTTTGCCGTAGGGGTAGAGCTTGGCTGCGAGTTGCGGCACATATTTGGCGTTGACTACCATGCTGACGACTACAAGGACAGCGCATAATGCAATGATACCCCACGAAATAGGCAGGTCGGCTGCGAATTTTGCGAGCAACAGACCGATGAAGGCCAACAGCGGGCCCGGAATTTTGTTAACGAAACACCCCAGAAAACCGAGGCACATCAGAAGAATAGCTACAATTGCCATAATGATTTGTGATTTAAATGGTTAATAAATAAAGTTAATAAAAGGGTCATGGTAAGGTTGAGGTTGCGGCAGGACACAACAATAACCGCCGGCAGAAAAAATTCTGTCGGTGGCCGTACGGATTAAAAATGAATGTCGGGAAAATATGAATATGGATACTGCCTGTCATACCTGTGTATGATTTAAAAATCGTGGCAGTACCCGGGCACGTAGAATTACGTATATCGAAAACGAATGGGCATTGGATATTTCCGATGAAATATCAATCGTTTCGGCTGTAAGTGCATTGCAAATGTATATTAAATTCGTATACGTTGTTACTTTTATATGGTTAATAAATGTTAATGTTGAAAATCCGTAGATGCGAGGCTGTACATTTTCTGCGGTGGAGTGTTTTCCCTTCGGGCACGCAAATAATTCCTAAAGTCAAAGTCGAAATGCAATTTTCCACCTGCATAGCCTCATATATTTT
>CAJLWO010000095.1 GCA_905210435.1 uncultured Bacteroidales bacterium
TAAAATACACATCTTTTGGATATTTTAGGTCGATCTTAAATGAAAGAGCCGTGACAGAAGCAATGGGAAAATCAGGGGATATAGCAGCTATATTACTGATTTTTTGTATCTTTGCAATTGATAAATTACAAGTAGTGTAAACATCATAATCAAAATCAACAACGAAAATGTCAATAGACAGAATAATAGCACAGGCAGTGGCGCATGCTCTTAAGGAGCTGTACAACATCGACGCCGATGCCGCCGGTATTGTACCGGAAACAACCAAAAAGGAATTTGAAGGCAACCTGACGGTCATCGTGTTCCCCTGGGTCAAGACAGCCCGCAAGGCTCCCGCGATGGTAGGCAAGGAGATAGGCGACTGGCTCGTGGAGAATGAGCCGGCAGTGAGCCGCTACAATGTGATAAACGGCTTCCTCAACATCGTCATCGAACCGGGTTTCTGGTGCTCCGTGCTCAAACATATCGAGGACACTCCCGACTACGGTATCACCAAAGCTACCGATGACTCCCCCCTCTATATGGTGGAATACTCGTCGCCCAACACCAACAAGCCCCTCCACCTGGGCCACGTGCGCAACAACCTGCTCGGTTTCAGCCTCTCGGAGATACTCAAGGCGTGCGGCAACCGTGTGGTCAAGACCAACATCGTCAACGACCGCGGTATCCACATCTGCAAGTCGATGCTGGCATGGAAGAAATGGGGCGAAGGTGCCACTCCCGAGTCGACCGGCAAGAAAGGCGACCACCTTATCGGCGACTTCTATGTGCTCTTCGACAAGCATTTCAAAGCCGAGGTCAAGGAGCTGATGGAGAAGGGCATGACCGAAGATGAAGCCAAAGCCGCCTCCCCGCTGATGAACGAAGCCCGCGAGATGCTCGTGCGCTGGGAGCAGAAAGACCCCGAGATACGCGGTCTGTGGGAGATGATGAACTCATGGGTATATGCCGGTTTCGACGAGACATACAAGCGTATGGGAGTCGATTTCGACAAAATATACTACGAGAGCCAGACCTACCTCGAAGGCAAGGAGAAGGTGCTTGAAGGGCTCGAAAAAGGCATCATGTACCGCAAGGATGACGGCTCCGTATGGGCCGATCTCACCGCCGACGGCCTCGACCACAAGCTGTTGCTGCGTGCTGACGGAACTTCGGTCTACATGACGCAGGATATAGGCACCGCCAAGCTGCGCTATCAGGACTATCCTATCGACAAGATGGTCTACGTGGTCGGTAACGAGCAGAACTACCACTTTCAGGTGCTGTCGCTGCTCCTCGACAAACTCGGCTTCAAATGGGGCAAGGACCTGGTGCATTTCTCCTACGGTATGGTCGAACTCCCAGAGGGTAAGATGAAGAGCCGCGAGGGCACGGTGGTCGACGCCGACGACCTCATGGACGAGATGGTGGGCACTGCACGCGAGGTATCGCGCGAACTGGGCAAACTCGACGGCCTGACCGAAGCTGAAGCCGAGGAGATAGCCGAAACGGTAGGTCTCGGAGCACTCAAATACTTCCTGCTTAAGGTCGACCCGCGCAAGAACATGACCTTCAACCCCAAAGAGTCAATCGACTTCAACGGCAACACCGGCCCGTTCATACAGTACACCTATGCCCGTATACGTTCTGTGCTCCGCAAAGCGGCCGAGCAGGGTATCACCGCGTTTGACTACACCGGCGTGACACCCAACGAGAAAGAGGTGGCACTGATACAGACCCTCGCCGACTTCCCCGCAACAGTGGCCGACGCCGGCAAGAAATTTGCTCCCTCAGTCATCGCAAACTATGTCTACGAACTTGTAAAGCAGTACAACCAGTTCTACCACGACTGCCCCATCATGCGTGAGGAGAACGCCGGAGTGCGTGCCCTGCGTCTGGCGCTGAGCGAAACCACCGCCCGTGTCATAGCCCAAGGTATGGCATTGCTCGGCATCAAGGTGCCCGAACGGATGTAATTAAACCGAAAGGGCACGGCTCTTTCATTTAAGACAAAAATAGAGACATAGCCCCCCCTTACCCGGT
>CAJLWO010000096.1 GCA_905210435.1 uncultured Bacteroidales bacterium
AAAGTTAACCTTTTCTTTGTTGTTGCAAAACTAATAGCGGGGGCGTCTCGCCCCCGTGGTATTGTATCGCGTCTTATTTCCCGACGCCTGTCAGTTCGATGCCGAAACGGTTTTTGAAATGCACTTTCTCGGTGCGCACGTTGTCGGCGATTTTAAATGTCAAAACCGGTGTATCCATATTATGCTTTTCTGTTTTGGTTTGCGATGCGTTGCATGTCATAATCGCGGTTATCGCGATTAATAGAGTCGATAATATTAGAGGGTGTCTCATATATGTCCGTTTTTATAATATTCGGAGGGCGTGCAGCCGTATCTGTCGCGGAACGATTTGAAAAAATGCGCTTTGTTTCTGAATCCGGCTCTCGGCCACGCTTCTCCCGGCTTATCGCCTGCGGCTATGAGTTGGGCGGCGTAGGCGAGACGTTGCTCTATGAGCCAGCGTTGCGGGGTAAGGTCGCTTATTTTTGCGAAATCGCGTTTGAATGTGGCGAGGCTGCGTCCCGAGTAGTGGGCGAATTCTTCGATGCCCATATCTTCGGTGAAATGTGCCTTCATGAACTCATAGAGATCTATCTTCCAGGTTTCGTAGAAGTCAAACAGGGTGGGATAGAAACGGTCGTCAATCGACAGCAGTGTGCCGATGGCCTCGGCTACCTTTTCATTTATGACTGATGCCGACGGCTCTATGTCACGTTCCACATAGGGCAGCAGCGAATAAAACAGGCTTTCCAGCCGAATGGTCTCCGGAAGCAGCATGGCAGTCCCTCCCACGGGATGGAGTTTGCCGCGCAACTTGCCGAGTGTGACATGCTCGCGGAAATATGTTTTCAGTTGCTCGCGCGGAAGCGTTATGGCTATTGACGAGAAAGGGGAATTGCCGTCGGAAAGTTTTTTCATCGACGACGCGCAGTCGCGCTGCCAGAATATGAACTGGCCGGGACACGCGCAGACAGTGCCCGACGGTGATGTGATTTCCATCCGCCCCGACCTTACCCACATGAGTCCATGACCCGGCAGACGGTATTCGCAGTATGTGTCATGGTCGATTTCACTGAAAAACAGTGTGTCGGCATAGTTCCGTATTCTGATAGATTCTGTCATCGTATTACCCGTAGATTGATTCCCACGTGGCAAAGTTACAATAAAAACAATCACAAATGGTTGCTGACAGGCTCAAAAACGGTTGCTCCGGAAAACAAATCCCCGGCCTCCCCTTGAAATTCAATTCACAGCACATATCAAATCAGGTATTGACGACAGTATTATAAAACTGCGAAATTTCGGCTGATATTGTAGGGACGCACGGTCTGTGCGTCCGGAAAGCGAACGTTGATTATCAACGCATTATCGGACGCACAGACCGTGCAATGCGGTTCAAATAAGGAATATAGTTCGCCA